>JAJFJG010000064.1 GCA_021774265.1 Nitrosomonas sp.
CTGTTTCTTGTTTTAAATTGATAATGATGCAAGTTTTCAGTTTTTATCGAACCGAAGAAGCTCTCCATTGATGCGTTGAAGCTCCTATGTCAAGTAATTGTGGCTGCATCTGACAAATCCGCAAGAATAAACGGATGCAGCTCACGAACAATGTACCGTTTCAGGCAACGTTGAATTTCCTTATTTGACATCCCTTGAGCAACACGTCGTGCCCCATAGATTTGGGTTCTCGGCCCACCGCGCATGCGTACCATCGCGATGGTCCATAGGGCGTTGTTTGCAGATCGATCGCCGCCGTTTGTGATCCAACTCCAAACTGGCTCCGAAGACGTTTCGCTGACTGACTTGTCAAATGATCAAGCGTCGCATCGAGTTCTTTTAGTTCTACTGAAAGCATTAGCCAGCGCTTGGCCAACATACGAAGTGTTGCCGTTAATGTTTTAAGCAAAATACTGCCTTCGGCCTTCTGAAGTCGTGCACAGCTTGTCACGCATTCTTCCGGTTTAGTTTTCCAGAGTCGTTCGCGCAGATCGTCTGGTGCACTAACTAATAACGATCTGAGTTGGTTGATTGTTTGTGTCCTTGCCTTGACTGCGCTTTTGGAGTTGCCGTTGCGTTACCTGAAAGAACGGTTCGCGTTGCATTTTCAGCGTTAGTCGGATCCGATTTTCCTTGAAGTCTGCGTTTAGCACGATCAGGTCAATTACAGGGGCATTATCTGATGCTCCACGCCCACGTTTTCCTTTACATTTACCATCAAAATAATTTTTATCGACCTCCATTTCATCTTCTAATAATTCAAGATATGCGCTATGGTCATATATTAACTGGTGAAACCGCTGAAAATAATAGCTTGCCGTTGTCTTATTCACACCTACCAAAGACGACGCTGTTCGAGCAGTTGGTTCCGCTACAAAAAGCTCTATTAGGCGGCTTTGTTTGTATTTACTGAGGCTACTTTTTCTAATGACGCCATCCTAGATTATTTTACTTATCTAGGACAGCCCCAAAATTAATATTGTAGTTCAACGTAGTTGATTTTCTAGCCAACGCTTATAAGGAAAGAAGTCCACTTGAATCGTGTGGCGAGTGGATGGTATATAACGGCTGGAGAGGATGGTTTGGTCATTAATAATGGTTTGCGTCATTTCGTCTTGACTTGGCAGGCTTAATCGACCTGCAATTAGTCCTGCAACCCACTTGGCTTGGAGTTCCGCTAAAGGCATGATGGCACCAAGTGGCTGGATCAAGCCAATAAAATAAAGACCGGGATGTGCTGTGTGGACGACTTTTCCATAGAAATTCACTTGATTCTTCGTCGTTGAAACTAAATGTTCATCAAGAAACGGAAAACTGATTTGATAACCTGTGGCACAGATCAGCACATCAATCGTTTCACGGCTCCCGTCGGTAAAAATAATCTCTGACCCATCAAGCCTTTCAATGGCTGGTTTAGGGCGAATTTTTCCTGCTTTAACTAGTGGTAATAACTCGGTTGATAGAGTGGGGTGCTCAGTGAGGATTTTAGTCGGCGGCATGGGCATGGCGGTGTTGGATTGACGACCACGACTTAATCCAACGATTAATGAAAATAGAGCTTGTTGTACGCCTAATGGAAATCGGGAGAAGAACGGCGTTGTCCATTTGTCGGTCGGACGACCCAGGAGATAACGCGGTATTATATGTGCGCCACGACGACTTGCCAAGAAGGTGCGAGCGGCGACCGGCGCTATATCGCAGGCAATATCAACACCGGAGTTACCGACGCCCAGAATTAATACGTTTTTCCCTTTGAAGTCGTTAGGCTGACGGTATTCACGTGAATGTATGGTCTCACCATTAAAATTACCTGGGAATTGGGGCATTTTGGGGTGCCAATGGTGACCGTTGCACACAAGAACAGCCTCATAAGTTTTTGTTTCTTTAATGCCAGAATTTAGATACTCGGTGGTAACTTCGTAACGCGCTTTAAAAATTGGCTCTACACGGATGACTCTTGTGCGAAAATTTATTAAAGAAATAAGCCCAAAGTGTTCGGCGTAGTGTTGGAAATACTCAAGTACCTGCCTGTGGTGCAGGTAATTAGGGAATGCGGCTGGCATTGGAAAGTCTGAATAGGCCATCCGGTCTTTAGAGGTGTCGATATACAGTGTGTCGTATGCTGCTGAGCGTCCGTTGTCGTTATTATAGCGCCAATTACCGCCTATCCCTGAACTCATCTCATACCAATCAAACACAATAGCATTTTCATGAAGGATTTTGGCGGCAGCCAGACCAGAAGACCCAGCGCCAATGATGCAGACTTTAAGTGTCATTTTTAAAACCGTTGGTAGAGCGAATGTGAATTTTAATGTTATTTTGTTGACAGCAAGTTGGCAGTAAAAGTGAATGCGTAATCTTTTAAAGATTCAATTCTTAACGTCGATGACCGACGCCTCGGTGTCTACCGCTATGTCCTCTATGGCCTCCACGATGTCCAATACTATGTCCTCTATGACCGCCACCGCGGTGTATATGACCATGTCTTCTGTGACTACTAGCGCGGTGTCCGCCACGGAAATGTGTATACCCACCAAAGATTCTTTGATTACTATAAAATGATGGTTGATATCCGTATCTGGTACCAATCCCGCCATAATAACCCGCGCCGCTATAATAGCTTGTGCTGCCATAGTAAGGAGGCGCTACACATCCGCTAAGAAAAAGAATTGCAACAATAGACAATAAGGTAAGAATTAATTTTGTATTCAAAATCACCTCCAATTAACTTTTATAAGTTGTAATCATTGTAGGTTTTTAAAGCTGAATGGTAGATGAATGCAAAATATAGGCCTGTTAAATCAGACAGCAACAAGTCGTGTAAAATTGCATCTCATTAACGGAGCCATTACTTTCGTCATAACGTAAAGTTGGAATATGATGTTTTGGCTTTTGTATCTGAAACTAATACTTGCTTTTATGCGACCGCTTGATAATTAAGGAGATAAGAAGTTGTCTATTACATTAAATAATATAGCTAAACAGGGAAAACATGGTGCTGCAATGATGCCTATCATTCAGGGTGTAGGGCGTGCAGCAATTGAGATTGCTGCGGTACTGCGAAGTGCAGTTTTTCGTGGTGCATTGGGTCAAGCTGGTGCTGAGAATGTACAGGGCGAACAGCAACAGATGCTGGATGTTCTTTCTGATGAAATCTTTTTGGATGAAATGCGTTCGACGGGTTTTGTCTGTGCCGTCGGTTCCGAAGAACAGGAAGAGCTGTTGGTGATTGATGAGTATGTCCATTCTGATTATTTGGTGTTAGTTGACCCGCTAGATGGTTCGTCTAATCTCGATGTCGATGGCCCGGTCGGTACTATTTTTTCTATCGTTAAGCGCAAGACAGCTAATTCAGTTTGCCCTCATGTGTCAGATACATTGCAGTCGGGTCAAGAGGTGATTGCAGCAGGCTATGTACTTTATGGTCCCGCATTAATGATGGTTTGTTCAGTTGGCGTTGGTGTGGATGGTTACACCTTTAATTCGTCTAATGCGCGTTTTGAACTTAGTCACCCTAATATGCGCATTCCAGAATCGGGTGGCTATTATTCGGTGAATGAATCTAATGCTGACAAATGGCTAGATGATATGGGTGCTAATCTTGAGCGCCTGAAAAAGGAGTCTGGGTTGGGAATGCGTTATGTGGGTGCAATGGTTGCAGATATGCATCGTACTCTTATTAAAGGTGGCATTTTTCTTTATCCGGCAGATGATAAGAATACAGGAGGTAAATTACGTTTGTTATATGAGGCAATTCCAATGGGCTTTATTATGGAGCAAGCAGGTGGTATGGCAATGAGTCGAGATATTGCTGTAATGGATATTAAGCCGGAAAGCTTGCACCAACGTATCCCTGTTTATCTTGGTTCAAAAACCAAAATTAATATTCTGTTGAATAAATAGTTGCATCTGAGGAACCACCCTATCATGTGTCAAAAGACAGCATAAAATTTGAAGATGGTATTCCGTTCATTTGTGCTTCAGTGATATCCTGCACGATTTGCAAAAGGGCTTAACATGAGTAAGGAATTAAGCATTAGGCCGTATATTCTTAAATTTAGCATGGCCTATCTGATTGGTATCATCATTTTAATAATAGGATTTGTTGTTTTTGATTTGAGTCATAGTGCCTATGTGTCTATCATTGTTTTGATGGGGGCGGTTTTATATACGACGTCAGAATTTATCCAAGACACAGGGAGAACACCCGTTAAACTCGAAAAAACAAAATTGATTTGGTTATCATTCCTGATGTCATGGTTGATGTTGCTTTTATTGATTGTGGCGGGTGTTTTATTGGTGGGCGGTCAACAAGGCATGACTGAATTTGGCAGCATGTTGAGTCAAATTGGTGCCGCTAAGATAACAGGGGCTGTCTGTATTGTCTCATTGGTCTATCTGCTAGTGATGTTTCTGGGTTACGGAAAAGTTGCGAAGATGCAATATAAAATACTCAGAAAAAATGGAATGATGATGTAACTTATA
>JAJFJG010000065.1 GCA_021774265.1 Nitrosomonas sp.
ATGGAACGGTGTTAGTGGACTTGAGAATTCACCACTTGCTTCAGGTAAAGTTTACGTATTACAAGTAACTTGCCAGGAAGGAAAGCAACAATTCGGGCAAGGTTGCGAAGTCGGTAAAGCAAACTGGATTGGACCAATTGTTCCATCTAACGTGAGAGAAGAAGCTAATGCTTTGCAGGCAACAGGCTATTACAGGCCTGAAGATTTGCATCGCGATCAAATGTACGTCGCACCTGCAGCGTTTCCAACATCCGTTCGCTTCTGTTGGACAAATACAGGCAACGAATCAGCACATAACTTCGCTGAAGTTATGTGTGCAGTCGATCACGAGCCTGCAACCGCAACCCTTTTCGGTGATGAGGATCGTCTAGTTTCCGTCAATCGTTTTGTTGAGGGCGATGAAGATTTTAATTCATTCGACAATCTGGCCTTTCAACCGATAACTGGCAATTTATATGTAATTGAAGATCACCCTAATGGTGACGTGTTTGCTTGCTTACCAGATGGTTCAGACAGGGATATCAAGTCTGATGGTTGTGTCAAGATATTATCTGTCAAAGACAGCTCTGCTGAGCCGAGTGGTTTTGTATTCTCAAGTGATGGCAAAACAGCTTATGTTTCTATTCAACACTCAAACGATGATGATATGTCGGAATTCGACGGCTACCCAACCGATGATGTTCTAAAAATCACTGGGTTCAATATCAAGAAAAATATTGAGCTTCTTCATCGTGAAAATGGCGAGTAAGCGTAACTAAAGCATTATCATTAAAAAGATGATTACTCCTGTGAAGTAAGTTAGTCGTTTTATAAATAAAAAAAACCGCATATGCGGTTTTTTTATTTGGTAAATTATTATGTGTATCTGCTCTCGTTTTTTGCACTGTCCACAACTTTTTGGGGGGTCTTTCGTTGGTTCAATCGATTGATATATTATTCAGCCATTTCTTTATTTTTTCCCGATGAGTGGCATACCACAATTCACCAATATTTAAAGCTTTCTTTTGAAACGCCGTATTGTTTGCAGAATCCATGGCATCCGGCATATCAAAATTTTTCAAATAATCATTAATATATAACGTACGGTTTCCTAGGATTTCTTCGGTCATTTTTACATTTGCAATCATTTTTTCTCTAAGTATGAGAGAGGCGATTCCTTTCGTTGACCATTGAATGCCACCATATTTAGTAGCTCTCGCACCATTTACTGAAAAGCTGCGCCACCCCGACCCGATAGAAAGTAATTTAATATCAGATTCATGCCAATATTGCTTGGCATGAAGGTAAGCACTTAGGCCAGGATTATTCATACCAACACCACCGTCTACCCTCCAATCACCATCCTCCATTTTTACGGGTGGATAATAAGTAGGTGCGGCGGTGCAAGCATCGGCAATTTCGCTTAAAAGAAAATCTGTATGGCTATCATTAAAAAAGATATCTAGTTGATCCTTATCCAGATTAAACACTGGAATAAAAAGTCGTTTGTTGAGTGACGATAGTCTAAGATCTCCCAGTTTGTCTTGTAACACTGCGCGTTTTGAAGCGCCATTATATTTAGGGCGTATTTGTAGTGTATGCAGCAAGCAATTTGCCCAATGGCTCAGCATCATTTTATCCATCATTTCTTCTTTTTTAATGACATGAATAATGTCGTGGGCACTCAGCGATTTCCCTAAAATTAAGACAGTTATTAATCCCCCTGATGAAGAGCCCGCCATCATGTCAAACAAATCATAGACCGAAGTACCTGTATCTTCTTCCAAGCAAGCCAATACACCGAGTTGAATAAATAAGTGGCTACCTCCACCATCTAAACTTAATATACGTTTGAAAGACAATTAATTACTCCAAGTCAATGTTATATGTTTACAAAAGAAAAAATGGGTAGTCTTACTCATGAGGGCTTTATCTGTGAATATTGATACAATATAGATTAAGTTTAGTATGTCTTCTTTACAGATTTATTACATTGCTATTAAAAAATAGCAGCCAAACATTAAATCTATGTCAAACATCTGCAACACAGATTAAACATGAAATTTAAGGGTTTAGTGTAGTATTCAAGCTCGATACAAAAAACGTATAATTAAATAATGTACAGCAAATCTATATTGGAAGAGTTGCCAGAATTACAGCAAATAGAGGCGATTATTCAACTGAATCATGAGGAGCATCTACGCAGCAAAATACTTTGTAAAGTCCCTTGTGGACATGGCTTGTTACCCGTTTATGCATTAATACTTGGCAACCAGTCAGAAAACGTACCATGTATTACATACGTTGCTGGTGTCCACGGCTTGGAGCGTATTGGCACACAGGTCGTGATTGCTTTTCTTAAAGGCCTGCTCAAACGTGTTACTTGGGATAAGAGTCTGGCGTACATTTTGCAACAAGTACGTATTAATGTACTTCCGCTCGTCAACCCTGTCGGCATGCTTAATTTCACGCGTGCAAATGGACAAGGAGTTGATTTGATGCGTAATGCGCCAGTTGATAGTAATGAGAAGACTATTTTTCTCGGCGGGGGACACCGGATTTCATCATTGTTACCATGGTATCGAGGGAAGCTTGGTGAGGCAATGCAACCCGAGGCACAAGCACTTTGTGATTTTATTATAAAAGAGGTATTACCTGCCCCATTCAGCTTAGCATTGGATTGCCATTCTGGTTTTGGTTATCGCAACCAAATTTGGTTTCCTTATGCAAAGAGCCGACTAGAACCGATTCAACATTTGAAAGAAGTCTATTATTTACGCAAATTATTTTTGAAGACTTACCCTCACCAAGGCTATATTTTTGAGCCACAATCACAACAATATCTTGTGCATGGTGATTTATGGGATCACCTCTATTTTGAATCGTTAGAGTACGGCAATATTTTCTTACCGCTGACGCTAGAAATGGGTTCC
>JAJFJG010000066.1 GCA_021774265.1 Nitrosomonas sp.
TTTTGGCACCATACGCCACAGAACAAAGCGAGCAAAAGGCTGCCTGTCACGTGACGGCATGCTACATATGATGTTTAACTGAGTCAATGTACTGAAGGAAAGTGGAGAAAATTAAGGGGCTTTGGTTTCCTGAGTAAGGTCGTCAAAGGTGTTCAATTTAAAGACGGTATTGAAGTAATATCAGACAATCAGGTCGCCGCTTGATTTAATACTCAAACACCAGATTTGGCAAAAACTTCATTTTGCTATCACTTTCACCGAAAAAAAACAAAAAAGTACATTACAAAACTCAGAATCTTGGAATGATTTGTTTTTTATTTGGAGAAATTGTCATTTGATTACAAAAATACTGATTGCTGTGTCGCTCGTGCAATATTGGGGTTAGGACCTCAAATTTATACCTCGGTACAAGTTTTAGTATTTTGTTGGAAGATCGTATTACAATGAGTCATATCCTGATTCCTTTACTTGGTTCAATAGGTTATATGAAAATTGTGAAGATGAACTGTTTGAAGCTAATATTCATAGTCGTTTTTACAAATTTGATGACCAATGGGCTCATGGCTGAGTCGCTTCGAGATGTATCAAGAACGTCCAAAATACTGAATGGCGCCGAAACGAATATTTCAAAATGGCCGTGGATGGTAGGCCTTATTCGTGTGGGCTTTGGCGTGTTTAATGGTCAATTTTGTGGTGGTACGTTGATTTCAGACCGTTGGGTTTTAACTGCCGTGCATTGTGTGATTGATGAAACAACCACGACAATTAGAACTCTTACTGGCCATACGCGACTCAGTAATGCAACGGAAAATGATTTGCTTTCGATTTCACAAATTATTATTCATCCTGATTTTAATCAAATTACATTAGACTCTGATCTTGCTTTGCTTGAACTAAGTGAAGCAGCAACATTAACACCTATCCAAACGTTAGGGTATTACCAGTTTCGGTGTTGGTTGTGAGGCACAAAGTGATTTTGGCGGCTATACACGTGTAAAGAATTTTAGTGACTTTATTTCCGCTGCTATTTGTTCGAATTCAGAATTACCCGAGGCGCCAGTCATGGATATACAAGTACTTGGGATAAACGTTACCATTAGCTGGACAAGCACAACGGATACTGGTGGTTATCGGCTGAACTATGCACCCATCCTGACGCGTCACCCATTGAAGTATTGATATGTATAATCAGTTTCTCTATAACACTATCTTAAGGTAGCGCCTTTTTTGTAGCTCTATCAATGCTTACGAGGGTAATTGTCGAAGTGGGTTGTCAAATATTGAGGCTATGTAACCGAATCGTGTGGAATTCTTTAATATCACATATTCTAATGACTTAGCGATGCGGTAATGTATGCTTTAAAGAGCTGAATATCAACCGGTCAAGAGATTTGGCTATATTTTCCACACACTTCGGTTACATAGCCAACATTGATCACTTTACTATTAATTAGTAGCAAGGTGTATTTTGTTTACAATGGAAAAGGTGACAATAATGAAAGTCTTTATCGGAATATTTCTAGTTAGTATACTCGGCTTTGTCTTGGCCTGTTATGTTTCGCCACAGCTATCTTTAAAATCATCCTATGCGTTAGTAAAATTAAAGTTTCCTGATCTTCCTGAATTTTCCAATCAATCACTTCAAGCATTGTCTCGTGATGAAAGAGGGGGTTATGTCGTCGTTGATGTTCGGACGCCAGAGGAGCGTAATGTTTCAGTTATTGCTGGAGCTATTGATAATGAGTATTTTGAACACAATATTGTTTCTTATCAAGATAAAAAGGTCATTGTATATTGCACGATAGGCTATCGTAGTGGTTTTCATACTGAATCACTCCGCCAGAAAGGAGTTGATGCTTATAACCTGAGTGAAGGCATACTCGGCTGGACGCATGTCGATGGGTTGTTGGTTAATTCACAAGGTCTTATAACTGATAAAGTACACGTTTACAGTCGTCCTTGGAATCTGGCGGTAAAGAAGAATGGCGTCGCTGTATTTTAATCAATACAGTTGGTCTCTAAGATCATCTGCTGCATTGGATGGGACTTCATAAGCCATCTCAGTTTGTGGCGGTAGCTGTTCGCGGAGGAAGTATTCTGTCAGCCCGCCTGCTGCTTCACGTAAGCCAGTTTCGGGATTAATGCTCGTGGTTACAATACCTTGAGGTACGATGAGATCCGCTTCGGGTTCATTTTCCATCGCGCTTGCCATGTAGTCTATCCAAATGGGCAATGCGACGCGTCCACCAGTTTCATTTCTACCCAATGATTTCGGGTTGTCAAAGCCCGCCCACGCAACAGTCACCAGGTTATTCTGGAAACCACAAAACCACGCATCTATAAAATTACTTGTTGTTCCTGTTTTCCCTGCTAAGTCTTTACGACCTAATTGCTTTGCTCTGACAGCAGTACCTTGTTGTATCACGTCTTGCATCATGCTAGTCATGATAAATGCATTGCGTGGGTCAATAACTAATTTTGCATTTTCTTTGGCGATGGCGGGCTGTATTTGTTCCAAAATGTTTCCATCATCGTCTTCTATTCTATCAATAAAATAGGGCGAAATCTGATAGCCACCATTGGCAAAGACAGCATAACCAACGGCCATTTGCATGGGTGTCACTTCACCTGATCCCAGTGCCATGGGTAAATAAGGTGGATGACGATTGGCATCAAAGCCAAAACGGGTAATATAGTCTTGCGTATATTGCAAGCCAATCGCTTGAAGAATACGAATTGAGGCTAAATTCTTTGATTTGGCAAGCGCTGTACGCATACGTATCGGGCCACTGTATTTGCCGTCATAATTTCTTGGCTCCCACAATTTACTTCCAGTTTGTTTTGCATTAAAGGAAAGGGGAGCATCATTGATGATGGTCGCGGGTGTGAAGCCCTTTTCTAATGAAGCGGAGTATATGAATGGCTTAAAGCTAGAACCAGGTTGACGCCATGCCTGGGTTACATGATTAAATTGATTTTGGTTAAAGTCAAACCCACCTATAAGTGCGCGTACAGCACCATCCCGCGGATCGACAGAGACTAGCGCGGCTTCAACTTCTGGGAGTTGAATAATCTCCCATTCATTATTTCCATTTTTTTGTATTCTAATGAGTGCGCCTGGGCGTAAATTTCTTTTTTCGCTGCTATCGTTAGTGTTGAGAAATTGTTTAACGAGATTTAGTCCTTCACCGCTTACCTGAACGATTTCACCACCTTTGCGGTAAACTTGAACAGCATCTTTATTGATATTTATTGCAATGGCCGCGTAAATATTATTGCTATTAGGTACATTTGCTAATGCATCTTCTAGTGTTTTCTCTTGGTTTACGCCGTTCTTTAGTAGATCAATAAACGCTTCTGGGCCACGGTAACCATGGCGTTTATCGTAAGCAACTATGTTTTTTCTGAGTGAATCGTAAGCAGCGTCTTGGTCAAGTTGTCTTATGGTTGTGTAGACATTAATCCCCTTGGTGTAGGTTTCTTCGTTGTAGCGTTGATATACAACCTGACGCACCATTTCGGCAACATAATCAGCATGCATGGTAAATGTTCGTGCTTTTTGTTTAACAGGCACTTTTTGTTTCTCAAGATCTTTGAAATCTTGATCAGAAATGTGATTGAGTTTGTTCATTCGCCGCAACACGTACACCTGACGAATTTTGGCGCGATCTGGGTTAACTACGGGGTTGTAGCTTGAGGGCGCTTTAGGTAAGCCTGCCAGCATAGCTGCTTCAGCGATATTAATCTCATTGAGTGGCTTGTCAAAATAGGCTTGTGCTGCAGCGGCAAAGCCATAGCTACGTTGTCCTAGATAAATTTGGTTGATGTAGAGCTCAAGAATTTGATCTTTTGTTAAATAATGCTCTATCTTGAAAGAAAGCAAGGCTTCGCTAAATTTTCTTGTCAGCGTTTTTTCTCTTGTTAAGAAAAAGTTTCGTGCAACTTGCATGGTAATTGTACTGGCGCCTTGCTGAACACTGCCTGCGGAAAAGTTGGAATAAGCTGCACGTAAAACACCAATGTAGTCAACACCCCCATGTTCATAGAATCGATCATCTTCTGCAGCAAGTATTGCTTGCTTTAGATGCGTTGGTACCTCGTCAATAGTAACAACATTACGACGTTCTTCTCCAAACTCACCAATGAGTAAACCTTCCGCGCTGTATACCCTAAGTGGTATTTTCGGCTGGTAATTAGTCAGTGCATCTAGTGATGGTAGTGAAGGAAAGGTGACGAGGGCGGTAAATCCGATCAACAGTACACCAATAATACCAAGACCAAAAAAAACAATGACAGGATAGTATAACCAACGAGTTAGCATGAATATTGAACTTTAAAATATGAGGTAAAAAGGAATGTACATCATTTAAGGGGGTATAAATACCGTTTCTTAATGAATCGTATTTTTTTCAATCTGTCAGAATTTATGTCGTATACACAACCAACTACAAGAGAGATATAAAGTTTCAAGAAGTTTTGCATATATCCTCTTGGTTATTTCTTTAATCAGTGCACATAGCGAGTATCGCTTCTAATATACCACTGTTCAAGGAAAATTTTGAAATAAATCTAGACTTTTTTCAAGCAAAGTCTCCATCATTGATTGGTGTAGACATCAGTTCCTCATCTGTGAAAATGGTTGAGCTGTCAATGGATGGCAAGGGTGAGAATGCATATTGTGTTGAGAGCTATGTGATTGAGAAACTTCCACTAGATGCCATGCAAGAAGGTGGTATTGCAAATTTTGACGCAGTGAGTGAATGCTTGCAGCGTGCGTGGAAACGCATGGGGGCACGTTTGAACAATGTTGCGCTAGCATTGCCAGCTGCGGCTGTTATCACAAAAAAGATCGTGGTGCCTGCTGGTCAGCGTGAAGATGATTTGGCTTTTCAGGTTGAGAATGAAGCCAGTCAGTATATTCCCTTTGCGCTGGATGAAGTTGATCTAGACTATCAAGTCATACGCCCATTACCCGATAATCAAGATGAAATAGAAGTTCTAATTGCGGCATCTCGGAAAGATAAAGTAGAGGATCGTGTAGCAGCTGCATTAACGGCAGGATTAAATGCCGTAGTAATGGACGTCGAACCTTATGCATCACAATTGGCTTTTGAATTAGTTGAGAAACAACTGCCTGAGGGCGGGAAAGACCAAGTGATTGCATTAGTTGATATAGGCGCAACGACAATGAGCGTCAATATTTTGCATAATGGCGAGTCAGTTTATATACGAGATCAAACATTTGGCGGCAACCAATTGACGCAAGAAATTCACAACCAATTTAATCTCTCACCTGAAGATGCGGAAGCGGCTAAGCGCAGTGGGAAATTACCGGAAAACTATAAAAGCGATGTTTTGCAGCCGTTTTGTGAAACATTGTCGATTGAAGTCATGCGCGCTATTCAGTTTTTCTTTACATCTACGCAATATACCGAAGTCAATTATATTTTTGTTGCTGGAGGGTGCGCTGTCATACCTGGAATAAATGAAACAATCAAAGAACGTACGCAAGTTAGCACGCTTACAGTTAATCCTTTTTTGGGAATGGATTTATCTAGTCGTGTTATTTCAAAGCAACTAAATATGGATGCACCTTCACTCTTAATTGCATGTGGCCTGGCTATGCGCAGCTTTGATCCGTCATGATTCGTATAAATTTACTTCCACACCGTGAGCTAAAACGTAAAGCGCTGCAAAAGCAATTTTTGATATTGGCAGGTATTGTTGGCGCCATAGGTCTTTTAATCGTATGGGGAGGACATAACATGATTGCGGACCAAGTTGACTATCAAAATACTCGAAACCAATATTTAAACGACCAGATCGTTGTTCTTGACAAGCAAATTGAAGAGATAAGAGAAATTAAAATGCAAACTCAGGAATTGTTGGCTCGTAAGGGCGTGGTTGAAACATTGCAAAGTAGCCGTGCTGAAGTAGTGCATTTGCTTGATCAGCTTGTTAGATTGTTGCCAGATGGTGTTTACCTGCAAAGTGTAAAGCAAGAAGGATACAGTATTAATTTAGTAGGTTATGCACAATCTAATGCGTGGGTGTCCACATTAATGCGTAACTTAGAGTCGTCTCAGTGGCTGGAGTCTCCAGTTTTGATCGAGATCAAAGCTGTTACCGTAAACAACACACGTCTAAATGAATTTAATCTCAATATAAGGCTCACCCAGTCATCCACTGGTGATGCAGATGAGGATTTTATGAATATGGAGGGCTAATTGTGCAGAACTTGGTTGAAGAATTACGACAGCTTGATCCAAACGACCCGAGTGCTTGGCCGAGTGGAGTAAAAGCGGCAGCACTTGTTGTATTGCTTATTGTTATTGTATTCGGCGGCTACTTCTTTGGTTGGAAAGATCAATGGGCAACGTTAGATAATGCGATAGTTGAAGAAGAGACGCTAAAGCAAACCTATCTCATCAAAAAAGGAAGTGCAGTTAATTTGGACGCATTAAAGCAGCAACTAGAAGATATTGAGCAATCACTAAGTGCGCTACTCAAGCAACTTCCGGATAGATCAGAAATGGAAGCTTTGTTAGTTGATATAAACCAAGTTGGGCTTGGGCGTGGTTTGCAATTTGAATTATTTAAACCCGCCGCTAGTGAAACCATTAATGAGTTTTATGCGGAGCTGCCAATTACGATTCGTGTGACTGGTGACTATCATGATATTGGCGCTTTTGCTAGTGATATTTCACAGTTACCGCGAATTGTGACATTGAATGATATCAGCCTTATAAAAGATAGCGATGAGAAATTGACGCTTGATGCCACGGCAAAGACTTTTCGTTATCTTGATGAAGATGAAGTTGTTAACCAGAGTGGGGGTGGGGGGTGATGAAAATATCTCATTTGCTATTGTTAATGGTCTCTTTGTTAATAATCGGTTGTAGTGAAGTCGATTATAGTGATTTGGATGAATTCATAAAAAACTCTGGGCACGGTCTACGTGGCCAAGTGGATCCAGTGTCAGGCGTAAAGCCACATAAACATTTTACTTATAATGCATTTGAAATTTCAAGTCCATTCATTCCACGCCAAAATGAGCTTGTAAAGAATGAAAATAGTGGGCTTCATCCTGACTTGGAGCGGAGAAAGGAAGCATTGGAAAACTATGCATTAGAGAGCTTAAAAATGGTTGGTTCGCTTCAGCAAGACGAGAAAGTGTTTGCATTGATTAATTCACCGGATGGGACATTGCATCGTGTCAGTGTTGGTAATTATTTGGGAAAAGATTTTGGGCAAATTGCTGGTATCTCTGAATCTGAAATTACATTGAAAGAAATTGTGCAAGATAGTGTTGATGATTGGAGTGAACGTATTAGTTCTCTCATGCTTGAAGGTCAGGAATAGAACAAATGAGGCTACCGATTACAATGAATAAAAACTTATGGTTAGGATTTGTCTTTACCCTAATGACAATTCAGCCCGCAATTGCGGCGGATCAAGCATCTGATTTGGCAGTCATTAATGGTGTTAATGCTATTGATGTTTCTACCGTTCAGGATGGAGTAATGCTAGTCAAAGTGACGGCTGACGAATTGTTTGATTCTGTCCCCGTGGGTGTTTCTCTAAATAACCCATTTAGAATTTATTTTGACCTGCATAATATATCTAACACTTTAGATAAAAATTTTATTGAAATTGATGAAGGTAATTTAAATAGTATTAACATTGTTGAAGTTGGCGATAGAACGCGTTTAGTCTTAAATCTTTCTAAATTGATGAGTCAAGAAGCAAGTGTTGAGGACAACACCTTTTTAATAAAACTTGGAGTAATTGCGGAATCAAAAGCTGTTGGTTCTGTTGCCCATTTTTCTGAAGATGTCCCGGATAAAGAAAGTAATAGCCTGCGTGATATAGATTTTCAACGTGGAGTACATGGAGAAGGTCGTATCGTAGTTGATTTGTTGCAGATGGGTACGGGTATTGATGTTCGTCAACAAGGTGAAGACATTGTTGTTGAATTTATGAATACATTGCTACCGAGTAATCTTGAGAGATGGTTTGATGTGACGGATTTTGCAACACCCATCCGAGCATTTGAAACTTATGCGCACGGCGAAAATGTGCTGATGGTTGTTAAGCCAACAGGTGTTTGGGAGCATTCGTCGCGTCAAACAGATACCCAGTTTGTTCTGGAAGTTAGCACGTTAGCAGATAGTAAAGTTGATGAATTCACCAGAAATCTTGAAGACGGTGGATATTCAGGTGAGAAGTTGTCTCTCAATTTTCAGAATGTTGATGTTAGAGCCGTTTTGCAGGTTATCGCTGATTTTACTGATCTTAATATTATTGCGAGTGATACTGTCGCTGGTAACTTAACGTTGAGGTTAAAGGATGTCCCGTGGGATCAAGCTTTTGATATCGTTCTTCAGGCGACAGGACTTGATAAACGTAAAACCGGGAATGTTATTTTTGTCGCGCCTAGTGAAGAGATGGCTGCGAAAGAATTGCTTGAGCTGGAAGCGCGCTTGCAGATTTCAGAGTTGGAGCCTGTCCGAACAGAAATGTTTCATCTGAATCATCGACGAGTGGACTCAATTTCTTTTGAAGGCATGTTAAGTGAGCGTGGGACGATTAATGCGGATGAAATCAGCAATTCGTTAACTGTTACTGATATTCCAGCTAGGCTGAGTGAGATTAAGAAGCGTATTGATACGCTTGATATATTTGAGCGGCAGGTGATGATTGAAGCACGTATTGTTGAAGCGATAGACACCTTTAGTCGTGATTTGGGTGCTCGCTTTGGTGTTAGTAACACTAAAAGAGCGGGTAGTTTTGATACCAGTAGTGCTTTAAGCTCTAGTCTACCTGCGGCGGGGACTGGCGCATTAGCGGGTGGCCCTGCAACATTAGGTTTAAGTTTGATAAAAGTTAATAACAGTACATTAATTGATTTAGAGTTATCAGCACTAGAAACCGATAATAAAGGTCGAGTTATTTCTAGCCCGCGTGTTGTAACGGCTCATGGAGTAGAGGCCTTGATTGAACAGGGTGATCGCGTGCCTTTCCAGCAGGCAACGAGTAGCGGTGCTACCAGCATCCGTTTCGTTGATGCAACGCTGAGCCTTAAGGTTAAACCTTTAATTACTTATGATAATAAGATTGATATGGAACTGAGTGTGAACCAAGATAAAATTGGTGAGACTATCAATCAGTTTTTACCGCCACCGATTAATACTAAAAAGATAACCACCAAAGTATTGGTGGACAACGGGGGAACGGTTGTTATTGGCGGTATCTTCGAGCGTACAGAAAATGAGGCAAGGAACAGAATACCGCTATTGGGTGATATTCCAATCTTGGGTCACCTATTCCGTAATTCTGCAAGGATAGATGATAAGCGTGAGTTAATGGTTTTTGTTACGCCTCGAATATTGAGTGAAGATCTTAATTTACAGTGATATCGTTGTACTCTTGAAGCCTGTTTGTCGCCATGCTTCATAGACGACAACAGCAACTGTATTAGATAAATTTAAGCTGCGGCTTGATGCCTTCATTGGGATGCAGATACGGTTTTCTTCGGGAAAACTCTCTAGTAGTTCCGTAGGTAGGCCGCATGTTTCTGCGCCAAACAAGAAGGCATCCTTTTCTTTGTAAGCTGTCATGTCATAACGTTGTTTTCCCTTAGTTGTTACAGCAAAGATGCGACATCCCTTTAAATGATTAACACAATCAGACCAGTTGTTATGAATGATCATGCTGGTAAATTCATGGTAGTCTAAACCCGCACGCCGCAACTCCTTATCTTTAAGTGCAAACCCTAGTGGTTTTATGAGATGCAATTGCATGTCGGTGTTAGCACACAAGCGAATAATGTTGCCTGTGTTGGGTGGAATCTCAGGTTGATATAGAATAATGTTAAACATGAATATAGGTGGCTAATTTTGAGTCGTTTTGTTTAGTCCAGGCAGTGCTCTTGCGATAACCCATCCGCTGACTCCTGTTGCGCCGCAGTTGCGTAAAACTCCTGCGATTTCATTCAGTGTTGCGCCAGTTGTCATGACATCATCAATCACTGCAACATGCTTTGATGAAAAATCCATTTTACAAGAGAAAGCATCACGTATATTCTTTTGACGGTCTTTCCAGGGTAATCCAGTTTGTGAAGGCGTGTTTCTGATGCGCGTGCAGGCATTCGATAATAATGTAATGTTGTTGTTTGGCAGTTGTCGTGCTATCTCTAATGCTTGATTAAAACCTCTTTCTCTTAGTCTCGTAGGATGCAGCGGCATAGGAATAATAAAATCAGGCTTTCTTGCAATATTTGTTTTTTCTAATAAAAGATTAGCCAGAACAGGTGCAATGGCGAGGTTTGATTGGTATTTTAAACTGTGTATGAGCGCATCAACAGGGAAAGTATAATGTAATGCAGCGACTATTCGCGTAAATGCGGGTGGTTTCTTTAGACAGGTGCCGCATGTCAGTGATGTGGCGACAGGTAATAGACAGACCGGGCAATGATCGGTTGGTATTTGAGGTAAATTGTCTCGACAAGAAATACACAGGTCTTGTTCGCTAGAAACACCGCATAACAAACAATTTTTTTGTGAGATCGCTTGCAAAATGATCGATTTATTTTGTAAGAGCATAAAGGTATCAATTGACAATAATGATTGAATCTTTGATTATCAGATCCATTGTCTGACTTCTATAGGAAACAGTAAGAGTATGAATCAACTTAACACTAACTTATCAGAGGAACAACCAAATAGTATGGTTGACAAAGCAGTTGGTTCGTTGCGTTGGGAAGTTTCCCAAATTCAATCGTTATTAGATTTGCCATTTAATGACCTGATCCATCGTGCCCAATTAACGCATCGAGAGCATCATGATGCCAATGCGGTTCAATTGTCTACACTCATCTCAGTTAAGACAGGTGGATGTCCAGAAGATTGTGGATACTGTCCACAAGCGGCACGTTATCATACTGAAGTTGAGAATCAAGAAATGTTGTCATTGGATGAAGTCGTAGAAACAGCGCAAGCGGCCAAGAATAAAGGAGCCTCACGGTTTTGTATGGGTGCTGCTTGGCGTGGCCCTAAGCAACGCGATATCGACAAAATGACGGAAATGATTAGCGCCGTCAAATCCCTGGGATTGGAGACTTGCGCCACATTGGGCATGTTAAAGCCTGGACAAGCTGAGCAATTGGGTAAGGCGGGACTGGATTATTACAATCATAACCTGGATACCGCACCTGAGTATTACGATGAAATCATCACAACGCGTAACTACCAAGACCGTTTGAATACATTACAAGAAGTGCGTAGTGCGGGTATCAATGTGTGTTGCGGTGGAATTGTCGGTATGGGTGAAACGCGTCATACCCGTGCTGGCTTAATTGCCCAATTGGCTAATTTAGAACCCTACCCAGAATCTGTGCCTATTAATAATCTGGTACAAGTAGAAGGCACACCGTTGCATGGTACGGAATCGATTGATCCTTTCGAGTTTGTGCGCACCATTGCTGCTGCCCGCATCACCATGCCAAAAGCCATGGTGAGGTTATCTGCTGGTCGGCAAGAAATGTCGGAAGCGGTGCAGGCATTGTGCTTCTTGGCAGGCGCTAACTCCATATTTTATGGTGATAAATTATTAACCACGGATAATCCAGAAACGACGCGTGATCGCGCATTACTTGAAAAGCTGGGATTACATGCGATGTAATTAAATGTACGCTGATTTTATCGAACAACTACGTAAACAACAGCTTGTTCGCAAAAAAGCTGGACTTTTTCGCAGCCGCGTGATGTTGAATGGCCCACAAGAAACACATGTTTCCATTGATGGGCAGGATTTTCTGGCCTTTTGCAGTAACGATTATCTTGGTCTCGCTAATCACCCTGCATTAATAGAAGCTGCGGTAGATGGTGCCCAGCGCTATGGTGTTGGTGCCGGTGCTTCACATTTGATTAGCGGTCATGGTATAGCGCATCATAAGCTAGAAGAGGCCCTTGCACGTTTTGTTGGTTTTCCTCGTGCGCTACTTTTCTCAACCGGCTATATGGCAAATATTGGTGTGGTTACTGCCTTGTTGGGTCGTGGTGATGCTATCTTTGCCGACAAGCTTAATCATGCCTCACTGAATGAGGCTGCATTACTTTCCCGCGCTAAACTCATACGCTACCCACACGCTGATTTGTCGGTGCTTGAAAAGCGGTTAGCCGCTTCCAAGGCTAAACTCAAATTAGTTATGACAGATGCGGTATTTAGTATGGATGGTGATGTTGCACCCGTTGATGAGTTATTAGCGTTATGCGAAGAGCACAATGCGTTGTTGCTGCTGGACGATGCACATGGTTTTGGCGTGCTGGGTAAGCAAGGTAGAGGGGTATTATCATCATTTGAACACTGCAACATGCAATCACCAAATATTATTTACATGGCAACGCTGGGTAAAGCGGCAGGTGTATTTGGTGCTTTTGTGGCGGCACAACCAGAAGTTATTGAAGCGTTTATTCAATATGCGCGAAGTTATATATATACCACGGCCACGCCCGCGTTGCTGTCTCATACTTTATTAAAAAGTTTGGCGTTAATTGAGCAAGAAGAATGGCGGCGTGAGCAGCTGAGAAAATTGATCGCCCAATTGAAAAGTGAGTTGCAATCGTTGCGTTGGCAATTGTTGCCATCAAATACACCCATTCAGCCACTGATTGTCGGTGAAAGTGAGGCTGCTGTGCAAATTAGCAAGGCATTACATGAGCAAGGGATACTTGTGCCGGCAATACGTCCACCGACGGTGCCAGAAGGTATGGCGCGAATGAGAATCTCTCTATCAGCATTGCACAGTGAAGAAGATGTTAAACGTTTAACCACGATGCTGCGAGATTTGGCGATGAACTGGAATGCGTAGTGTACATGTCAAAACAATGGGTGCTGGCCCTGATTTGGTTTTATTACACGGCTGGGCAATGCACAGTGGTATTTGGGCGTATGTTTGTGATCAATTAGCACAAGGCTACCGCCTTCATTTAGTGGATCTTCCCGGACATGGCCTGAGTCCCTCTGGTGAGTCGGTATCATTGCAAAGTATGGTTGAAATGGTCGCTGAGATACTGCCAGATGATTGTATTGTTGGCGGTTGGTCATTGGGTGGTCAGGTGGCTATTGAACTTGCCTTGCAAAAACCAATGCAAATTGCAAAGCTTGTTTTAATTGCTACGACGCCCTGTTTTATAAAACGTGAAAATTGGCAATGGGGAATGGATGCTACAATATTGCAGATGTTTACGCAAAATTTAGCGCAAAATTACACCAGTACCATAAATCGATTTTTAACTTTGCAATTAAATGGTGGTAATGATTCAAAAGCGGTTTTAGCCAGTTTAAGAAAAACGTTCTTTCAATATAGCGAACCTGATAAGGTAGCATTACAAGCAGGTTTAGATATTTTGCTGACCAGTGATTTACGGGAAAAATTCGGTGAAATTAAGCAGCCTGTTTTATTATTGCATGGTGAGAACGATGTTATTACCCATGCCGCAGCTGCGCGTTGGATGAATCAGCAATTACTTGATGCTAAGCTAGTCATGTTTCCAAATTGTGGCCATGCGCCATTTTTGTCTTTTTCCGACCAATTTATAGCTCATTTACATGAATTCTGATCACGCTTTAGATAAGCGCCAAGTGCGCCGCGCTTTTGACCGAGCTGCAACCAGCTATGATGAGGCGGCGGTGCTTCAACGTGAAATTTGTGATCGCATGTTGTCACGTCTTGAGTATATTAAATTTAAACCTGAGTCAATTCTTGATGCGGGCAGTGGAACGGGGTATGGCCATCATAAGTTAAAAAGCAGCTACCCATCTTCAAAGTTGGTTGCGATTGATATTGCTTTGGAAATGCATCTTCAGGCTAAACCTATTGTTGCAAAATGGAGAAAATGGTTGCCAACGTCAGGTAAGCAAATCCAATACGTTTGTGGTGATATCGAGCAGTTGCCATTGGGTGAGAAATGTGTTGACTTGGTTTGGTCAAATTTGGCGTTGCAATGGTGCAATAATTTAGAACATACGTTTGCTGAAATTCATCGCGTATTGCGTGGCGATGGCTTGTTTATGTTCAGTACTTTCGGGCCGGATACTTTGAAAGAGTTGCGTCAAGCCTTTAGCAGGGCCGATGGCTATAGCCATGTTAATCATTTTATTGATATGCACGACGTGGGTGATTTGTTACTACATAATGGTTTTTCCACGCCTGTCATGGATATGGAATACCTGACATTGACCTATGATGAGGTGATAGACATTATGAGAGATCTTAAAGCCATCGGTGCGCGTAATGCCACTCAAGGTAGACGTTCAGGATTAATGGGGAAAAAGACCTGGCAGAACGTCATCAGTCAATATGACTTGCTAAGACAAAATGGCAAGTTGCCGGCAACCTATGAAGTGGTTTATGGTCATGCCTGGAAGCCAAAACGAAAGGAGTCTGTTTTGACGCCTGAAACCAGACGACAGATTGGCTTGGGGCTATAGAGTCTTCTACGATGTCAAAAGGATTCTTCATTGCTGGGACTGATACGGGTGTCGGTAAGACACTAGTTAGTTGCGGATTACTACAGTCGTTTGTAGCAAGTGGAAAGAAAGTTATTGGTATGAAGCCTGTGGCCGCAGGTTGTGAGAATGGTAAATGGGTGGATGTGGAATTATTAGTAGAATCCAGTAATGTTGTCGTTGCTCGTAAACAAATAAACCCATATGCATTGGTGCCGCCATTGGCTCCTCATATTGCCGCAGCGCAAGCAAATATTGAAATTGATTTAACGGTTATTCGTCAATCCTATATCGAATTAAATGACCATGCTGAGGTAGTCATTGTTGAAGGTGTTGGTGGATTCCTTGTGCCACTTAATGATCGGCAAGATGGTGCCGATCTAGCAAAAGTACTGGGTCTGCCCGTCATACTAGTGGTAGGAATGCGTTTAGGTTGTTTGAATCATGCGTTACTGACGGAGAAAGCGATACAAGCTGCTGGTTTGTATCTTTCGGGTTGGGTAGCAAATTGCATCGATCCAAAGATGGCTGCGCTGGAAGAAAATATTCATGCTTTGCAGCAGCGGCTTAGTTGCCCGCTGCTTGGTGTGTTGCCATTTAATGAGCAAATGGATGTCAGAGCTAGTTCTGGATTTTTGAATATTTCAAAACTTGTGGTTGAGCACAAATAAATGCGATGGTTGTTTTAAGTTTTAAAAAATTCTATTCATACTGAAGACAGTGCCACTTGGGAAGGTACAGTCGCCAATGCAGGAAGTAAGTGTAGCAACGGCGCTATTGCCTATCGTTAAAAACAACGCTGATATCTAGTGCGATAGTCCCTGCGATTGATGTAAAGTTGGCGTTGTTATTATTGCGTATGCCGCTGATTGCTTCCCAGGTTGAATCAAATGGATCAGTCTCTAACATAATGGCAATCATATTGCTGTCATTTTCGTGAACAGAAATATAACCTACTAAGTTATTATCTAAGTTGATTGAATAAATGCCATCAAATGGGCCTGCCGCAAAAGAGCTGATGGGTAAGAACAAAAAAAGCAAATACTAGTAATCCTTTTCTCATTGTGTTTTACCCTAAAGTTATTTTTATTGTCTCGTAACTATTTTAAAATTACAAGGTTATTAGTTTTGTGCAATCAAGTCTTTATATTTCTCTGTGGCTCTGATGATGGCGGTTTGAATGCCTGGCTCCCAGACAGAATGTCCCGCATCATTAATAATAATATACTCAGCCTGAGGCCATGCATGATGCAAATCATCTGCACTAACAATCGGGCAGACGGCATCATATCGACCTTGTACGATGGTTGCAGGGATGTCATGAAGTTTGTGGACATTCTCTAGTAACGAGTTTTCTGGTAAAAAAATGTTGTGGCTAAAGTAATGTGCCTCCATACGTGCGAGTCCCAGTGCGACGACATCGCCAGAAAAATAATTAACAGTCTTTGGACTGGGTAATAAAGTAGAGCATGAGCCTTCATAAGTACTCCAGGTACGTGCGGCAAGCATATGTATTTCTGGATCAGGATTTAATAAGCGTTGATAATAGTTGGTAAGAATGTCACTGCGTTCTGGTGTTGAAAGTGGTGCAACGAAATCTGCCCAAGCCTCAGGAAATAAGTTTCTTAATCCATAAAGAAACCAATCAATTTCCTTTTTTCGGCAGAGAAAAATGCCGCGTAGGATAAAGCTTAGGCAGCTTTCAGGATGAGCTTCACCGTAGGCTAACGCGAGCGTGCTTCCCCACGACCCACCAAAAATGACCCACTTCTTAATTTTAAGATGCTGTCGTAAGGTTTCAATATCATTAATGAGATGGGGTGTTGTGTTGTTACGTATTTCTCCTAATGGAGTAGATTTTCCTGCGCCACGTTGGTCAAAAATAATAATGCGGTAGCGTTTGGGATCAAATAATCGGCGATGAGTGGGTGATGACCCCGCGCCGGGGCCGCCATGAAGAAATAACACTGGTAGGCCGTTTGGGTTGCCTGATTGTTCCCAGTACATGGTGTGTATGTCGTCAAGCGGTAATAAACCATTGTTATAAGGTTTTATTTCAGGAAATAATGGCGTGTGGAGATTATTGTTCATGCTGATGATCTAGTGGTTAATTCTATAGTTTACCTGTTTGTTAGAAAATTTTGAAAAAGGGTAGTAAACAGCAATGAATTTAGAATATACATAAGTTATAGTTTTGGTATATTGCTTAGAATGGTGTAGAAGTATACTTACATGATAAGGTTTAAAAATGTCACATACTAAATTAAAAGCGCAAGAAATTGCTATGTTGCGCGCAGAAATAGAAATGTTGATGAATGAACGCCAGAATTTGCTAAAAACAACGGGTGCGGCGGCATTTTTTGTGGCTAATCTGGATTATAGTGTTTTGCCAGATGAGGCGTGCGAAGCTGCTAGAATGTTATCAAATACATTAAATAGCATGCCAGAAGAAACTTTGCGTGAAGCGTTAGAAAAGGTTGAAAATGAGTTAACAATAGGTGAGTAAAGCCAATAACATGGGCTCATCTCGACCCAAGGTTGGTTTGGTGCTAACCGGCGGAGGCGCGCGTGCGGCTTATCAAGTGGGTGTATTACGAGCCATTGCTGAGATGTTGCCTGACCCTGGACATAATCCATTTCCTGTAATTTGCGGTACATCAGCAGGTGCAATTAATGCAGCTAGTTTGGCGGTATCTGCTGCTCATTATAGCGAGGGTGTGCGAGAGTTGGAGAGGGTGTGGTCAAATTTCCACGTCAATCAAGTTTATCGTTCTGATATTTTGGGTGTGCTGGGCAATAGTGCACATTGTCTATTTTCATTGTGGTCTAGTAATTCAGAAAGAAAACAAGCTGTTTCCTTGTTAGATAATTCGCCTCTAGAGGTTTTGCTAAAACATCGTTTACCCTTCCGAGGTATTCAACGCAGCATTAAATCTGGTGCATTACATGCCCTGGGTATTACCGCCTGGGGTTATACATCAGGGCAATCTGTTACTTTTTATCAAGGCGCGAAAGATATTTCGCCATGGAAGCGAGCGCAAAGAGTGGGTGTCCCCGCACGTATAGAGGTTAAGCATTTAGTAGCGTCAGCATCGATTCCATTTATATTTCCGGCTACAAAGCTTAATCGTGAATATTTTGGTGATGGCTCTATGCGGCAGATGGCTCCGATAAGTCCGGCACTTCACCTGGGTGCGGAACGGGTTTTAATTATTGGCGTGCACAAAACATTAGATGATTTGCCTAAGCGTGTGCAGGTGACCGGTTACCCGCCATTGGCGCAAATTGCTGGTCATGTGATGAATAGTATTTTTGTTGATAGTCTAGATGTTGATCTAGAGCGTTTGCATCGTATTAATAAAACACTCGGCTTGGTTCCGCCGGAAAAACTGAAAGAAAATACTTCATCATTGAAACATGTTGTATCAATGATGATTTCTCCTAGCGAAGAGATTAATGACATTGCGCAACAGCATGCCATGGCGTTGCCACGAGTAATGCGTTTTTTATATCGTGCAGTTGGTGCGATGGGGCCAAATGGATCTACCTTGCTGAGCTATGTATTGTTTGAAGCGTCCTTTTGTCAGGCTTTAGTTGACTTGGGTTATGCTGATGCAATGCGTCAGAAGGATGAAGTTTTAGAGTTTATAGGCATTCATCATTAGAAGACAAAATATAAGTTTGGGAAGCATTTATGGGCATTGATAGTACCGAGTTTTGGATCGCAGTTTTGCAAATTATAGCGATTGATATTGTATTAGGTGGTGATAATGCCGTAGTGATTGCGTTGGCTTGTCGAAGATTGCCGAAGGAGCAGCGTAATCGAGTTATATTTTGGGGTGTTTTTGGCGCAATTGCGATACGCATAACACTGATTTTCTTCGCGCTGAGCTTGTTGGCTATGCCATACCTGAAGATTGTAGGTGCCGTGTTGTTACTGTGGATAGGCGTCAAGCTATTGCAACCTGAGCCAGAAGGTCAAGGACATGAGATAGCTGCCAGTACCTCCTTAATCGCTGCGATTAAAACAATTATTATCGCTGATGCAGTGATGAGTCTGGATAACGTGATTGCAATTGCTGGTGCGGCAAAAGACAGTATGGGATTGGTTGTTTTTGGTTTGGTTGTAAGTGTGCCTATTATTGTCTGGGGTAGTAAATTGGTGTTGAGATTGATGGAACGTTTTCCTCTGGTGATTATTGTTGGTGCGGGATTACTAGGCTGGATAGCGGGTGGTATGACTGTAACCGATGTTATTACTCGGGAATGGGTCAATGATAATGCCAGCTATTTACGTTGGGTTATGCCCGTTTGCATGGCAGTTACTGTGGTGTCGATAGGAAAATGGATGGCAGCGAGAGCAAGAATAAAACCGGCGGCAATGATAGATTTGGCTGATAACGCTAATAAATGATTTGCATTGAATCAAGCTTAAAAAATTAATTTTAAGTAAAAGAGTGAGTATCCTATGTTAAAGATTTTGTTACCAGTAGATGGTTCTGATGCGTCAAATCAGGCGATTAAAGATTTTATTCAATTGCTGAGTTGTTATAAAGAAATGCCGGAGATTCATTTGTTGAATGTTCAATTACCTTTGCATGGTAACGTTTCCTCATTTATTGATAGCGAGAGTATTGCGCAATATCATCAAGATGAAGGAATGGAAAGGCTGACAGCGGCGCGGCAGTTTATGGACCAAGCAGGAATTTCTCATCAGTTTCATATTATTGTAGGCGAACCAGCAGACGTGATTGTTGCGTTTGCAAAAGAAAAATTATTCGATCGCATTGTTATTGGTCCGCGTGGGGTGAGCGCCATTAAAGGCTTATTGCTGGGTTCTGTTACCAATAAGGTTGTGCAGTTTTCAACAATACCTGTTTTGTTAGTTAAATAAACGTCACCGAGGCCAACATGAAGCTACGTATATTAGGTTGTAGTGGTGGTATAGGGAGTGGTTCTCTGACGACGGCTATGTTGTTAGATAGCGATATATTGATTGATGCTGGTACTGGTGTGGGTAGTTTGAGTCTGGATGAGCTGGTTGGTATTGATCATATCTTTGTTACGCATGCTCATTTAGACCATGTGGCAACGATCCCTTTTCTGGTTGATACGGTGGGTTGTATGCGTGACAGGCCTATAACGGTGCACGCATTACAACCAACAATTGAAGCCTTAACGCAGCATTTGTTTAATTGGTCAATATGGCCTGATTTTTCAAAAATTCCTAATAGTTGTTCTCCTTATATGCAATTCGGTATCTTATCGGTGGGAGAAACGGTTGAAATCAACGGGCGGCAAATAACGACATTGCCTGCGAATCATACGATACCTGCAACAGGTTTTCAGCTGGACTCGGGTCAAGCGAGTTTAGTTTATACCGGTGATACGACAACTAACGATTCCCTATGGATGATTGTCAACGAGATCAAAAATTTACGGTATTTAATTGTCGAGTCTGCTTTTAGTAACGAGAAAAAAAATATCGCAATCCGCTCAAAGCATCTATGTCCCAGTCTGCTTGCTGAGGAACTTGAAAAGTTAACGCAAAATGTTGAAATCTACATTACGCATTTAAAGCAAGGTGAGGCAGATTTAACAATGCGTGAAATACAGGCGTGTGCTGGTAAATTTAATCTCCATAGGCTAGTAAACAGCCAGGTATTTGAATTTTAGCGACTTCTGGAGAAAAAAAAGATGGATACGGAAACGACGGTAAAGCCTTCAAATAATAATCTTTCAGACATCAGTAATAAGTTAGATTTTTCTAAGAATCTGCAGGGAGTTACGAACAAAATACATGCAGCCAGCAATATTGATGAAATTATGCTGGAGGTAAGTAAAAATATTTGTACCTTATTCAATGCGGATCGCCTGACCATTTACTCGTTGAGTAAAGACAAGACATTTATTACTTCTAGAGTAAAAACAGGGCTTGATTCGTTCCAGGATTTAAAGCTGCCAATTACCGAATATAGTGTTGCTGGTTATGTTGGTCTGAATAAAGAAATTGTTAATCTTGAAGATGTTTATGATAAGAGCGAATTAAAGAAGCTGAGCGCGCAATTAAGCTTTTTGCAGGAAGTCGATAAGCGTACGGGATATCGCACGAGGCAGATGCTAGTGGCACCCATACTAGATGCTGAAGATGATGAGTTAATGGGTGTTGTTCAAGTTATCAATAGTAAAGATAACAAACCCTTCTCTGAACTTGTGGTTGAGGGTGTGAATGAGATTTGTCAAACATTGGCCATTGCTTTTAAGCAACGTCAGAGTCAACCGCAAATTATTAAGTCAAAGTATGATTACTTGATTGCTGATGCGGTAATTTCTGCGGCTGACTTTGAGTTGGCGACGCGTTCAGCGCGTAAGAAAGGTTGTGACTTAGAGGAAGTTTTGATTGCTGACTATCATATCCAGCCGGCATTAATTGGTAAGGCCTTGTCTGCTTATTTTGATGTCAAGTATGAACCCTTCCGAGCTGACCGACTCAGGCCGATGGATTTGCTAAAAAACCTGAAGCGTGACTATGTGAAGAGTAATGGGTGGGTTCCAATTGACGAGACACCAGGTGGGCTAGTTATTTTAACGTTAGACCCTGAAATGATTCAATCTCAGCGCGTTGTTAATAATATTTTTCCCAAACGAAAAATTACCTATGCGGTATGTACAAGCCGTGAATTTCAGGCGACGCTGGATTTGTTCTACGGTAGCAATCTAGAAGATAGCGGTAATATTAACGAAATGTTGTCGGGTCTTGAGGAAGATTTTGAAGATGTGACTAACGAGGTTGATGATACATCAGCAGCCTCTGATAATGAATTGGTGAAGCTGGTTAATAAGATTATCGTTGACGCCTACAAGATGGGCGTATCTGATATTCATGTTGAGCCATATGCAGGAAAAGAAAAAACCAAAATACGTTTCCGTAAAGATGGTTCATTAATGCCTTATATTGAGATTCCCGCCAGTTATCGTAACCCATTGGTGACACGCATCAAGATTATGTGTGACTTGGATATTTCTGAGAAACGACGGCCGCAAGATGGCAAAATTAAATTCAGGAAGTATTACCCGCTAGATATTGAATTGCGTGTCGCCACCATTCCATCTGCCGGCGGTCTCGAAGACATTGTTATGCGTATTCTGGCCGCAGGTGAACCGATTCCACTCGATAAAATGGGGTTTACCGCACATAATCAGGAAGAACTTAAGAAAATTATCAGTAAGCCATACGGCTTGTTCTTCGTGTGCGGCCCGACCGGTTCGGGTAAAACAACCACGTTGCATTCCATTCTGAAACATCTCAACCGCGCTGAAACTAAAATATGGACGGCAGAAGATCCCGTTGAGATTACCCAGAAAGGTTTGCGCCAGGTGCAAATGAATGTCAAAGCGGGACTGACTTTTCCGGTAGTCATGAAGTCGTTCTTACGAGCAGATCCCGACATTATTATGGTGGGTGAGATGCGTGATAAAGAAACCACCAGCATTGGTATTGAAGCGTCACTCACCGGTCACTTGGTATTCGCTACGTTGCACACTAATAGCGCACCAGAATCTGTTATACGCTTGTTGGATATGGGTATGGATCCGTTTAATTTTGCTGATGCTTTGCTGGGAATTTTGGCGCAACGTTTAGCAAAGCGTTTGTGTAAATGTAAAGAATCCTACGTTGCTAGCGAGCATGAAATGAAAGCGTTGTTAACGGAGTATTGTGAAGAGTTAAAAAATATTGATCGCTTTAAAGCAGATCCAGACGCCGGTTACAAAGAGATAAAAGATAATTGGCTCAAGCAATACGGCGACGATCAAGGTCAAATTACTCTGAGTAAGGCGGTGGGTTGCGATGCTTGTGCGGGTACGGGTTTCTCAGGGCGAGTCGGTTTGCACGAATTACTAACCGCAACAGACGCACTGAAGAAGAATATCCAGGAACATGCGCGTGTGGCGGAAATGGTCGTGACCGCGTTAGGTGATGGGATGCGTACGTTGAAACAGGATGGGATAGAGAAAGTATTGCAGGGAATTACAGATATTCATCAGGTTCGGGTAGTGTGTATTAAATAATGGTGGATGGGTGCAACCCTGCAATCTACCCTAGAGGATAGAGGATATTAGGTCGCAATGAAAAAAAACACACCTCATAAATGAGGTGTGTTTTTTTTGTTTGATAGCTTTGGTCGTAGATTGCTGGGTTGCACCCATCCTACATGTTGTAAAATTGTTTGGTTGGTTAGCAGATCTTGCCAGCACCACCAGCAGCAGCTAGACAGCCACCTGTTACTGCCCAAGTTACTCCTCCAGTTGCAGCAACAATAGTTGGGGTGATGACATAAGTATCGGCAGCCTGTATACCTTGGCCTGCAACGGGTGTGACAGTTATTACGCCAGCGCCGCCAACGGTCAGAGATGTAACTATCCCTTGAGCGCCCATGTCATTTGGAACTTCAATTGCAGCACGTGCACCACTTGCTGGGACTAGAACAACGCCACCATTGTTGCAATTTCCAGTTTGTACACATAATTCGACAGCTGTTTTGTATGGAGCCGTAGCATTAACAACTTCGGTGAACCGTGCTTTTAGAGTGTAACTTTGATAAGCAGGCACAGCTACCGCAGCCAGAATACCAATAATAGCCACAACAATCATCAATTCAATCAGTGTAAAACCTTTTTGTGTTTGTTTCATGGGTGATTCTCCTTAAGTGTTAAAAACGACACATCTAGTGTGCTTGGTTTTGTATAAGCAGGAAGCGTGCCAGAAGTTGTAAGTGTTAAAAATTAATTAATAATAGCTGTATTGGTGAAATGATAGGGTTAGTTATGCAAATTTCAATTAAAGCTCATTGCACACCAAATACTTCACGCCATAACTGCAACACAGCACTATTTGCTGCGTTTAAAGCAATGATCTCAGGGCGGGTGAGGTTTTGCAATTGATCTTCTGTGGGCGATGCGCTTGTTAGTTCTGTGTTGCCGCTTAGTCTCAACCGGTGTTGAATGCGCCGGAATTCACGGTACGCGATACTCGCTTTTTCTGCGCTGTCTGTTTGAATGAGCGCTAATTTCCCCGCCAGTTTCAGTAATGCAATGTTGCCAATATTACCCGTTAAGATGGGGAATTTGCAGGCATGAGCTAGGACAAGGTATTGCACAATAAATTCAACGTCAATAATACCGCCACGGCTATGTTTGATGTCCGCTGAAGCGGCGGATTTAGGTTGGGCGTTTAGCATTTTTGTACGCATGTTCAAAATGTCTTGTTTTAGCAGTATTAAGTCACGTTGTTGACAAAGAATTTCTTTGCGTGTTTGTTCGAATATCGTTTTAACATGAGGATCACCGGTTATAAATCGTGCGCGGGTTAATGCCTGGTGCTCCCATACCCAAGCTTGTTCGCGTTGGTATTGTGTGAATGCATCGGTTGCACATACAAATAGGCCGCTAGCACCGTTGGGACGTAAACGTAGATCGGTTTCATATAGTAAGCCAGTTGAAGTTTGGCGTGTGAGCCAAGTATTGATACTTTTGCCAAGCTTGGTATAGATTTCGGGAGCGTCAGGGTGGCTGTCGTCATAGAGAAAAACAAGATCGAGGTCAGATGAGTAACCGAGTTCCTTTCCCCCTAGTTTCCCATAGCCAATAATGGCAAAGGCAGGTGTATTACGGTGGCGTTTTTTTAATCCTGACCAGGCCAGATTTAACACGGTTTCTAATACCAAATCTGCGAGTACGGTTAAATGATCGCTGAGTGTTTCCAAAAGCATATCGCCTTCCAGGTCGTTGACTAGCAATTGGAACACTTGAGCATGTAAAAAGTGACGCAAATGGTCCATTCGCCACTCAATTACGTCATCTTTTGGGTTGTTGTCGTGATTGAGTTCATCAATGAGTTGTTGTTTGATTGCGATCCAATTAGGTGTAACACGAGCTGCATCGCCTTGTAGTAGCTCATCCAGTAGGATTGGGTGCCTGCCGAGATAGTCGCAGGCCCATTGACTGATGCTGGCCAATTTGGCGACGCGTTGTAGTGTGTGCGGATGTTCTTGTAGTAGTGATAAGTAGGGTGTGTGTTGGCTAATTTTTTCGAGTAATTGCAGCATTCGTTCTAGTGTGGCTTCAACGAGCGGAAACTTTGCAATGACTTCAATCAATGTGGGGATGAGAGCATTGATTTTTTTTTGGTTAGATTCATGAAGTTGATGATAGCTGCTGCTGTTATAGAATTTTTGTAGGCGCTGAGAAATTTTTTCTGGTTCAGTAAAGCCCATAGTGCTGAGTTGGGTTGTTGTTTCCTTGGTTTTGGCTTTGTCTTCGGCTTGTGCTTGCCATAAATGTGAAAATATATCGTGTGTCGAAGGTTTTTTAGGTGCTGCAAAGATTGATTCAAAGTGGCGGGTTACATTCATGCGGTGAACATCAAGGTTTTGCAAAAAGTTGTCATAGCTTTGAAAGCCCATAGCAGAAGCGATCAATGTCTGGTCTGTTGTGTTTTTAGATAAAGTTTGTGTCTGCTGATCATCAAGGTACTGCAAGCGATGCTCAAGTTTACGCAAGAAATGATAAGCATCGATAAGCTCGGTGACGGTTTGTGTGTTTAGTTTATTTTTCTTTTTTAAACGTGGCAGGACGGCAAGTGTTGGGCGGATGCATAGATCAGTATCGCGTCCGCCACGAATTAATTGAAAAACTTGCGTAATAAATTCAATTTCACGAATGCCGCCTGGCCCTAATTTTATATTATCGTGCATTTCACGGCGCTCTACTTCTTTACGTAGTTGTGCGTGCAGGCGACGCATGGATTCATAGGCGCCAAAATCCAGATATTTTCGGAACACAAAAGGTCGGGCGATTTGTTCCATCAGTTTAGACTCACTTTCATTGGGTCCGGCAATGACGCGGCTTTTAATCCAGGCGTAGCGTTCCCATTCTCTGCCTTGTGTGAGAAAATAATCTTCTAGCATGGAAAAACTAATAGCGAGCGGGCTGCTCACTCCATAAGGGCGTAATCGCATGTCAACTCGAAATACATAACTGTCTATCGTATAGTCATTGAGGCTGGCGATCAGTTTTCGGCCTAAATATGCAAAAAAAGCCTGGTTGGAAATGGATTTTGTGCCATTGGTTTCGCCGTCTTCTGGATAGACAAAAACTAAGTCCACGTCAGAGGATACATTTAACTCTCTGCCCCCTAGTTTTCCCATGGCTACGACAAACATTTGTTGTGTTGTGCCACTTTCGTCACCAATTGGATGACCAAAACGGTTTGGGTTGACAAGCCAGGCTTGATGATGTTTTAGTGCAAAATCAATAGTAACTTCTGCGAGATTGGTCATGCTGGCCATGACCTCTGGCAAATCAGCCAAACCAGCAAGATCACGTACGGCTATACGTAGAAATACCCGCTTGCGTAATACGCGTAATGCTTGATTTAATATTGTCTCGTCTAGATTGTCGTTTGTATGCGAATCTAAATATGCCTGCATTTCTTTCCTGAGATAAGGATGTGATAGATTGTCAATGAGGCTTGTTCGTAAATAGGGTTCGCTTTCAAGCAAGCGTTGTGCATATCGGCTATAGGGTAGAGTGGCCTCGAGTATTGCCTCCGGCGATGTGTGTGTCATTAGCTGTATGTGGATCCACTATGGAATTGTATTGTCTCATGACCGGTTGGTTCCTTGATAGTGGATTTGATTTCGATGATAACTCAGAGGATGTTAGAATCATGCACTTGAGAAGATGGGTGGTGTCGTTGAAGAAGTGGATAATATACGACCTAATTTTTTCTGGGTTGCTAAACTAATGGCAGGGTTAATGCAAAAAAATACCGACAAACTTGATAAACTAGCTCCGAAAAAAGATGAAAATGATGGGAATTTTAAGGTCGCTGCTATACAGATGGCATCAGGTTCGAGTGTTTCTGCTAATCTGGAAGAAGCTGAGAGATTAATTTCAGGAGCGGTATCTGAGGGTGCTAAGTTGGTCGTGTTACCCGAATATTTCAGCATCATGGGTGTTAAAGATACGGATAAGCTGGTAGTGCAAGAACGGCCTGGTGATGGAATGGTTCAGTCATTTTTGAGTGAAACATCCAGGCGCTTAGGTATATGGCTAGTGGGTGGATCTGTGCCGTTAGCGTCTCCTGATCCAAGCAAGGTATATAATAGTAGCTTGGTTTATGACGAAAAGGGTAAGCAAGTAGCACGTTATGACAAAATTCATTTATTTGGCTTGAAGCTTGGCAATGAGCGTTTCGCTGAAGAAAAAACGATAAAAGCAGGAAGTAAAGTAGTTACTGTAGAATCACCTTTTGGTTGTATTGGGCTTTCAATATGTTACGATCTGCGTTTCCCTGAGTTGTATCGTATGATGGGGAATGTCGATATTATTCTTGCGCCGTCAGCTTTTACAGCAATTACCGGCAAAGCACATTGGGAAACATTGGTTCGTGCGCGCGCTATTGAGAATTTGGCGTACATTATTGCGCCAGCGCAAGGAGGCTATCATGTTAATGGCCGTGAAACTAATGGCGATAGCATGATTGTTGACCCTTGGGGCGTAATAATGAGTCGTTTGCCACGTGGCTCGGGTGCCGTGATGGCAGTGCTTAATAAAGAGCGTCAGGCCAGTTTGCGCACAAGTCTGCCAGCATTAGAGCATCGTTGTTTGTATCATAGTTAAGCCTGAAAACGAAAGTTATTTGCTAAAACAGCGTTGTGTTGTTAGTAGTTAACTATGGTTTTAGGTTTTGTTATTTTGTTGGCTAAATTATAAAGTCGGAAATTATGGCGATTGAAAGTACCATCCAAACAGATGAGTTTTACACCATAGCAGATAGCTGCTTGTTGGCACCTTACAATATTAATACGGCGAGTTTGCAGCAAGTTTTTGGCCAAATATTAACGCATAAAGTTGATTACGCAGATTTGTATTTTCAGTATAACCGTTCTGAAGGTTGGGCCTTAGAAGAAGGTATTGTTAAATCGGGTAGTTTTAACATTGATCAAGGTGTTGGCGTGCGTGCGGTAAGTGGAGACAAAACAGCTTTTGCCTATTCTGATGATATTAGTATACCCGCGCTAGATTCTGCGGCACAAGCGACGCGCGCCATTGCAAGTCAAGGCGGCACAAGTGCCGCACAAGTCGCTAAACGAAATATGCTAAAAGAGGGTAGTCTCTATTTGCCGCAGGATCCGATAGCTAGTCTTAAAGATGCGGATAAAGTAGTGTTGTTGGAGCGGATTGAGAGCTTTGCTCGCGCACTCGATAACCGAGTTATTCAGGTCATGGCTTCACTCGCTGGAGAATACGAAGTCATTTTGGTGGCACGAAGTGATGGTTTGTTGGCGGCAGATGTAAGGCCATTGGTTCGCTTGTCGCTGCAAGTGATTGTAGAAGACGATGGTCGTCGTGAGCAAGGAATGGCCGGCGGTGGTGGACGTTTTGATTATGCTTATTTTACCGACGATATGTTGCGTGATTATGCTGAAAAGGCCGTTCATCAGGCCGTTGTAAATCTGGATGCAAAATCGGCTCCGGCCGGTGCTATGACTGTTGTATTAGGTAGCGGTTGGCCTGGTATTTTGTTGCATGAAGCAATTGGTCATGGGTTAGAAGGTGATTTTAATCGTAAAGGTAGTTCAGCATTTTCAGGACGTGTTGGTGAGCGCGTAGCCGCTCCCGGAGTGACCGTTGTCGATGATGGTACTATTGCACAACGGCGCGGGTCTTTGAATATTGACGATGAAGGGAACCCTACGCAGTGTACTGTACTAATAGAAAACGGCATTCTAAAAGGCTATTTGCAAGACAGTTTAAATGCGCGGCTGATGAATTTGCCTGTGACGGGGACTGGTCGTCGTGAATCATTTGCACATATTCCGATGCCACGTATGACCAACACCTATATGTTGAATGGTGATAAAGACCCGGAAGAGATTATAGCTTCAGTTAAGCATGGCTTATATGCTGTTAATTTTGGCGGTGGTCAGGTTGATATTACTAGTGGTAAGTTTGTTTTTTCAGCAGCAGAAGCCTATATGATAGAGGATGGGAAGATTTCTTATCCGGTGAAAGGTGCGACATTAATTGGTAATGGCCCTGATGTATTGACGCGTGTTTCTATGATTGGAAACGACATGGCACTTGATCCCGGGGTGGGTACTTGTGGAAAAGAGGGGCAAAGTGTTCCCGTGGGTGTCGGTCAGCCGACATTGCGTGTTGATGGGCTGACAGTTGGTGGAACGGGTAGTTGACGAAAAGAGTTTGTTTTTTTTTGTTAAAATTCGTAGTTCAGCAAGAATTGTAATTTATTTTTATTTGTTAATTGATATTGGGATGCAGAAAGCATGAGTGTGGAAATAACCGGCGCTGAGATTACGGTGCGTTGTTTGCAGGAAGAGGGCGTAAGCTGTATTTTTGGCTACCCCGGCGGCGCTGTACTGTTTCTTTACGATGAATTATTCAAGCAGGACAAAGTTAAGCATATTTTAGTGCGCCATGAACAGGCAGCGGTACATGCGGCCGATGGCTATGCGCGATCAAGTAAAAATGTTGGCGTGGCACTGGTAACATCCGGTCCTGGCGTCACCAATGCAGTGACGGGTATAGCAACGGCTTATATGGATTCAATTCCATTGGTTGTGATCAGCGGACAAGTTCCAACGGCAGCGATTGGTTTAGACGCTTTCCAAGAAGTGGATACCGTTGGAATTACACGTCCATGTGTCAAACATAATTTCTTAGTTAAAGATATTTCGGAGCTGGCTGTAACCATTAAGAAGGCATTTTATATTGCTTCTACGGGACGGCCGGGCCCAGTGTTGGTCGATATTCCAAAAGATATCACTCAGCAGAAGTTCAAATTTTCTTATCCTAAGAAAGTTAGTATGCGTTCGTATAATCCGGTTGTCAAAGGACACGTTAGGCAAATCAAGAAAGCAGCAGAATTGATAGTGAGTGCTAAACGGCCGGTTTTTTATACGGGGGGGGGCGTGATTCTGAGCAATACGTCTGAACAACTAACTGAATTGGTGCGGTTGCTTGATTTTCCGTGCACTAATTCGTTAATGGGTCTTGGTGGTTATCCTGCGACAGACAAACGGTTTGTCGGTATGTTGGGAATGCATGGAACGTATGAGGCCAATATGGCCATGCAATATTGCGATGTTTTGATTGCTATAGGTGCACGGTTTGATGACCGAGTGATCGGCAATCCTAAGCATTTCTCCAATGAAAATCGTAAAATTATTCATATTGATGTGGATCCATCGTCAATTTCTAAGCGTGTCAAAGTTGATGTGCCAATTGTGGGTAGTGTTGGCGATGTACTTACTGAGTTAGTAAGTTTATTGAAAGCCGATAAAGAGAAACCCGATCAAACTGCTTTGCAAGAATGGTGGAAACAGATAGATTTGTGGCGTGCACGTGACTGTCTTAAATATGATAAAGACGGAGCCATTATTAAACCACAGATGGTAATTGAAAAGCTCTATGACATAACGAATGGCGATGCTTTCGTGACATCAGATGTAGGGCAACATCAGATGTGGGCCGCACAGTTCTATAAGTTTGATAAGCCACGCCGTTGGATTAATTCAGGTGGCCTAGGCACTATGGGTTTTGGGTTGCCATCGGCAATGGGCGCTCAGCTTGCTAATCCCAAAGCCAGAGTGGCTTGTGTTACCGGTGAGGCGAGTATCCAAATGTGTATACAAGAATTGTCTACGTGTAAGCAATATAATTTACCCTTGAAGATTATTAACCTTAATAATCGTTACATGGGGATGGTAAGACAATGGCAAGAGTTTTTCCATGGGAATCGTTATTCTGAGTCTTACATGAACGCATTGCCGGATTTTATTAAACTTGCAGAGAGCTATGGTCATGTTGGTATGAAAATTGAAAAACCTGAAGATATCGAAGGGGCGTTGAAAGAGGCATTCGAGCTCAAAGACCAACTCGTATTTATGGACTTTATTACAGACCAAACTGAGAATGTGTTCCCTATGGTGCCGGGTGGAAAAGGCCTTTCTGAAATGATTTTGGTATAAATAAATGCGACATATAATTTCCTTATTGATGGAGAATGAAGCGGGCGCTTTGTCTCGTGTAGCGGGTTTGTTTTCAGCGCGCGGTTATAATATTGAGTCTCTCTCTGTTGCGCCGACAGAAGATCCAACCTTGTCACGTATGACGCTGGTTACGGTCGGGTCAGATGATGTGATAGAACAGGTTACGAAACAGCTGAATAAATTGATTGAAGTGGTCAAAGTGATTGACTTGAATGACGGAAGCCATATTGAACGTGAAATGATGCTAATTAAAGTGCGTGCGGTTGGTGAGAACCGGAGTGAGATCAAACGATTGGCTGATATCTTTCGCGGAAATATTATTGATGTTACTGATAAATCTTTTACGATAGAGCTAACGGGCACTAGATCCAAATTGGATGCATTTTTTGATGCGATAGATAAAAGCGACATTCTGGAGACGGTACGTACAGGAGCATCAGGTGTGGGGCGAGGAGAATGGGTATTAAAAGCTTAGTTGGATAGAATTTATAGATTCAAAAGTAAGTTGTTTTGCTTGTAAAGTAAACGCTGTTGTTTTTGTACTTGAAAATGATAAAAAAGGAAAATGATGAAAGTTTTTTACGATGAAGATGCTGATTTATCTCTTATTAAAGGGAAAGAAGTAACCATTGTAGGTTATGGCTCACAAGGTCACGCCCATGCAAATAACCTGAATGAGTCGGGCGTGAGTGTCACCGTTGGCCTGCGAGAAAGTGGTGCATCTTGGGGGAAAGCGAAAGCAGCTGGCTTAAAAGTTAAAAGCATAGCAGAGTCTGTTAAAAATGCAGATGTTATTATGATATTGTTGCCAGATGAACAGATTGCAGCGACATACGAGGCTGAGATTGAGTCTAACCTGAAGAGTGGTGCTACGCTTGCGTTTGCCCATGGTTTCAATATCCATTATGGACAAATCACGCTACGTAAAGATCTTGATGTCATCATGATTGCGCCAAAAGGCCCTGGTCATTTAGTGCGTTCGACCTATCTACAAGGCGGTGGTGTGCCATCATTGATAGCAGTGCATCAAGATAACTCTGGTAAAGCACGCGATTTGGCTTTGTCATATGCAGCGGCAAATGGCGGTACAAAAGGTGGCGTTATTGAGACAAGCTTCCGTGAAGAAACTGAAACCGATTTATTTGGTGAGCAAGTTGTGTTGTGTGGCGGACTAACTGCACTTATCCAAGCGGGATTTGAGACGCTTGTTGAAGCAGGTTATGCGCCGGAAATGGCCTATTTTGAATGTTTGCACGAAGTGAAACTTATTGTTGATTTGATCTATGAAGGTGGTATTGCCAACATGCGCTATTCTATTTCAAATAACGCAGAATATGGTGATATTTCACGTGGCCCACGTATTGTTACCGATGAAACACGCGCTGAAATGCGTAAGATATTACGTGAGATTCAGACCGGTGAATATGCAAGAGAATTCATTCTTGAGAACCAGGCGCGTGCGCCTATGCTTAAGTCTAGTCGACGCTTAGCTTCAGAACACCAAATTGAAGTGGTTGGCTCTAAGCTACGCGAAATGATGCCTTGGATTAAAAAGAACCAGTTGGTTGACCAAGGTAAGAACTAATACTTATAAAGTTTATAATATGACGCCTCAGTCTCAATATCCTCATCCAATTATTGCTCGTGAAGGTTGGCCTTTTATCGCGGGATCAATAATCCTAGCATCGCTTGTTACCATTTTGGGTGGCGGGTTATGGGCAATCCTATTTTGGATAATTGCAATTTTTGTTTTGCAATTTTTCCGTGATCCACCACGTAAAATCCCACAAGGTAGGAATAACATACTGTCTCCTGCTGATGGTCGTATTGTTGCGGTTGAAAAGGTGGAGGATCCTTATCTTAAGAGGGATGCAATCAAAGTTAGTGTATTCATGAATGTATTCAATGTGCACTCGAATCGTAGTCCAATTGAAGGTGAAGTTCGAGATAAGTGGTATTTTCCTGGTAAATTTTTTAATGCTGATTTGCCGAAAGCCTCTTTAGAAAATGAGCGCAATGCGTTGTGGATAAAGACGAATGATGGCGTTGATGTTACTTGCGTGCAAGTTGCCGGATTAATTGCCAAGCGCATACTTTGTCATGTAAAACCAGGTGAACATCTTACACGCGGTCAACGATTTGGTTTTATACGCTTTGGTTCGAGGGTAGATGTTTATTTACCACTGACAACTAAAATTAATGTCAGTATTGGTGATAAAGTCTTTGCAACCTCGACAATATTGGCAGAATTACGCAACGCGACCTAAGAGCTGCTTGATCAGAATCAAGCAGCTCTTAGGTCGTTAAACCTAATTGCTTGTTGACTTATAGCTTCATACTTTTTACTCATAATGCCAGACTTTCAACCTGCACGTTTTATACTCAAATCTCGACTACGGCGGCGGGGCATTTATTTATTGCCTAATTTATTTACCACTGCGGCATTGTTTGCGGGGTTTTACGCTATCGTGCAAGCAATGAATGGTAATTTTGAACATTCAGCCATTGCTATTTTTATTGCGATGGTACTTGATGGCCTAGACGGGCGTGTGGCTCGGATGACTAATACGCAGAGTGAATTTGGGGCAGAGTATGACAGCATGTCTGATATGGTTTCGTTTGGTGTCGCACCTTCGTTGATAGTATACGAGTGGGCGTTGAAAGATATGGGTCAGATGGGTTGGATTGCAGCATTTATTTATTGTGCCTGTGCAGCGTTACGGTTAGCGCGTTTTAATGCGAATACAGCAGTTATTGATAAACGATTTTTTCAAGGTTTGCCGAGTCCAGCAGCTGCAGCACTGATTGCCGGATTAGTTTGGGTCACCTTAAGTTTTCATGTGGAAGGGACGGATATTAACTGGTTGGTATGGATATTCACGTTATTTGCAGGCTTGACCATGGTGAGTAACTTGCCCTATTACAGTGGTAAAGAGATTAACTTGCGAAAAAAAGTGCCATTCATTGTCATTTTAATGTTGGGACTTTTCTTCTTTGTTTTAATACCGATTCATCCGCCGCTGGTTTTGTTTTGCTTATTTTCTGCCTATGCTTCATCTGGTTATTTTCTTAAGTTCACTAAATTTTTTAGAGGAAAAAAAGAAAATGAGCCGTCCGAGTCATAAGAGAATTTATTGCATTGATTAAAGAAACCATTTATATTTCATCCTATGAAAAACGTAAGACGCATTTTCCTGCCTCAATATTTGCAAATTCTGTTTAACTCAACAGACTTTCTGCTGCGCTGCGTGCGCTAATAATAACCTCACACTTTATTCCCTTTTCTTGCGAAATTCGTTTTCTGAATTTTAGCGTAGTTCTATCTAGTTCCTGTAATGGAGAAACTAATGAAAGATCATTTAATCATTTTTGACACCACTTTACGTGATGGTGAGCAAAGTCCTGGTGCGTCCATGACTAAAGAAGAAAAAGTGCGCATTGCGCGACATTTAGAACGCATGGGTGTTGATGTGATTGAGGCCGGTTTTCCTGCTGCTTCCAATGGTGATTTTGAAGCTGTTAAAGCGGTTGCGGACACCATAAAGGATAGCGTTGTGTGTGGGCTAGCACGTGCAATTGAGAGTGATATCAATCGTACCGGTGAAGCATTGAGAGGGGCTGAGTCATCGCGCATTCACACGTTTATTGCGACTTCGCCAATTCATATGAAAAATAAGTTGCGTATGTCACCTGAACAGGTGACGGCGCAAGCAGTTAAAGCGATCAAGTGGGCAAGCCAGTTTACGGATAATATTGAGTTTTCTCCTGAAGATGCGGGGCGCTCAGATATTAATTTTTTGTGTCAAATCCTTGAAGCGGTGATTGATGCAGGCGCTACGACGCTAAATATTCCCGATACAGTGGGTTACACCATGCCAGATCAATTTGGTAGCTTGATCCATACCTTGCGTGAGAGAATTTCAAACTCGGATAAAGTGATATTTTCTGTGCACTGTCATAATGACTTAGGCTTGGCGGTAGCAAATTCTTTGTCTGCTGTAGTTAATGGCGCGAGACAAGTTGAATGTACGATCAATGGGTTAGGAGAGCGAGCAGGCAATGCCGCGCTTGAAGAGGTTGTCATGGCAGTACGTACTCGACAGGATTTCTTTTCGTGTGATACACGTATAGACACGACCCATATTGTCCCCGCAAGTAAGTTGGTTTCAGGTATTACCGGTTTTCCAGTTCAACCGAATAAAGCCATTGTTGGTGCGAATGCTTTTGTGCATGAATCAGGTATTCATCAAGATGGTGTGTTAAAACATCGGGAAACATACGAAATCATGCGTGCGGAGGATGTGGGTTGGGGAGCGAATAAGCTATTGTTAGGAAAACATTCTGGACGCAATGCGTTCCGTAGTCGTTTAACAGAACTTGGTATTGAACTGGAATCTGAAGAAATGTTGAATAATGCTTTTGTACGTTTTAAAACACTAGCAGATAAGAAGCACGATATCTTTGATGAAGACTTGCATGCATTGGTCTCAGATGAAGAGTTGATTCTGCAAGAGAAGTACAGGTTACAGTCGTTGACGGTACATTGCGAAACCGGGGAAATACCTCATGCGCAGCTGGTTATTTCAGATGATGGCAAAGAGTTATATGCGGAGTCTGATGGAAGCGGTCCTGTGGACGCGACATTTCGTGCTATTGAGAGCATATTGACTACTAATGCTGAGTTGCAATTATTTTCTGTTAATAATATTACCTGTGGTACAGACTCGCAGGGTGAAGTTACCGTGCGTATACAAAAATCAGGTCGTATTGTTAATGGTCATGGCGCAGATACTGATATTGTTGTGGCATCAGCTAAGGCTTATTTAAGTGCAATTAATAAATTGCATAGTAAGCTTGAGCGTGCACACCCACAAGTTTAGATGATCAATAATATGATTAAACGCTCTATGGTTTTGTTCTTTTGTTTAATGTTGTTGTCGCTTGTTAGCTTGCAAGCGAAGGCTTTTAAGTTTCAAGATTCGACAGGAAAAACACATACCTTGGCTGACTACCATGGTAGGTGGGTATTAATCAATTTTTGGGCAACTTGGTGTCCGCCATGTTTAGAAGAGATTCCTGATTTGATTGCCTTGTATGAAAGCCGGGATGATGTCATGGTGATTGGTGTTGCGATGGATTTTGCTGATCCAAAAGATGTTATGGAGTATGTTGATGCAATGTCTATTTCTTATCCAACCGTATTGGGTAGTCGTAGTATTGCTTTGCAAATTGAAGAGCTGTCAATGTTGCCCAGTACTTATTTGTTTGATCCGTATGGCCAGCCAGCAGCACGTCAGATTGGATTAATTACGCGAGAAGAAATTGAGGAATTTATGCGCAATAAGCCGGTAAGTGTTATGAAGGATAGTTACCCATAAATCAAGGGTTGTAGCGTGTTTGATAGAAATCTCATTATGAATCATAGGACCAAGTTTTGTTCCAAACATCAAATACGCGCTGTGGATAAGTTACTTTACCAAGACTACCGTTATATCGTCCCAATGCGCGAAAGTAATTGCCTTTTTCAATACCAAGGTAATGCCGCAAGATTGTGCAGCCATAGCGTAAATTAACGCGTAAATGAAACAAGTTATGTTTCTCAGTGCCAATGGTGTTTACCCAGAATGGCATGATTTGCATATAGCCACGAGCGCCCGCGCTTGAAATTGCATACTTTCTAAAATTGCTTTCAACTTGAATCACGCTTAATACTAATTGAGGATCAAGTCCCGCACGGGTGGCTTCATAGTGGACCGTGCTCAAAAAATCATTCCGCTCTTGTTGGTTTGGTATTCTCTTTTTTAATCGTTCGCTCATCGCGCTAAGCCAAGTAGCGTCTTTAAATGTTACTAAGAATTGCTGATGTGGAACTGCCCAGTCGCTAACTGTCGGTTGAGTTACCGTTGTTGTGCTGGCAGTCAGCACATTATAGCGCTGATCTGCCAGTATGACTGTGGAAAAAAATAGGCATAAGATGCCAGTTAGTTTGTGCATAGTTTGGAAGTGATAAACGATACAATTTCGTTCAAAGGAATGGCTATCGATTGTTTGTCACGTCGCCCCTGGTATTCAACATTACCTTCTTTTAATCCACGTTCTCCAATAACGATCCGGTGTGGGATGCCGATTAATTCCATCTCAGCAAACATTACGCCAGGACGTTCGTTTCGGTCATCCAGTAGCACTTCAATATTGGCATCAATTAATGTCTCGTATAAGCGTTCTGTCTCAACTTTAACTTGCTCACTTTTCTTTAGGCCAATCGGTATAATAACCAGTTGAAATGGTGCAATTGCGGTCGGGAAAATAATGCCGTTAACATCGTTATTTTGTTCAATAGCTGCCGCGACAATGCGTGATATACCAATACCATAACATCCCATTTCCATAACTTGAGTTTTGCCTAATTCATCAAGAAAACTGGCTTTCATATTTTCTGCATATTTAGTACGTAACTTGAAAATATGTCCAACTTCGATGCCTCGACAGATTTCAAGTGTTCCTTTTCCATCGGGTGAAACGTCACCAGATACAATATTGCGAATATCAAGAATCTGATCCGGTGTTTTTAGGTCTCGATCAAAATTAACCTGCGTGAGGTGAAAGCCTTCTTTGTTAGCGCCACAGACAAAATCATTCATTTCCATTACCGCATGGTCAGCAATAACAGTAGCCTCTATGCCAACAGGGCCAATGAAACCAGGGAGTGAGCCGGTTGCTTTAAGGATGGTGGCTTCGCTAGCAAATTCAAAATTAGTTAAATCCGGTATTTTTCTTACTTTTAGTTCGTTGAGTTGATGGTCGCCACGTAATAGTAATAAATAAAATTTATCGTCTACAGTTATAGCCAGTGTTTTGAGTGTTTTTTTTAATGGAACTTTTAAAAAATCAGCGACTGCTTGGCAAGTTTTTTGGTCTGGCGTTGCAACTTTAATCATGTCGCCAGATGGTGCGGCGGGCTTAGTTTGAGTTGGTACAGAATGAGCAAGCTCTATGTTGGCAGCATAATCAGAATTAGGGCAATAGGCGATAGCATCTTCACCAGAATCAGCCAACACATGAAATTCATGTGAGCCACTCCCACCAATAGCACCAGTATCAGCCGTGACTGCGCGGAATTTAAGCCCGAGGCGGGTAAAAATCTGATTGTAAGCGTCATACATGATTTGGTATGTTTCCGCCAAACTGTCTTCATTGGCATGAAATGAATAGGCGTCCTTCATCATGAATTCACGTGCGCGCATGACGCCAAAGCGAGGGCGAATTTCGTCTCGAAATTTCGTTTGAATTTGGTAAAAATTTAAGGGCAGCTGACGATAGCTTTTAATTTCGCGTCGTGCGATATCCGTGATCACTTCCTCGTGAGTTGGGCCAAAACAAAATGCATGCTCATGCCGATCTTGTATTTTGAGCATTTGTGGGCCAAATACATCCCACCTTCCCGTTTCTTGCCAAAGTTCTGCCGGTTGTATGGCCGGCATTAAAAGTTCGATACTGCCGCTCTTATTCATTTCTTCGCGAACAATATTTTCAACTTTGCGCAGTACTCTTAAACCCAACGGCATCCAGGTATAAAGTCCGCTGCCTAAACGCTTGATAAGCCCCGCCCGTAACATGAGTTTGTGGCTGATTAATTCTGCCTCAGTTGGGGCTTCTTTAAGTGTGGAAATGAAGAATTGCGAAACGCGCATAAAAAATCCAATATGATGATGTTCAATAGAGGGTAATTTTACCTTGAAAGGTTATATGAAGTGTGGTTAAGTCAGGCTACTATTTGTGTCATTTATTCGTCGTTTGGAAAATAGGTAAGAAGTATTGTAAGGAGACTTTGTTTTATGAAACCTTTCATTCTGAAGCAAAGTATGAAAAAATCCATAATATTTAATGGGTCTAACGGGTAACTTACATGATTGACCGTAACGGCTATCGTCCCAATGTTGGTATTATCCTTTTGAATTCCAAGGATGAGGTCTTTTGGGGTAAGCGTATCAAGCAAAACTCTTGGCAATTTCCCCAGGGGGGTATTAAGTCGGGTGAAAGTCCAGAGCAAGCGATGTACCGTGAGTTAACGGAAGAAGTTGGACTATACCCAAATCATGTTGAGATCGTGGGGCGTACACGTGATTGGTTGCGCTATGAAGTGCCTAATCGTTGGATAAGACGTGACTGGCGTGGAAATTATAAAGGGCAAAAGCAGATTTGGTATCTTTTGCGCTTAATTGGGCGCGACAGTGATGTATCGCTACGGACGAGTACGCATCCCGAATTTGATGCTTGGCGATGGAATAAATACTGGATAGAGTTGGAGACCGTTGTTGAATTTAAGCGAAATGTTTATCAACAGGCATTAACAGAGCTTTCTCGGTTGCTGCATAATGGCAATGGTAATGTACGTCATAGTGACGATGGTGTGATGAATAATAATAGAATTAATAAGACGGCACTAGCTGCAGCTAAACAAAGTAAATAAACCTCTAGATATTTTTAAATTTATTTTTTGTAAATTCTCCACAGAGGGTTCTTATTAGGCGTGATCGGCTGCGCCACTTCAGCCGTTTTTAAGGGAGACTCCGATGATGATACGTAAACTGGTCGTGTCGCTATTATCGATTGGCGTAGTTGTTATTTCGATGAATGCGTTAGCTAACGAACCTATTCAGCCAATTAAAGCAGTAACACCAAAAAGTGAAGAGGTTGTAGAGTTAGGCAAGATGTTGTTTTTTGACCCACGCTTATCCAAGTCAGGTTTTATTTCTTGTAACTCATGCCATAACCTGAGTATGGGTGGTACAGATAATATTCCAACGTCAATTGGTCATGCATGGCAGCAAGGCCCAATTAATGCACCTACCGTATTAAATGCAGGCATGAACTTGGCCCAATTCTGGGATGGTCGTGCTGAAGACTTAAAAGCACAAGCTGGTGGCCCTATCGCTAACCCCGGTGAAATGGCTTCTAACCATGAATTGGCTGTTGGGGTTTTAGGTTCGATTCCCCAGTACCGCGTACATTTTGAGAAAGCTTTTGGTTCTGATGTGGTTAATATCGATAGAGTAACGACAGCTATTGCTGCTTTTGAAGAAACATTGGTAACGCCAGGCTCCCGTTTTGATCAATGGTTAGAAGGCAATAAAAAAGCGTTAGATAGTAACGAAGTCGAGGGCTACAAATTATTCAAGAGCGCAGGTTGTGCAGGCTGTCATAATGGACCGGCTGTTGGCGGCTCACTTTATCAGAAGTTCGGTGTTCTTCGGACATATAAAACTGATAGTACAGCTGAGGGTAGAAAAGCTGTGACGGGTAAAGATTCTGACTTGCATGTATTTAAAGTGCCGACTTTGCGTAATATTGAATTAACTTATCCTTACTTCCATGATGGCGCCGTTTGGACATTAGAAGAGGCTGTTGATATCATGGGTAAGGTCCAGCTAGATCGCGATTTCAGTAAGAAAGAAATTGATAGTATAGTTGCCTTTTTGAAAACGTTGACAGGTGATCAACCTGATTTCAAAATGCCAATTCTTCCACCTTCTACAAATGACACACCAAGGCCTCAGCCGTTTAATTAAGATTTGAAGTCAAAATAGTCCATGCTCTTCTGACAATATTTCCTGCTTTACAGAAGTAAATGTTGTCAGTCATTATTCTTCAAGTTGTCTTATCATTGGTGTCATTTAGATGGAAAGCAATGGAATCTATTTAGTAATGTAAGCACCTGATAATGCATTGTATGTTAAGCATCTTTAGTCTGTTTGGAATTGAATGTCCAATTATTTTTTATTTCCAACATGTTAATGTGGATTTAGAGCTAAAAATAAAGTAGAGTCAAATTTCCAATAATTAGAATAGGGAGTCACCTATGGGTACTAAAGGGCAGTTGTTGCAAGACCCGTTCCTTAATGTGCTTCGTAAAGAACATGTGCAAGTATCAATCTACTTGGTTAATGGTATCAAGTTACAAGGCTATATTGAATCATTTGATCAATATGTGGTTTTGTTAAAGAACTCAGTAACTCAGATGGTGTATAAGCACGCGATTTCAACTGTTGTACCTGTTCGAGCCATTACCGTTCCTACTGAAACTACTGAAAAGCGCGATGCTTGATCAGCCAGTTTCATCTATTACCAATGAAGCTAATGCCGCAGTATTAGTAAGCCTCGATTTTAATAAGGGGATGCATGAAGAACGTTTGGAAGAGTTAAAACAGCTGGTTGTGAGTGACAAGCTGGTTATTTTAGGTGTTGTGGAAGGCAAATGTTGTCGTCCAAACCCTAAGACATTTATTGGTGGTGGAAAGGTAGATGAAATTGCATTAATGCTTGAGCAGACAGGTGCTTCACTGGTTATTTTTAATCATGACCTTTCGCCGGGACAGCAACGAAATTTATCGCTACGTTTTCAGTGCCAGGTTATTGATCGCACCAGTTTAATCCTTGATATTTTTGCACAGCGGGCAAAAAGCCATGAGGGTAAATTGCAAGTTGAATTGGCACAACTTGAACATTTGGCAACACGTTTGGTTCGTGGTTGGACTCACTTAGAGCGCCAAAAAGGTGGCATTGGATTGCGCGGTCCTGGCGAAACGCAGCTAGAAACAGATCGTCGATTAATCGGTAAACGAGTGAAGTTGCTCAAAGGGAAGCTTGCGGCACTTCAGCGTCAGCGTAATGTGCAAAGACGTTCAAGACAGCGTGCAAATGTTATGTCTGTTTCAATTGTTGGCTATACTAATGCTGGTAAGTCAACGTTATTTAATAAATTAACTCGTGCAGATACTTATGCAGCCGATCAATTGTTTGCAACCTTAGACACCACAACACGTAAGCTATATATTCCAGAACAAGGTGATGTTGTGATATCAGATACGGTAGGGTTTATTCGTGACTTGCCACACACCCTGGTTGCTGCATTCCGTGCAACACTAGAAGAAACCGTTCAGGCTGATATTCTATTGCATGTGGTTGATGCTAGCAACCCAAGCCGAGATGAGCAAATTAAAGAAGTGAATAAGTTGCTGCAAGAGATTGGCGCAGATGCCATTCCACAAATTATAGTTTTTAACAAAATTGATTTGAGTGATTTGTTGGCAAGTACGGAGGGTTATGAATGTGATGAGTATGGTAGAATATCGCGAATTCGTTTAAGTGCTAAGACTGGAGAAGGGTTGGCGTATGTAAGGCAAGCGCTGGCAGAAGTGAAAATAAAAGATCTTAATGAGTTGAGCAAGGAATCTGCACATAAAAAGGTAATGAGTGGCTGTATTACAGCTTATTTATAAACGAACAGAACGGGAACTATTATTATGGGAATAAATGATCCTCAATGGGGAAAAAATAAAGGTGATTCTGGCCCACCTGATTTGGATGATGTACTAAAAAATGTCAATAAAAAAATAAGTGATATTTTTGGTAAGAAGGGTGGTAACGGAGGTGGAAATAAAAAAGGACCTGAAGGTGAAGGTCCTGCACATATGGGCGGCAAAGGGATTAGCGTAATTGTCGCGATGCTTGTTGTTGTGTGGATAGCCAGTGGTTTTTACATTGTTAATGAAGGTCAGCGAGGCGTGGTTTTACAGTTTGGCGCCTATTCAGAGACGACTGAGGCGGGTTTGCGTTGGCATGTGCCTTATCCGGTTGAAGCGGTAGAACAGGTTAATGTTGCTCAGGTTCGTACAGTAGAGATTGGCTATCGTAACAATGTTAGAAGTAAGGTTCTGAAAGAGTCATTGATGATTACCGACGATGAAAACATCGTTGATATTCAATTTGCGGTGCAATATATTTTGAACAGTCCGCAAGACTTTATCTTTAACAATCGCGACCCAGATGAGGCGGTGCTTCAAGCGGCAGAAACTGCGATTAGGGAGATGATTGGAAAAAGTAAAATGGATTATGTGTTGTACGAAGGGCGTGAAGACGTTGCTGCGGGCGCTCAAGTATTAATGCAGAACATTCTGGATCGTTACGAAATAGGTATCGCAATCAGTCGAGTTACTATGCAGAATGCACAGCCACCGGAACAGGTTCAGGCGGCTTTCGATGATGCTGTTAAAGCTGGTCAAGATAGGCAAAGGCAAAAAAACGAAGGTGAAGCTTACGCAAACCAAGTTATTCCGGTCGCTGCTGGTAATGCCGCACGTTTGCTTGAAGAATCGCAAGGTTATAGAGAGCGTGTGATTGCAAGCGCAGAAGGTGATGCGAATCGTTTCGAACATATTCTGGTCGAGTATACAAAGGCACCCGACGTGACGCGTGAACGTTTGTATTTAGATGCTATGCAAGAAGTTCTTTCAAAGTCAAGTAAGATTGTTATTGATCAGAAAAATGGGAACAACTTGTTGTATTTACCGCTGGATAGATTGGGTCAAATGAGAGACCATGATTCTATGCCGCAAGTATCACAGATGTCGCCACCAGCGATGCAGGAAATGATACCTGATAACAATATGCGACCACGTGAGACATTTCGTGGCCGCGATCGGGAGATAAGATAAATGAAAAATATATCGTCAATATTATCCGGACTGATCATCATCTTGTTTTTTGTAGGTAGCTCGGCTATCTACGTTGTAGATGAGCGGCAGCAAGCCATTTTATTTCAATTGGGTGAAGTGGTTAGTGTTAAGACAGACCCGGGTCTGTATTTTAAAATTCCTATTGCACAGAACGTTCGTTTTTTCGAAAAACGTATTTTGACGATGGATTCGGAAGAGCCTGAACGTTTTATTACATCAGAGAAAAAGAACGTTTTGGTTGATTTGTTTGTTAAATGGCGAATTGTTGATGTAAGGCAATACTTTGTCAGTGTGCAGGGTGATGAAGCGTTAGCGCAGACACGTTTGGCACAGACAGTTAATGCGGGTTTACGTAATGAATTCGGTAATCGTACTGTGCATGATGTGATTTCAGGTGAGCGTGATCAAATTATGGAAATCATGCGCCAGAGAGCTGATGCAGATGCACGTTCTATTGGTGTGGAAGTTATTGATGTGCGTTTGAAGCGTGTTGATTTGCCGCAAGAGGTTAGTCAGTCGGTTTATCGTCGAATGGAGGCAGAACGAACACGTGTTGCTAATGAATTGCGCTCAACGGGTGCAGCGGAATCCGAGAAGATTCGTGCAGATGCGGATCGTCAGCGCGAAGTTATTATGGCAAATGCCTATCGAGAGGCTCAGAAAGCAATGGGTGAAGGTGACGGTCAAGCAGCAGCAATTTATGCTGAAGCATATGAGAAGAATGCTGAATTTTATTCCTTTTATCGTAGTTTAGAAGCTTACAAGCGGACATTCCAAGATAAAGGCGATATGATGGTTCTTGAGCCTACGTCAGATTTCTTCAAGTACATGAAGGCGCCTGGTCAGCAGTAAATTCTCTATTATGAAGTGTTGTTAGTTTATTAATTTCACTTGACTAGTATCGTAACGCCTTTACTCGGCGAGTAAAGGCGTTACCTTTCATTGGAGAGCAGTGATATGTGGGAAACTTTTCTGATTGCAATTGCATTGATGTTGATCTTAGAAGGTATTATTCCGTTTCTATCTCCGCAAACATGGCGTGAAACATTTAGACGATTAATTGAAATGGATGACGGCCAATTACGTTTTCTCGGCCTTAGTACAATGATGGTTGGCTTATTGTTACTCTTTCTTTTTACTTGATGCGGTTTCACACCTTTTCTTTTTAGTAGTTTATAAATCACAAACATGCCTAATTGGCTTCTTCCCGAATATGTTGAAGATATCTTGCCTGTAGAAGCATTGCATATCGAGGCGATACGTCGCCGAATTATTGACGCGTTATATGTTCATGGCTATCAATTAGTCAATCCACCGTTATTAGAGTTTGAAGAGTCTTTATTGACCGGTAGTGGCAGTGACATGGATTTGCACATGTTTAAGGTCGTTGATCAACTGAGCGGTCGGTCGATGGGTTTGCGCGCTGATATGACACCGCAGGTTGCTCGTATTGATGCGCATTTGTTAAATTGTGATGGTGTAACACGACTATGCTATGCCAATAGTGTGTTGCATACCATGCCTTCAGGACTGACATGCACGCGTGAGCCACTTCAAGTTGGTGCTGAGCTATATGGCCATGTGGGATTGGAGAGCGATATTGAGATACAGCAACTGATGTTGCAATGCTTGTCTATTGCTGGAATAAAGAAAATACACCTAGATTTGGGCCATGTTGCGGTATTTCGTGGCTTAATATGCAATGACAATATTTCTGCTGATTTAGAGTCGGAATTGTTCAGTGTCTTGCAAGCTAAAGACGTTGCGAGGTTAAAAGCGCTGTGTAATGAATCTAGTAAGATCCTCAGTGAGCGTACTCGTCAAGCACTTATATTGCTGCCTGAGTTATACGGCGACAGAACGGTTTTAACCAGCGCACGTAAATTGTTACCCGATTATCCTGAAATAACAAATGCACTAGATACACTTGAGGCAATTGAGAAAGAATTAAGTCCTATGGTAAATTCCATCGCGTTTGACTTGGCTGACTTACGTGGCTATCACTATCATAGCGGTATAGTGTTTGCTGCTTATACCAAAAGCAGTTCTAATGCCATCGTATTAGGTGGACGTTATGACGAGATTGGTAAAGCATTCGGACGAGCGCGACCAGCAACTGGTTTTAGTCTGGATTTGCGTGAGCTGTCTCGACTAATACAGTCAAATCCTTATCCTAAGGGTATTAAAGCACCCTATGACAAGGATGATGGAGCGCTCCAAAATAAAATTAAACAACTTCGTACCGAGGGACAGATTGTTATCATGGCGTTGCCTGGTCATGAATCTGATGTAAATACATTTAGCTGTGATAGACAACTTATTCATGAAAATGAAGGTTGGGTTGTAGTAGATATTTAATTTTTTCCTGAAACCGGAATAGTAGAGACTCTGAAATATGACTAAAAATGTTGTGGTCATCGGCACTCAATGGGGTGACGAAGGTAAAGGCAAAATTGTTGATTGGTTAACCGATCATGCGCAAGGTGTTGTGCGTTTTCAGGGTGGCCATAATGCAGGGCATACGTTAGTCATTGGCGATAAGAAAACCGTGTTGCATTTGATCCCTTCCGGTATTTTGCATGATAAAGTCATTTGCTACATTGGTAATGGCGTTGTGGTGTCACCGGAAGCGTTGCTCAAAGAAATTGATATGCTTGAACAGGCAGGTGTTGATGTAGTAGGAAGACTCCGCATTAGTGATGCTTGTCCGCTTATTTTACCTTGCCATATTGCCCTAGATAATGCGCGTGAGACTGCGCGGGGCGTAAGTAAAATTGGTACCACGGGACGTGGAATTGGGCCTGCTTATGAAGACAAAGTCGCGCGTCGAGCCATACGTTTGATTGACTTGTTTCACCGTGATCGTTTTGCCGCTAAATTAGGTGAGATGCTTGATTATCATAATTTTGTATTAAAGAACTATTTTAAAGCACCCACCGTTGACTTCCAGAAAACAATGGATAATGTGCTTGCAAAGGCCGAGCGGATAAAGCCTATGGTAGCGGATGTTCCGCAGCTATTATTTAACAAAAATAAATCGGGTGGTAATTTATTGTTCGAGGGTGCCCAGGGCGCATTGCTGGATGTGGATCATGGTACATACCCATTTGTTACATCTAGTAACTGTATTGCAGGTGCAGCTGCGTCGGGCAGTGGAGTGGGGCCACAGATGTTGCATTATGTATTAGGCATTACAAAGGCTTATACAACGCGTGTCGGGTCAGGTCCTTTTCCAACCGAATTGGATGATGATGTCGGAAAATACCTGGCAAAGCAAGGTAATGAATTTGGTTCAACTACAGGGCGTCCACGACGTTGTGGCTGGTTCGATGCGGTTGCACTTAGGCGCTCAATTCAAATCAATGGTGTGTCTGGGCTTTGCATGACAAAACTTGATGTATTGGATGGGGTTGAGTTGCTGAGTTTGGGCGTAGGTTACAAATTAAATGGCAGTGATGAAATTGGACATATTTTACCTACGGGTGCCGATTCACTCGCAAATTGTGAGCCTGTTTATGAGGAAATGCAGGGGTGGGTGGAGAATACTTCTGGTATTAAAGAATTTAATCAGCTACCTAAAGCTGCACAAAACTATCTGCATCGGATAGAGGAAGTTTGCGATGTGCCGATTGATATGATTTCTACCGGGCCGGATCGAGAAGACACCATTTTGGTGCGTCACCCATTTAAATAAATAACAATAAAGGGTGTGATCATTAATGCTCAGATTCAAATTCGTATTGCCAATTGGCTAATTGATGGTGAAGCGTTGCATACTGTTCGTGAAATTGTATTTGTCAATGAGCAGCACGTGCCCGTTGAATTAGAATGGGATGATTTGGATGACGGCTGTATTCATGTTCTTGCGCTATCTGACGAGAAGCCGATTGGTACTGCAAGGTTACAGCTAAATGGTCATATTGGCCGTATGGCTGTACTAAAAGACTGGCGAAATAAGGGGGTTGGTAGTGCGATGCTACAACGTCTGTTGATAGAGATCCGCCACAGAAAAATTCGACAAGCGGCACTAAACGCGCAAATAAAAGCAGTTGGTTTTTATAACCAATTTGGGTTTCAAGTTGAAGGTGATGAGTTTATGGATGCGGGCATCCCTCATGTTCGAATGGTTCTAGAAATTTGACTCTAGCTTACAATTCCCCGTGGCTTGCCGCGGAGATAGGCGCAGAGTGCACGGAGAAAATTTATTTTTCTATCTTTCAGTTTTTCCCCATTCTTGAGCGAGTTCATCAGACGATTGTTTCCATCTGAGCATCGCCTGATCAAAAACCAAATTAAATTCATTTGATCTTTGTCTTGCAGCTTTGGCAGCTTCTGTCGCCTTGATTAAATCATTCTCGATTTGGCGCTGACGCTTTTCTGCATCAGCAGCATCATTAGCCAAAACCTGTGCTTCACGCTTAGCTTTCATCATTTGCTCATAGTCAAAGCTCGCTCGTTGCTGAAGATCTTGAATATCTTCAGCAAGAACTGGTGATGTAAATACTAGGCTTATTAGAAAAAACATTGTGATAGGTTTCATATCTTTAAACTCTTGCATACTGAATGCTTAACAGTATAACAAAGAATTACTGAATACCTTGTTGTTGCAGGTAGTCTTCATAATTGCCTTTAAAATCATTAATGCCCTCGGACTTGAGCTCAATGATACGTGTGGCGAGAGATGATACGAATTCACGATCATGAGAAACAAAAATCAGTGTGCCCGTAAATCTCTCCAATGCTGAATTAAGTGATTCAATCGATTCCATATCAAGGTGATTAGTGGGTTCATCCATTAGCAGTACATTGGGCTTTTGTAGAATAAGTTTGCCAAAAATCATGCGGCCTTGTTCGCCACCTGAGATTACTTTGACAGATTTTTTAACTTCATCGCCTGAGAATAATAATCTGCCGAGTACGCTGCGGATGGCTTGGTCGTCATCGCTAGCTTGTCGCCACTGAGTCATCCAGTCAGTAAGTGAACCTCCTTCTTCAAAATCAGCTGCATGGTCTTGTGCATAGATTCCTGGTTGCGCCTTCTCCGCCCATTTTACTACGCCCGCATCAGGTGATAAATCACCCTCAAGGCAACGTAATAAAGTCGTCTTTCCGATACCATTAGGACCAATAATGGCAACTTTTTCACCAGCTTCAATGTTGATGCTGAATTTATCTAATAACGGTTTTTCCATTTCAGGATAGCCTTTGCTGATATTAGTGACAGTGACTGCCAGGCGGTGAAGTTTATCTTTCTCGTCAACTTCAAAGCGTATATATGGATATTGACGACTAGATGGCTTGACATCTTCTAATTTGATTTTCTCAATTTGTCGTGCGCGACTGGTGGCTTGCCTGGCTTTAGATGCATTGGCAGAAAATCGACTGACAAATGATTGTAACTCAGCAATCTGAGATTTCTTCTTGGCATTATCTGAAAGCATACGTTCCCGTACTTGGGTGGATGCCGTCATATAGGCATCATAGTTACCAGGATAGACACGGATTTCACCATAATCCAGATCAGCCATGTGCGTACAGACACTATTTAAAAAATGACGATCATGGGATATGATGATGATGGTGCTTTTACTGGCGTTAATAATGTCTTCCAGCCAACGAATGGTATTTATGTCTAGATTATTGGTTGGCTCGTCTAGCAACAAAATGTCGGGATCAGAGAACAACGCTTGAGCCAGTAAAACGCGTAGTTTAAATCCAGGCGCAACAGCGCTCATAGGACCTTGGTGTTGTGTGATTGGTATGCCTACACCAAGCAATAATTCTCCAGCACGTGCTTCGGCAGAATAACCATCAAGCTCAGCAAACTCTGATTCAAGTTCAGCGGCACGCATGTAATCTTCTTCGGTTGCATCGGCATTGGCATAGATCGCATCACGTTCTTCTTTGACTTGCCATAATTCTTGATGACCCATCATCACGGTATCAATAACCAAATGCTCTTCAAATGCAAATTGGTCTTGACGTAGTTTTCCAACACGCTCACCATGGTCGACATTGACATTGCCCGACGTAGGAACAAGATCGTTGCCAAGAATTTTCATGAACGTAGATTTTCCGCAACCATTGGCGCCAATTAGACCGTACCGGTTACCGTCTCCAAATTTAACAGAGACATTTTCAAACAAGGGCTTGGCCCCAAATTGCATCGTGATGTTAGCTGTAGTGATCAAAACTTTTCCTGGGAAAGGGATGTAAAACTCTTTATTTTACATGGTTCTATGTTGTATTGCGAGTTGAGAAATGTCTTCTTGTAAAGAATGAAGAATAGGAATAAATATGAAATTAAAACTGATTAATATGATGAAAACACTAATAGTCGTTGTCTCTAGCATAATGTTGTGGATAATTGCTGTGCCTGCACAAGCAGCCTGTTCAGGCTGCTTGTGTCCGGGTGACCCTTGTAACCTTTGTCCTTTACCTGCAATAGAAGGGGCTGAACCCAAAGCGGATGAGCCAGAAATTTGTGCCAAAATTAAAGAAACGGTGCCGCCCACAGCGTTTCCTCGTGGATCAAACGAACATTTCGATAGTTTGGATCAATCAGTCATAGAGTGTGTCAAAAATGGTGGGGATGTGATTGTGAACTCACGTAGAAATGAGGAATTCCCTTCCAAGCATTACTGTAAGCCGTAAAAAATTCTCAGCTGGGTAGTGTTTAGAGTGCGTTGTTGTTGCTTTTAGGCAAGACGCAACGAAGCGGTAAAACGCGTTATTGCAACGAATTTCACCACAGCAAAAAAGCAAAAAAGCAAAAAAGCAAAAAAGCAAAAACAGCGTGTTATAAGCATCATAGCGTAACTTGCCCTTTAAGGAGAGTGCTATATGGAAAATATTAGCTTTATTTTTATGATATTAGTTATAGCTATAGCGGCCAATTGGGGATTATAGAGTCATTTCTTGAGGACTTCTGGGTATGGGTACAAAACATTTAGCGCGACACTCTTGCCGGCTGATTCTACGATACGTACATGATCGCGCTTAAACTCACGGGCATGGCGTAGGCCGCAGGAATGTGCAATCATGTTGATTTCCTTATTTACATTGGTCGCATAGTTGGCGACGCGTAAATACTTCTCTTGAACGACCAACCCATTCTGTAAACGTTTGTTATGTGTCGTGACGCCGGTAGGGCAAGTATTCTTATGGCAGCGCATCGCCTGGATACAACCCAGTGAGAACATGAAGCCACGTGCTGTATTAACGAAGTCTGCACCGACGGAGAGTGCCCATGCACCTTGTACTGAAGTGACGAGTTTGCCCGCTGCAATTACGTGGATCCGGTCTTTGAGTCCTGACTCTATTAATGAGTCAACCACACGTGGTAATGCTTCAGTAATCGGCAAGCTGACCGAATCGATCAAAGTCTGAGGCGCTGCGCCACTACCTCCCTCGCCACCATCAATGGTTAAAAAATCAGGAGCATAATCAAGACCACGACGATTAATGACTTCACACAACTCATTGATGAAATGCCAGCCACCAATGGCTGTTTTAACACCGACTGGGCGACCCGTAAGGTCCCGAATGTAATGAATTTTATCCAATAATTCGTCAATATTGCCAATGTCTTGGTGTCGATTTGGGCTGATGGAGTCCTTAAATGCCTCAATGCCACGAATCTCGGCAATCTCGTGAGTTATTTTGCTGCCCGGCAACATGCCGCCTTTTCCTGGTTTGGCGCCTTGTGACAGTTTAATTTCAAATGCGCTGGCTACCTTGCCTAGTGCCTTCGCGCGTGTCGGTGAGAAGTCACCATTTCTATCTCGAATGCCGTATTTGGCTGTGCCAATTTGTACGATAATATCGCAATCGCCTTCTTGGTGATGGGGTGCGAGTCCGCCTTCACCCGTGTTTAACCAACATCCTGCTTTAGCTGCACCTAACGACAGTGCGCGTACGGCGGGTGCTGACAGTGCGCCAAAACTCATGCCGCTGATGTTAATGATCGACTTGGCTTCGAAAGGGTGTTTGCAATAATGATTGCCAATCGTGAGAGATGGTGTTGGTAATTGACTTTCTTCTAGGATTGGGAAAGCCGCATTAACAAAAATAACAGAGCCAGGTTCGCGTAAATCATAGGTGGAACCAAAACCAACCAAACTACTTTTGTTTTTTGCGCTTTTATAAACCCATGCCCTGGTGGCGCGGTTAAAAGGCATTTCATCCCGATCGCTGGCAAAGAAATATTGCCTGAGATATTTCCCCTGATTTTCCAGAATGAAACGTAGCCGTCCAATGACTGGATAGTTGCGCAGCACAGAATGTTTTTTTTGGGTTACGTCCTGGATGAACCAGAGTAATATTAAGCCGACGATAATAAGGCCTAACATAGCGCCAAAGCTAACGATGACAATGTCTAATACACTGGGCATGTTGTTTCCTCAAATACTCAAGTTAAGATAGCTATAGTATGCAAATTTAAACAGGTACTTCATGAGTTTAACAGAAGAAATTGAAATAAATGTAAGGAGAGGGCTGGCTGAAGATATTGGCTCGGGTGATTTAACTGCATTATTGGTTGAAAATAACACAACCCTTCATGCCAAAATCATTAGTCGCGACGATGCAGTCGTGTGTGGAACACAATGGTTTGATGCCTCATTCCATCAACTATCACCTGATGTTTCAATTCGTTGGCATGTTCAAGATGGCGATAAAGTTTGCAAAGAACAGCTTCTCTGTGAAATTGAGGGGTGTGCCCGTGTATTGCTGACAGCGGAACGCACTGCGTTAAATTTCCTGCAAACCCTTTCTGCCGTTGCGACTAAAACACGGCAGTATGTAGATTTAGTCTCTACTACCCATACAAAAATTGTTGATACCCGAAAAACATTGCCTGGGCTACGTTTGGCGCAAAAATATGCGGTTAAATGTGGTGGCGGGGCTAATCATCGCTTAGGGTTATATGATGGCATTCTCATCAAAGAGAATCACATTATTGCTGCGGGCGGTATTGAACAAGCGTTGAATCAAGCAAAATCAATTAAACCCTCATCAGACGTGTTTATACAAATCGAGGTGGAGTCGCTTGATGAGCTGCAGTGCGCATTAAGAGCAGGCGCCGAAATGATTTTGTTGGACAATTTTAGTCTGAGTCAACTACGTGAAGCGGTTGATTTATCTAAACAGCTTGAAAATGGCCTTGTATTATTAGAAGCATCTGGAAATATCACGTTAGACACCATTAAGGCAGTGGCTGAAACCGGCGTGGATAGAATCTCAATTGGTAGCTTAACCAAAGACGTGAAAGCAGTTGATTTATCTATGCGGTTCTAGGAGGTATTGACTCACACGCGATTAGATTTTTAGAGTATTAATATGTGTGAATTCACTCAAATCTAATAAGAAATAAAGTGAGTCAGAAAGAACCCCTCTATTATTAGAAAGTATTGCTCTCTACCTCGGACTTGAATAGTCAATCTGCGAGCCTGTCAGAAAACACGCAATAATCAGAGATAATATACGAAACAGTTAATGATGAATTGTTAGATGAGTAAAAGTGACCAAAGCACGCTATTTCTCACATTAGACGCACTGATTCCAGCGTACCACCCTTACCGTAAATTGGAACGACTATTACCATTTGATCAGCTCAGTCAATCTTATCATTCACTTTATTCATATAAAGGCCAAAGAAAAAAGTACTGAATTTGCATTACGGGCACTGGTGCTGCAATTTCATGAGGATCT
>JAJFJG010000067.1 GCA_021774265.1 Nitrosomonas sp.
ACGATAAAGTTGACCTGGATGAGTGGATAGAGGAATATAAGCAGCGCGAGCACGGGCGGGCTAAGAAGGAGGCATTATGGCCCAACAAACCCAAGAAGGCGTCTACCGGCGGCAAGACTCTCGCTACTGGTGGATTGCAACAACGCTCCCAAACGGCAAAAGAATACGCCAAAGTTCTGGGACTAAAATCCGAACGGATGCCGAAGCACTACTAGCCAAAATACGGTTAGAAGCGTTTCGGGAACATCATTTCGGTATTAAATCCCAACGCTCATGGCAAGAAGCCGTCGTACGGTATCTCGCAATCAAGGTAAATTTGCGTAGTTTTAATGATGTGCAACGGATATGTCGCAAGCTTGATCCCTATTTGGGACACCTAACACTCGATCAAATTAACGGTGACGTGATTTGGAATGTTGTACAGGGTCAACTCAAAAAGGGTAATGCACCGGCAACTATTAATCGTTACCTTTCCATCATACGCAATTTGTTAAAGATGGCACGTGAGGAATGGCAGTGGATTGATAGTATGCCTAAGATTCGCATGTTGCCCGGTGAAGTTGAACGAGATCGGTGGTTGAATCGAGAAGAAGCAGGCCAACTTATTGCGGTTGCACCTGATCATTTAGCCGCACTGATCCGTTTTGCACTGGCAACCGGTTGCCGAGCACGTGAGATAACTGGACTGGAGTGGAACCGAGTTGATCTGGAACGTCAGACAGCTTGGCTCAATCAAACTAAGAATGGAACGCCGCGAGGTCTACCATTGAACCATGATGCTGTTGCCGTATTGAAAGAACAAAAGGGCAAGCATCAGCGATTTTGCTTTACTTATTTCGGTAAGCCGATTGTTTGGGAAATCACCAACAGTGCATGGCATACCGCACTAAAAAAAGCAGGATTCGCAGATTTTCGGTTTCATGATCTACGCCATACATGGGCTTCATGGCATCGACAGGCTGGTACTAGCTGTGATGAATTGAAGGACTTAGGTGGCTGGAAATCTAGGGTTATGGTGGATCGCTATGCCAAGTATGCAACGGAACATTTGGCGGTCGCTGCGGCTAGAATCGAGAACGGTAGGGGCGGGGATGTGGTGCAATTGTCACGTTTCTGTCACGTTCGGAATGCAAAAAGGGGCTAGCATTTAGCTAACCCCTTCTTTTTTCTGGTAGGCCGTGTGAGATTCGAACTCACGACCAACGGATTAAAAGTCCGCTGCTCTACCAGCTGAGCTAACGACCCGAAGCGCGGTATTATACCGATTTGGCTCGGTATATAAAAGCTTTGTGTGACTTAAATTGCTATTTTCAATGATTTAAAGGGTGGCGTAGCAATGAAATATTTTTTAACTTATTGATTGTAAATGTATTTTTTTATTTTTTTGATCGCTTGAGCATTGCTTGATGAGAATACTTTTTTGGAGGCCTCTTGCCATGGTGACCAGATATATCCCAGATGCTCACGGGTTGCGATCTGAATAAGTGTAGGTGATGGTAGGCATAAGCCAAAGACGTGTTCGGTATTGTGTGTCACGGATGGCGCATAACGCCAGCGCCACTCTTCAAAAATTTCATATTCACTCTGCAGGTGCCAGTCAGTGAGTCGATAGTTATTCGTATTTAACCCTGTTTCCTCTGAGACTTCTCTAGCAGCTGTTTGTGCAAGCGTTTCTCCTGGGTCTTGGCTGCCGGTTACGGATTGCCAGTAACCGGGGTGATCGGCACGCTCTAGCAATAACACTTGCAGGTCAGTTGTATGAATGACTACCAGTACTGAAACGGGCGTTTTATACATTCGGTTAGACCTGTGGAATAAAGACTATTCTTTCGATATTTCTGTTTTTCTTAAACGGATATGTAGCTCTTTTAATTGTTTTTCATCGACAGTATTAGGTGCTTGTGTCAGTAAACATTGCGCGCGCTGGGTCTTAGGAAAGGCAATAACGTCGCGGATGGAATCAACGCCTGCCATTAGGGTTATGATACGATCCAAGCCAAAGGCTATGCCGCCATGGGGTGGTGCGCCGTATTGTAGAGCATTTAAGAGGAAGCCGAATTTTTCTTGTGCTTCTTCATCTGAGATATTTAATGCACGTAATACTTTTGATTGTATCTCTTGACGGTGAATACGTATTGAGCCGCCACCAATCTCGGAACCATTCAACACCATGTCATAAGCTTTGGATAAAGCTTTGCCGGGATTTGACTCGAGTAAGTCTTCATGTCCGTCGGCAGGTGAGGTGAAAGGATGATGTAGAGCTTGCCAACGGTTTTCTTCTTCGTCGCGATCAAACATTGGAAAATCAACCACCCATAGTGGTTTCCAGCCTTCTTCTGCATGTCCTTTTTCGTGGCCAATTTTGTTGCGTAGCGCACCTAGTGCTTCATTCACAATCTTTTCTTTATCTGCGCCAAAGAAAATCAAATCACCGCCTTGTGCTTTAGTACGGGTGAGGATGGTGTTGATGATATCTTCTGTTAGAAATTTAAGGATTGGAGATTGCAGTCCTTCAAGTCCCTTTGTTACATCGTTGACTTTAATGTAGGCAAGTCCTTTAGCTCCATAGATTGCAACAAAATTGGTGAGGTCGTCGATTTCTTTGCGTGATAATGAGCCACCGTTAGGAACACGTAATGCGGCTACGCGCCCATTGGGTTTTTCTGCGGCTTCACGGAATACTTTGAAAGGGACTTCCTTCATCACGTCGGTTAATTCGGTCAATACCCATGGAATGCGTAAATCGGGCTTGTCTGAGCCATAAAGAAGCATTGCATCGGCATAGCTCAAGCGTGGGAATGGGTTAGGTAAATCAGCACTGTTAATTAATTTAAATAAATCACGAATCATCTCTTCCATGAGCGACATGATTTCATTTTCAGAAATAAAAGAGGTCTCAATATCGATCTGGGTAAATTCAGGTTGACGATCAGCGCGAAGATCTTCATCACGGAAGCAGCGGCTGATTTGATAATAGCGATCAAATCCCGACACCATTAATAGTTGTTTAAATAGCTGTGGTGATTGGGGGAGGGCAAAGAAGTGTCCGTCATTAACGCGAGAAGGGACCAAGTAATCGCGTGCACCTTCGGGTGTTGACTTGGTGAGTATTGGTGTTTCTATGTCGATAAAGCCATGTTGATCAAGAAATATACGTACAGCCATGGCAACCTTATGACGCAAACGCAGATTAGATTGCATCGCAGGGCGGCGCAAATCCAAGTAACGGTGTTCCAGGCGAATGGATTCACTCAAATTATCGTCATCCATCATGAACGGCGGTGTTAATGATGGGTTAAGGATTTCTATTGTTTTTACCAAGACTTCTATTTTGCCGCTAACTAAATTTGCATTAATTGTGCCTTCAGGTCTTAGGCGAACCAAACCGGTAATTTTAAGCACGTATTCATTTCGAATTTTTTCTGCGGTTTGAAAAGTTTCTGCACTATCAGGGTCGCATACGACTTGTACCAGGCCTTCACGGTCGCGTAAATCAATAAAAATAACACCGCCATGATCTCGGCGGCGATGTACCCAGCCATAGAGGGTAATGGTTTGTGTTAAATATTCGGTATTAATGACACCACAGTAATTTGTACGCATAACGTTTTATAGGTTAGAAATCGGGAAAAATAGATAGGTTGGTTGAATCAGTCTGTCGCGGAGCTTGTGCTTGTGCTTGGCTTGGCCGTTGAGCTGGTGGTTTTAATATCCGATGGGGTCGCCGTGCTACTTTTCGTTTTTTGAGAAGACTCAGGTTTTTTATTATTATTTTTAAAGTCAGTCACATACCAACCGCTACCTTTTAATTGAAAACCTGCGGCAGAAATAAGCTTGATGTAGTCACCACTACCACAAGCAGGACACACGGCAATTGCTTCGTCGCTCATTTTTTGCAAGTGCTCTTTTTCAGCGCCACATGAATTGCAGCGATATTCATAAATAGGCACGGTTACCTCCAACAATTCATCAATAGGAAAGTCATGATTATACCTTAAGTTGATGGAATTCTAATTGATGTAAGGGTAAAATAAGCAAATCATCATGGACAGTTTAAATTAGTTTTCTTTGCGTCCATAAATGTCATCAAAACGAACAATGTCATCTTCACCCAAATAAGAGCCTGATTGAACTTCAATCATTTCTAATGGCACCCGACCTGGGTTTTCCAAGCGATGTTGCGTACCGATGGGGATGTATGTTGACTCATTTTCAGAAATTAAGAATATCTCATCTCCTCGCGTAACTCTCGCAGTACCCCGGACAACAATCCAATGTTCAGTACGATGGTGGTGCATTTGTAGTGATAGTGCGGCACCTGGTTTGACAACAATTCGTTTGACTTGAAAACGCTCACCAAAATCAACACCGTCATACCAACCCCAAGGACGAAATACTTTACGGTGTAAATGTCCTTCAGAGCGGCCTTTGTTTTTCAAGCCATCAACAATATGTTTAACATCCTGAGTCTTATCCTTATGAACAACGAGTATAGCGTCTGGTGTTTCAACAACAACCATGTCGTTAATGCCGACACAAGCTACTAGACGGCTTTCTGATATGACCAATGTGTTGCTGCAATTGTTTAAAACGACATCGCCTTGTGATACGTTACCAACATTATCTTTGGGAAGCACTTGCCATAATGAGTCCCACGCACCAACATCTGACCAACCTGCAGAGAGAGGAATAACTACGCCTGTCGGTAACTCTTTATTATTAGTTGTTAGTCGTTCCATAACAGCATAATCGATTGAGTCCTTGGGACATCGCTCAAAAATATCTTTATCAACCCGTAAAAATTCGCCATCAACAGTTCCTCGATCCCAAGCGGTACGGCAATTCGTCAAAATATCCTCTCGGCATTTCTCAATGGCAGTTAGCCATACCGAAGCACGCATCATGAATAGCCCGCTATTCCACAGATATGTGCCGGCATCAAGATAGCCTTGTGCCGTCGTTAGGTCTGGTTTTTCTACAAAGCGCGCGATACGGTGAACGGCGTTGTCATGGTCTATTACTTCACCTGACTGAATATAGCCATAGCCAGTTTCAGGGGCATCCGGTGTGATGCCGAATGTAACGATTACTCCGTCAATTGCTTGGCGCATGCCTTTAAGAACGACAGCCTGAAATGAGTCAATGTCTACAATCACATGATCCGATGGCATCACTAATAGTACGGGGTCGTTACCATCTTGCATTGCGGCGAGAGCAGCCAGTGTTAACGCGGGTGCTGTATTGCGTCCGGTAGGTTCAAGCAAAATGCTGCCTTTTTTATCCATAAGGCGCAATTGCTCGGCAATGACGAAGCGGTATTCTTCATTGCAAACAATGAGAGGTGCTAGCAATTCGACGTTAGATAATCCGTCCATGCGGCGAACAGTGGCTTGTAATAACGTGTCTTCACTGATGAGTGATAAGAGTTGCTTTGGGTGTTTTTCGCGAGAAAGGGGCCAGAGACGTGTACCAGAACCGCCGGATAAAATGACAGGGACTAATGATTGCATACAATGTCCATTAATGCTGTGAAAGTTCTTTTGTCATGATTGCAACAATGCGCTCGGCGGCTTTACCGTCCCATAGTTTTGGTCGACGACATGGCTTGCCTTGGTGCGATAATATTTTACGTGTTTCATCAATGATACGTGTTGGATTCGTGCCAACGAGGACATTGGAGCCTTCGTCCACAGTAATCGGACGCTCTGTGTTTTCCCTAATCGTGATGCATGGCACGCCTAAAGCAGTGGTTTCTTCTTGTAGACCGCCACTATCAGTTAGTACCACGGCTGCGTCTTTCCATAGATTTAAAAATGCCATGTAAGCCTGTGGCCCAACGAGTGTAATGTTTGAACCAAGATCAATACCAAATTTTTTTATATTACTACGGGTGCGCGGATGCACTGGAAAAATTAAGGGTAAATCGGTTGAAATTGTTTTTAACGCACCGCCAATTTTGGCCATCATGTTTGGGTCGTCCACATTGCTTGGACGATGTAAGGTGACAACGCCGTATGGTTTACCCGCCTTAGTTTGTACGGTTTTAAAAGAATTGGTTGCAAACGTGGTGGTGTCCGCATGGGTGAGTTTTTCAGCTTGATAAAGCAGATTATCGACCATAACATGGCCGACATGAAAAACTGCTGAGTCAGGTTTTCCTTCACGTTGCAAGTGTTCCATTCCGCTGGGTTCAGTAACAAAGAACCAATCTGAAATACTATCTGTAACCAAACGGTTAATTTCTTCTGGCATGTTCAAATCACCGCTACGTAATCCTGCTTCAACATGAGCTACTGGGATGTTTAATTTCTTGGCGACAATGGAGCAGGCCAATGTTGAATTGACGTCACCGACAACGAGAACTGCATCGGGTCGTTCATTCTGACAAAACTCTTCAAATGCAACCATGATCTTAGCCGTTTGTTGCGCGTGAGTTCCACCACCCGCTGCCATAAAAACATCCGGTTCGGGAATACCTAATTCTTCAAAGAACACGTCATTCATTTCTCGGTCATAGTGCTGCCCAGTATGAATAATTTTGAATGTAAGTTCATCACATGCCTGTAGCGCACGAACAATGGGTGCAATTTTCATAAAATTGGGTCGTGCACCAGCGATAAGGTATATTTTTTTTTGCATAGAGATATGGCCGCTAAGTTTTCTGATCAGCCTATTCTAAAGCTTCTTTGAGCTTAGTGTGATTTGATTCGAAAATAAATTGTGATTATCTATATAAAAGTTGCTATATAAATTAAAATTGCTGTATTCGTTGATTATTCAAGCTATATTTGACACTCGGGGTTTTCTACTAACTCCTGATAAATTAAACCTTGAAGTAAACAGGTTTGTTCGGTTTCTAAAGCCATAAATTCAATGCCGAACGTTAATTCATCATCTTTTTCATTAGCTGGTGGCGTCGATGATTTGATAATTGCCTGTAGTGATATTGTTTTCTCAACGCAATGGATTTCCACTGTAATGGAAAGTGAAATTGTTTCACCAACCTGACCTAAGTTAGCATTTGCGCGTATTTCTGCACCAGTCATGCTTAAGTTTGAGAGGATTGCTGGTGTTGGGTTGTCCGTTATGGTTGCTACTATTTTTGTTTTGATTCGACGAGATTTTCGTATGACTTGTCCTGATATCTTGGTGGGGAACGATAGATGAATATAATAAAATGGTGCTTTCATAATTTTATCGATATGAGACGAAAAACTAAATGCCAGCTGACCGCGACCACTGAATAGTCTTACAGTAACTTGGTCTCCTTCAATTAAAGTTAAGCCCATTTGTTGGTTAAGCTGAAGTGGGCGTATCAAAACGGTGAGATTGCTAACATAACCTATTAACTCGGCAGTATAGAGCTCACTTCTTTTTGAGGAGTTCACTATATTAGTAGGTAATTTTAGCTGTAGTTTGTCGCCGACATTAAGGTGCATGTCTTGAAATGTAAACTGGTTTAGCTTTTTAGTGGCGGATTTGTCGGGTTCGGATTTGCTTATTGGCGCTATTTCATTTTCATCTTGACGGCGGAATAGGGGCGTATTCTTTAATAACTCCTCATCGGCGTTACTTAATATTTCACCTTGAGTGTGTAATTGTTTTTGATCTTGGTTAAATAGATCCCATGAGAGAGGTTGGCCAGTGACTAATTCTGAGATCTGAACGGGTGATAAATTCATGTCTAAATTCATTTATAAAACTAAGATAAATAAATCTACGACGATACTGTTAATTACTTTAGGTGCTTAATAGAGAGAATATTTTAGATGACTATTTAGAAACGTATATGTTTGAATGATTATAAATTAAGTTGTTATTTTAAGATAAAAAAACCGCCTCTAGGGCGGTTTTTTTATCTTAAAAAAGGTTGCTTTCTAGTGCCCTTCAGGAATTCCGTCTGAGCCTGCTGGTAAGCAGTTACCGTTACCATCTAATCCATGCTCACAATCTGTTCCAACGCCAGTAGCACCCATGTCGATATCACCAAAGCATCCTGATAGAAACAATACTAATAGTGCCGCAGCTAAATATGATAATTTCATTGCTTTAATTCCCTTATTAAAATAGTTGTCATGTAATTTGATTTTCGAGTATATAACGAAACGTGCTAATTTTTCAAGCGCATATGCAAATCTTTAAAATAGTCGACTACCAAAATTATCGAAATAAAATTGACTAATTTCTTCACGACTGAACCGATGATTCTGGCCACCGCGTTGAGCAATTTTTAAAGCGCCCATCAACGAACTTAGTTGCCCTGTTGTCTGCCAATCAAAGTTGTTGGTAATGCCATAAAGTAAACCAGCGCGGTAAGCGTCACCACAGCCGGTTGGATCGACGATCTCAGTTGGCTTGACGCATGGGATTTCAATCTCTTTACCTTCTGTAAAAATGATTGATCCTTGAGGACCTTTAGTCATGATCAATGCTTTGGTTTTGCTTGCTAAAGAAGTTAATGAAAGCCCGGTACGTTCTTGCAGCAGTTGAGCTTCATAGTCATTTACGGCGATGTAGTCAGCCTTGTTGGTGAAATCGAGTAGATCTTCTCCATTGAACATAGGTAGACCTTGACCAGGATCGAAAATAAATGGAATGTCTGCTTCATGAAATTCCTGTGCGTGTTGAATCATGCCATCTCGACCATCGGGTGCAATAATTCCCAGTTTAATATCAGTGGTATCTTTGACGGAGTTTTGGTGTGAGAAATTCATTGCGCCAGGGTGAAAAGCCGTGATCTGGTTATCGTCCAGATCTGTGGTAATGAATGCTTGAGCCGTAAAAATATCTTTCACTTGCTTGATATGTGTTTGGGGAATGCCCAATTTCTCAAAACGATAGGCATAAGGCTGATAGTCATCACCGACGGTTGCCATCATCAGTGGGTCCCCACCAATCATATGTAAATTATAGGCAATGTTACCCGCACAGCCACCAAATTCGCGGCGCATTTCTGGAACAAGAAAAGCGACATTTAATACATGAATCTTATCAGGCAGTATATGGTTTTTAAATTGGTCTTGGAACACCATGATGGTGTCATAAGCGATAGAGCCGCAAATAAGTGTGCGCATAGGTTATTTTAAATATAAAAAGTAAACCAGGGTTATTTCATCAATACACATCAATATTGGTGTAGTGATGATATAACACCTGGTTTTATCTATATTATCCTTGTGTAAGGTTATGGTTGGATGGCTTCCAGGTTAAATCAAGTTCGCGTGCGGCTTTAATTTCATCCAGCTTACGTAGTGGCATGGTATGTGGTGCATTTTTTACCATGTCAGGTTGCGCTTCGATTTCTTCTAAAATCTCTTTCATTGCCGTAACGAATGCATCCATTGTTTCTTTGGATTCTGTTTCAGCCGGTTCAATGAGTAAACATTCAGGCACTAGGATTGGGAAATAAGTGGTTGGTGCATGGAAGCCTTTGTCCAATAGACGTTTAGCTAAATTCATTGCTGTGATGCCGGTTTTGTCTTTGATATCTTTTAATGTGACAATAAATTCATGGCTTGCACGTCGGGTCGGGTAAGCGATCTCAAAGCCCAATTTACGTAACTCCACCATTAAATAATTTGCGTTTAAAGTGGCGTATTCTGCGACACGATGCATACCGTCAGAACCCAATAAACGAACATAAATATAAGCACGTAGCAAGACACCGGCATTACCCATATGCGCAGATAATCTGCCGATAGATTGCGGTTTATCTTTTTCCGTTATCCAACGATATTCGTCACCTTCTTTGGCTACGATAGGGATAGGAATATAGGGGCGTAAACGTTCACCAACACCGACCGGCGCTGAACCTGGGCCACCGCCGCCATGCGGAGTAGAGAAGGTTTTGTGTAAGTTAATGTGAATGACATCAAAACCCATATCACCTGGCTTGACCTTACCTAATACTGCATTCAGGTTGGCGCCATCGTAATATAGCAGTCCGCCTGCATCATGAACGAGTTTGCTCATTTCAGATACACGCTTTTCAAAGACACCGAGTGTAGATGGGTTGGTCAGCATGAGTCCCGCAGTTTGAGGACCTATAGCTGCTTTTAATGCATCCATATCGACATTGCCTTCTTTGTCGGTGGCTATTTCAACGACTTTGAAACCACACATGACTGCAGTTGCTGGGTTAGTGCCGTGGGCTGCGTCTGGTACGATGATTTCAGTTCTTGCGGTATCACCACGGGCTTCATGGTAAGCACGGATCATCATGACGCCAATGAGTTCACCTTGTGCGCCAGCCATAGGGGTTAGGCTGACCTCCGCCATGCCTGTTACATTTTTAAGGATTTCTTGCAGATCATACATGCAGGCAAGAAATCCCTGGCCAGTGTCTTCAGGAGCAAGTGGATGGCGTGAAAGATATTGTGGCAGCATGGCTAACGAGTTACATGCACGTGGGTTGTATTTCATCGTACAAGAGCCCAGCGGATAAAACTCAGTATCTATCGAAAAGTTTTTTTGCGATAGTCGTGTGTAATGACGCACGGTATCCATTTCGGAGACTTCAGGCAGTAACGGTGGTGTTTTACGCAGCAGGTTTTTTGGAATACTGCCAGTGTCTGTTGTCGCTGTTGCCGGAGACTGAGAGTAATTGCGTCGCCCAGGGCGTGAGTGTTCAAATATGAGCATGATTGTTCGTGCGATCCTTAAATTATTTCAATGCAGCCAAAGCGGCATCATAATTTGGTTCATCTGCAATCTCAGGAACCAACTCAGCATGAATAATGGTGTCAGATTCATCCAGTACGATAACCGCGCGTGCTGTAACACCGCCAAATGCACTGTCTGTAATAGCAACGCCATAATCAGTCATGAAGTTTGCACCGCGCATGGTTGATAACGTTACGACTTTATCGAGTCCTTCTGCGTCACAGAAACGGCTCATTGCAAAAGGTAAGTCTGCAGCAATAATTAGCACGACGGTATTGTCCATGTTGCTAGCTTGTTCATTAAATTTGCGTGTTGAGATTGCACAAATAGGTGTGTCCAGGCTTGGGACAATATTTAATACCTTTTTCTTGCCTGCATAGTTGGCTAGTGTGACATCTTCTAAATCTCTATTGACAAGAGAAAATGCAGGGGCTTTTTCACCAACTTTTGGAAAAACGCCGCCGAGTGTAATTGGGTTACCTTTAAGAGTGACCATAATATTTCCTTTAAACTGATTATTAAATAAATAGATACTGTGCCAAAAAACGTTAGCTCAATGCGCACTTTAACTGTTCAGTATAGTTTAGTAAATCACCTGAAATTTTAGTTTCAGTCGCACATACTAAGATGGCATTACCAATTTCAGGATAATGTGCTTGTAAGTCCAAGCCGCCAAGTATTCTTTGAGCTTTCATTGTTTGTAATACATCACTAGACGGTTTAGGTAAAGAGAGGGCAGCTTCATGAAAGATAGGGCCATTGAAGACCCTTTTTACTCCAGATAATTGTTCCATACTAGAGACTAATTTTTGGGTATTCGCATAAGATTGCGCGGCAACTCGGCGCAATCCATCTGGCCCAAGTAGCGACATATGAATCGTTGCTGCTGTTACCATTAGACCCTGGTTAGTGCAGATGTTGGAGGTGGCCTTAGAACGACGAATATGTTGTTCACGTGCTTGCAAAGTCAAGACAAAGCCTTCCTTATTGTCTAAGTCGTTAGTGCGACCGATAATACGCCCGGGGATTTGCCGAACTAAAGCTTTTTTACAAGCCATAAAACCAAAGTAAGGGCCGCCACTTGATAATGGAATGCCTAATGGTTGGCCTTCACCGACTGCAATGTCAGCACCTTTCGTACCCCATTCACCGGGTGGTGTGAGCATTGCTAATGCGATTGGATTAACTACACCAATGGCAAATGCCTTTTTACTATGTGCCCAATCGGTCAGTTCATCGACCTGTTCTAGCACACCAAAAAAATTCGGTTGCGGAATAACCAATGCTGCAAAGCCTTCTTTAGCAAATTCTTCGAGTGATGCTGGTAAGGTTTGTCCAGATTCAGGGCAGTAGGGTAGTTCAATGACTTCAATGCCTTGATTGCCAGCAATAGAGCGCACAACGCTACGATAAACAGGGTGCACTGTTTTGGGTATTAATATTCTATCTGATTTTTTATGTAGACGAACGGCCATTAAAGCCGCTTCAGCTAACGCGGTAGCGCCGTCATACATGCTGGCATTAGAAATATCCATGCCAGTTAATGAGGCCATCATGGTTTGGTACTCATATAGCAGCTGCAATGTACCTTGACTGGCTTCTGCCTGGTACGGGGTGTATGAGGAATAAAATTCACCACGTGTGGTAATTTGCCATACGGCGGCAGGGATATGATGCTCATAAGCACCGGCGCCAATAAAGTTGAGATACATCCCATCTACATTAGCACGCTCCATCATTAAGCGAGTGATTTCCATTTCGCTTAATCCTGGAGGAACACCTTCTAGTCTGCCACATTTTAAGTCGGTAGGTATTTCATCAAATAGTTCTTCAATTGAATTAGCTTTGATGCTTGCAAGCATTTCAGCAACATCTTCGTTGGTATGAGGAATAAACGGCATGATTTGTTTAAATAGGTTTTAAAGTAATAAAATATGATGGATTAGAAAATTATGTGCATTTTTAATTTATAAAAATACTTAGTTTAATGATCTTCGTTTTCCAATAATTTTTCATAGGCTGCCGCATCAAGAAGATCGTCCAGGTCAGCAAGATTATCTGGCTTTAGTTTGAATAGCCATGCCGAATGAGCATCCTGGTTGATTTTTTCAGGTTCACCTTCTAGCTCATCGTTGATGGCCATGACTTCACCGGCTATTGGTGTGTAAACATCAGCGGCGGCTTTTACTGATTCTGCAACGGCACATTCTTCTTTATGGGCAAGTTTGCGGCCAATTTCGGGCAATTCCACAAATACCATGTCGCCAAGTAATTCTTGTGCATGATTAGTTACGCCAATAGTTACAGTGCCATCGTCCTCAGGCCGAACCCACTCGTGAGAACTGGTGTACTTCAGGTTTGTTGGGATACTCATTTTTACTCCAATATTAATAATTGTGGCTATTTATATCAAAACGTTTCCGTTTCTAACAAAGGGGTATTTTACCACTTTGGCACGCAGTTTCTTGTCTCTCACTAATACATCGACTTCATCGTCAATGGTGATCTGAGATGATAGGCGTGCGAGGGCAATAGATTTGTTGATGGTTGGTGAAAAGCCACCGCTGGTAATTTCACCCTCGTATTCATTGCCATCTTTTGTTGCGACCACTTTTTGGTGGCTACGCAATACACCGCGATCTTGTAAAACAAGACCGACTAACTGTTGTGTTACGGGCGTGTCTAATAAAGTTTGTTTGCCAATAAAATTACGTTCACTTTTGAGATCGACCGTCCAAGATAGGCCTGATGTCATCGGGCTTGTCGTTTCATTCATGTCCTGACCGTAAAGGTTCATTCCAGCCTCTAATCGTAATGTGTCACGGGCACCTAATCCGGCAGGAGCAACGCCTGCATTATGCAATGCTTTCCAAAAAGCAGCGGCTTCATCAGCAGGTAAGATAATTTCAAAGCCATCTTCACCGGTATAGCCCGTACGCGCAATAAAAAAGTTATTCAATATTGTTGATTGAAATAGTTTCAAATTTTCTGTTGCTTCTTGGGCGCCAGGGATGACTTGCCAAACTTTGGCGCGCGCATTAGGTCCTTGAATGGCAATCATTGCAAGATCACGACGTGGTGTGATTTTTAAATTTGGGGCGAGTTCATCGCGTTTGGCGAGAATCCAAGCGGTGTCTTTTTCAGCCGTGCCTGCATTAACGACAATGCGGAACCAGGTTTCTGATAAGAAATAGATGATTAGGTCATCAATGACACCCGCTTCTGGTGTCAGCATACAGGTGTATAATGCTTTACCAGGTAATTTGAGTTTGTCAACATTATTGGCTACCAGCTGGCGGAAGAAGTCTCTAACATTGTCGCCTTTGATATCAATGGGAAGCATATGCGAGACATCAAACATGCCTGCGTCGGTACGTACTTGATGATGTTCGTCTAATTGTGAACCGTAATGTAGTGGCATATCCCAGCCACCAAAGTCTACCATCTTGGCATTCATATCACGGTGAGCTTGATTAAGGGGCGTTGTTTTCAACACGGACTGTTCTCCTGAAGATAAAAAAAGCAAGTCATTGCGTATGACCTCACCCCTCTGTCCTTGTTACCTGAGAGATTTGCAAGACAATCATGATTGCTAGCGTGCCCCTTCGGTGGTCGATTGTGAATCTTCGACACTCTCCAGATTGCCAGTCATAAGCGGTTTTTGGGGAACAAGACTGGCTTGACCTTGCCTGAGCGATTCCGGGGGGGTTACGCCTTCGGCGGCGCTAAAAAACAGCGCACTCTCCTGCTTAGACTTTAATTGGCTAATTGCGGACTATACCTTAGCAAGGGCAGTTAAGACAAGATATTGCATGAAATTTAGTGTGAAGTTTTTTAATAAAAGAAATCACAGCCGTAGTGGAGAAAGGGTAGCGAATCATTTGATATTAGTGGTTTTTTTAATTAATAATGGCTTGATTTTAGAATCAAGTATTTTAGATGTCATGACACATGTTTATCAGAGATTTATTGAGTTTTTCAAGCATTAACAATCGAGAACTAAAGTTCGTTGGAGTGGCATGGCCTTCTTAGGTAGACATTTTTTAGTGAAACAGCCCTTTGTATGTCGAAATACTTTACATGTTAATCGGTTGGTACATGTGATTGAAAATATTCATGATATAAATCAATCAGTTGTATTTTAATTTTTTTCGGGCATAAATTTTGCTTTTAATTTAATGTGTTGTAAAAGTTGCAAAAAAATTAGAGAGCAAAGAAGAAACTTGCATTGATAGACTACGCTATTTTCGAGTAACCCCCAACATTGCACTAATCACTAATCAATTGAATTTGAAGTGCGAATGTCTGACTTTTTCTTTTGCTAGAGTCTGTTTTGAATAATATTAGTAAGGAACGCACAAATTAATGAAAGTATGAATAGGAATTGCTTGTCTTTCTATAAATTCTTGATTCATGGATGACTTGCCATGAGGTTGTTTATTTTCAAGACAGGACGGTCATGTTTGGTTAATAAAACTATAACCTTTTGTAATGCAAATATTATAACTAGAAATATTTTGGAGAAAATACATGTCAGCTGGACCAGAACTGCGTGATTACAGCAGAAATTTAACTGAGTCGAATAGAAATATAGGTGAAGTTCGTACATTAATTGCTGATATCGATAGTAAAATTGATAAAGTTGAGCTAGCTATTGATGCCGTTGATGCCGTCGAACGAAAAGCGGACGAATTCAGTGGCACCCTGAGTAAGCTTAAACTTACATTGAAGTTAATGGACAAAGCTGGGCCATTAAAGTTTATTGCCAAGGTTGGAATCAAAATACTTGATGCAGTACAGAACGTTACCAATAAAGTCAGGACAAAAGCAGAAGAGCTAGCAAAAAAAATAGATGACAGCAAGCTCGAAGAAAAACTTGACAAAGCACAGGAAAAGTTAGAAAGCTTTGATACAAAACTGGCAGGGACAGAGCAAGTGTTGCTCAAAAATATTGTATCTGTTGGCCAACTGGTCACTGCACTGGATAAAGTGGATGAGCTTGATCCAAATGGTGACCCAGGAGCACCAGCTGCCACGAGCGCAGATGTTTTAGTAGCGCCACCCAATGCCACCATTTCAGCCATCAACGAAACCTATGATGAAATTAAAGAACAGACGCAAATCTTGGACAATGCAATACCAAGCGCCACCTTTCTCCCGGTACTGGGCGTCAGAATAGCATTTGATGGGATTTCCTCTTCATTAGGCTTTCTGCGTGGCCCACTCAATGCCGTTTCAAAAGTACTCAAGCCAATTGAGGGTGTACTTGATGTTGTAGGATTCATCTTTGACATAACAGTCGGTCCGGTTATCAAATATATCACCAAGACACTCGGCATTGACCGTGTCATTAACTCAGCCGCCGACAAGATTACCAGTTTATTACCTAACCCAGGCATTTTCGATAATATTCTCGAAGATTTTGACACTGCGTTCCTGGAAATAAACCCATTAGGACAACTTGATGACCACCTTGGTATTTCGGCATGGCTGGATGATTTAACCGAAAAATTACTTGATCCTGTCGGTGACCCGCAAACTGGCCCTATTGGTATCGGAGGCACACAAAACGATCAGTTATTTGGCACAGCCAGGAATGACTTACTGGATGGTGGCGAAGGTGACGATACATTGAATGGCGCAGCGGGTGATGACATTCTTATGTCCGGCCCCGGGCATGACTTACTGGACGGTGGTGCAGGCA
>JAJFJG010000068.1 GCA_021774265.1 Nitrosomonas sp.
GGCCTTTATATGAATAAAGTGAATGATAAGATTGACTGAGCTGATCAAATGGTAATAGTCGTTCCAATTTACGGTAAGGGTGATACGCTGGAATCAGTGCGTCTAATGTGAGAAATAGCGTGCTTTGGTCACTTTTACTCATCTAACAATTCATCATTAACTGTTTCGTATATTATCTATGATTATTGCGTGTTTTCTGACAGACCCGGAGTAGGTTTGTGAACCCCAGCATCACAAAAATAAGAAAAAACGGTTATGCAGTACCAACCTGAAAATGAAAAATTCGGTACTTATTTTTTTAGGATAAATCTTGCTGAATATTATCTTAGTCTGTTGGTGGATCACGTACTATTTTACGCGCCGCCGTTAAAGATGTTTTGCAAGTGCAGAATCTGTGACTTGGCGCCTCTACTAAAGTAGATGATTCTGTCAAGTTAAAGCGATTTAATCCTAATCTATTACCCTGGCAGAGTGCTAATCAACTAAAATAAGTTAGTCTTTTTGTTCAGATTGTTTTAGTGAAAATGTTAGAGGACTAGACTCTGTATGTAATTCAAAATTGGAGCTTTGAAGATCGTAACCTTATTGCCAAATATTCAAGCCATGATGCGAACAATTAGGTTGCTAGTAAACATTTTGTCCAAAAAACAAGAGTACTACCATATTACGTAACTGTGTCAGTTTTAACATCACAACAAACCTAAAACCCTATACTTGAGTCACTCTTTCCCTTGTAACCAATCATTCCTTACCCCTCTAGCTTGAGAAAAGGCCTCCTCCAGTTTCTCCCCATCCTCTTTATCCAAAGTCTCCCGTAAAACCTCAAGCTCATTCTGATAGGCGTCTATTTGAGAAATTAGTGCATAGCGATTGGTAATACATATATCCCGCCACATTTCAGGTGAGCTGCTGGCGATGCGGGTGAAGTCGCGAAAGCCGCTACCGGCAAAGCGCAGCAAGTTCTCAGGGTTTGCCTCGGTGCTGCTATACAGATGATTCATCAACGCAAAGGCTAGAATATGCGGCAGATGGCTGGTGGCGGCTAGAACGTTGTCATGCTCATCGGCATGCATTTGTGAAACGGTTGCGCCGCAAGCTTGCCATAGGTTGGTGATTACTTGAGTGGCTTCAATCCGAGTTTCTGCTAATGGGGTGAGGATGACGTGTTTGTTGTGATACAAGTCTGGTTTTGCGGCTAACACACCGCTTTGTTCGGCACCAGCGATGGGATGACCGGGGACAAAGTTTGTTAGATTCTTTTGATTTAGGTGGCGACGCGTAGCGGCAATGACGTCTTGCTTGGTGCTGCCGGCGTCGGTGATGAGGATGTTAGCTGGAAGATGTGGGGCTATTTGTGTCATGATGCGTTCCGTCTGACCAACGGGCATGGCTAACAGGATAACATCGGCATTTTGTAGTGCTGAGGCCATGTCGGTGGTCGTTTCATCAATGACACCTTGATCTAGGGCGCGTTGCATGTTTTTTGCGCTACGCCCGACGCCGGTGATGTGTTTGACCATACCGGCTTGACGTAATGCCATGGCGAATGATCCGCCGATGAGACCAACACCAATAATTACGAGTTTGTTGATTGCTGTGTTGGTCATATGTATTCCGTTTTTCCTAAAGGGTTCGCCCGATCGCCTCTGCAATGCCTTTTAGTGACTCCATTAGGTCTTTGAATTCTTGGGGGTTAAGGGCTTGATCGGCATCGCACCAAGCTTCGCATGGGTTCGGGTGTGTCTCCACTAACAAGCCATCTGCCCCTGCGGCAATGGCAGCACGTGACAGTGATGGCACCATCCACGCTTTACCGCCTGCGTGAGACGGGTCAACGATGACAGGTAGGTGAGTTTCTCGTTTAAGAACAGGAATGCAGGTGACATCTAACACATTGCGATAAGCAGTCTCAAAAGTACGGATACCACGCTCACAGAAAATGATGTTGTGGTTTCCACCAGCGGCAATGTATTCGGCCGCCATTAACCATTCGGAAATAGTAGCCGAGATACCACGTTTGAGTATAACGGGTTTGTTGATGCGCCCAACTTCTTTGAGTAAATCGAAGTTTTGCATGTTGCGTGTGCCAATTTGGATGATATCCACATCGTGTTTCATGAAGGTGTCGAGCATACGTACGTCCATCAGTTCGGTGACGATGGGTAGGTTATATTTGCTGGCAGCTTGGCGGAAAATCTCTAAACCTTCCACGCCTTTGCCTTGAAAGGTGTAGGGGCTGGTGCGTGGCTTGAAAGCCCCGCCACGCATTAAACGACAACCGGCAACGGCGACACTTTGTGCGGCTAGGCCCATTTGTTCGGGTGTTTCAACCGAGCAAGGGCCGCCGATAACTTGTATTTGGTTGCCGCCAATAAGTATGCTACTAGCATCAATGACAGTGTCTTTCTCGTGCGATTCGCGTGAGACAATTTTGTATTGCTTAACAATGTGCATGGAAAATTCAACCCCTGGGAGGGAATCAAACATTTCCGGGTCAAGCTTGTGTTCATCGCCTATGGCACCGATAACGATACGTTTGGTACCACGGGATATATTAACTTCATGACCTAAGTTTTGAATTTTTGTAACGACGGCACCGATTTGTTCCTCGGTCACGTCGTGATTCATAATGATGATCAAACCAATTCTCCCATTGCATTTTCTAGTGATGCTAAAAATTTTTGATTTTCGGATGCCAAACCAATGGTCACACGAAGATGTTGAGGCATTTCATAAATGCCAAGTGGACGTACGATAACACCTTGTCGCAATAAACTCTCATAAATTTCTGTGGTGTTTGAGCTGTCGCCTGCGACGCCAAATGTAATAAAATTCCCATATGATGGGATATATTCAACGTCGAGTTTTCTTAATCCTTCCGCCATTTGTAGCATACCTGCTCGGTTAAGTGCGAAGGAGCGTTCTAAGAATTCATTGTCTTGCAGTGCAGCTAATGCGCCAACAAGACCAATACTGTTGACATTAAACGGTTGCCGGACGCGATTCATAAGATTGGCAACGTGAGGATGAGCCAATCCAAATCCCACGCGCACACCAGCTAAGCCATAGGCTTTGGAAAAGGTGCGTGTAATAATGAGATTAGGGAATTGTTTTAGCCAAGCAACGCTGTTGGTTTTGTGGGTGTTCGGCAGGTATTCATTGTAGGCTTCATCCAACACAATTAGCACGTCCGGCGATGTGCGCTCTAGAAAACGTAATAGATCTTCCTCGCTGGAAACGGTGCCGGTGGGGTTGTTTGGGCTGGCAATGAAGACGATGCGTGTTTCGGGGGTGATGGCATCTAGCATAGCGTGAAGGTCATGACCATAATCCCTGGCAGGTACCGAGATGCCGTGTGCGCCTATAGCTTGTGTTACCAGCGGATAAACCGCAAAGGCATGTTGTGAAAAAACTGCCGTAGCACCCGGTTTTAAGAAAACCCTTGCGGCAAGATCCAACACATCATTAGAACCATTACCTAAAATAATTTGTTCTGGGTCAACCGCATGACGCATAGATAATGCGGCTTTTAGTTCAAAACCACTGCCGTCGGGATAAAGTGCGACTTCATTGAGTGCAATCATCATGGCTTCTAGCGCTAATGGACTAGTGCCTAGTGGGTTTTCATTAGAGGCCAGCTTGATAATATTATGTTTATCAAGCCCCATATCTCTAGCCAGTTCTGAAATAGGCTTGCCGGGTTGATAAGGTTGTATTGCTCGGATATATTCCGGCGCAAAGTCACATAGATTCATAAAATAATGTTGGTCTTAATAAAAAATTAACAATAAAAAGCAAGTTATGCTGCTGGATAAGAGCCGAGTATTTTTAAGAAGTCGGCCTTATCGCGTATCTTGGTTAGAGCAGCTGAGACTTCATCATCATCTTTATGGCCTTCGACGTCCACGTAAAATACATATTCCCAGAAGCCAGTGCGCGATGGGCGGGATTCAAAACGCGACATGCTCACATTATGTTGAACTAAGAATGTCAATAATTCATGAACTGAACCAGGACGATTACTGGTTGACATAGCTAATGAGGTTTTATCTTTACCTGATGCAGAAACAAGTTGAGTGCCAATAATAAGAAAACGGGTGGTGTTTTTTGGGTCATCTTCAATATTCTCAGCACAAATGGTAAGATTTGATGCCTCTGCCGCTTGCTTGCCGGCAATGGCAGCGGCATTTTTGTCTGCCGCCGCTAATCGGGCAGCCTCTGCATTACTTGATGCATGAATGCGCTCTATTTTTGGTAAGTTGGCGTTAAGCCATTCATGACACTGCGCTAAAGATTGCGGATGTGAATAGATTTTTGTGATGTGCGAGAGATCGATGTCTTGCGCCATTAAAAACTGATGTATAGGGAGTTGGATTTCGCCACAGACAGTTAATGATGTTTGCAATAGCAAATCCATCGTGCGACCAATGGCGCCTTCGGTTGAATTCTCGACTGGTACGACGCCATAGCCCGCATTGTCAGATTCTACTTGACGGAAAACACCGTCAATAGAATCACAAGCCACGGTTGAGATAGCATGACCAAAGCGTTTTATCGTAGCTTCTTCTGAGAATGTCCCGCGTGGGCCAAGATAAGCCACTCTCATAGGTTTTTCCATAGCGCGGCATATTGACATGACTTCAGTAAAAAGCTGTGCGATTCGTTCGTTAGGTAGTGGGCCAGAATTCATTTTTTGTAATCTTGAGAGGATTTGGGCTTCGCGCTCAGGACGATAAACCACGCCGCTTCCTTTTCTACGCCCAATCTCTAGGGCATGTTCAGCGCGCTTATTAACCAGTTTTAGAATCTCGTTGTCGATAGCATCAATCTGGTCGCGTAGTTGGTTTAGTTGTTCGCTCATGGAAATTAAAAATGATTAGCTTGTGAAATTATTCGGCGCGAAGAGGTAAGTAGCGAGCCATTAATACACCAGATATAGCAGTGAGATGGTCGATAACTTGTTGTGGGACTGGGCTATCAACATCGACCAGCGTGTAGGCCATTTCGCCGCGCGATTTGTTGGTCATTGTATGTATATTTAAATTGGCATTTGCCATGTTCGTTGAAACTTGCCCCAATATATTTGGAACATTTGCGTTGGCAATAGCCACCCGGTAAGACGATTCACGTTCCATCACAACATTGGGAAAATTAACCGTGTTGGTAATATTACCATTCTGTAGATAATCCATTAACTGGTTCACTACCATGACGGCACAGTTTTCTTCGGCTTCCAATGTTGAGGCACCAAGATGCGGTAGTGTAATCACTGCTTTCTTATGTTGCAATTTTTGACTGGGAAAATCACAGACATAATATTTAATTTTCTTTGCTTCAATGCCTGCCAGAATAGTGTTTTCCTCAACAATACCGTCGCGTGAGAAATTTAATAGAATGCTGTTTGGATTGATATCCTTCAAGCAGTTTTCGTTGATCATGTGTCGTGTGGATTCTAATAGCGGTACATGCAGCGTGATGAACTCGCTTCGGCGTAGAAGTTCTTCAATACTTTGTGCTTTTTTGACATCTGAGGATAGATTCCAAGCGGCATCAACGGTTATGTTGGGATCAAAACCGACGACCTTCATGCCCAGCTTAAGCGCGGCATCAGCAACTAAACGGCCAATTTCTCCCAGACCAATGATGCCCAACGTGCGCCCTGGTAGCTCAATACCTGAAAAACGTTTTTTTCCGTCTTCCGCCTGCTTATGTAATGCTGCGTCATCACCTTGCAAGCCATCAATAAAATTAAGTGCTGGTGTTAAGTTACGTGCAGCCAAGAGGATGCTGGCGAGTACCAGTTCTTTGACCGCATTAGCATTAGCGCCCGGTGTGTTAAATACCGGGATGCCGCGTTGATTCATGGCATCAACGGGAACGTTATTTGTGCCGGCGCCTGCACGACCAATGGCAATTACGCTTTCCGGGATTTCCATTGCGTGCATGTTGTGTGAGCGCACCAAAATGGCATCAGGATTAGCAAGGTCATTACCAACGTGATAGTAATGGGGAAGTAAATTTTTCAAGCCTACTGGAGAAATTTGATTAATGGTCAGAATATTAAAAACTTTATTTTCATCAGGCATGGTGGGCTGCAAACTCCTTCATGAAAGTCACTAATGCGGAAACACCCGCTATGGGCATGGCATTGTAGATAGATGCACGCATACCACCAACGGAACGATGACCTTTTAATTGAATCAAGCCAAGGTTGTCAGCTTGTTTGAGGAATTCATTGTCTAGCTTGGGGTTGCTGAGTGTAAAGGGTATATTCATCCGTGAGCGATCAGCAGTGGCAACGGGACACTGATAAAATTCTGTTGAATCGAGTAAATCGTATAATAAATTAGCTTTGTTAATGTTGGTTTGTTCAATGACATCAATGCCGCCCATATCTTTTAACCATTCAAAGACCAACCCCATGATGTATATGGCGTAGGTTGGCGGTGTGTTAACCATAGAATGATTGTCGGCTTGTAACTGATAGTCAAAGATTGAGGGTGTTCCAGCAACGGTGATTCCCAGTAAATCTTCGCGCACAATGACAAGTGCCAAACCAGCCGGACCGATATTTTTTTGAGCGCCGGCATAAATTAAACCAAATTGCGTGACATCCAGTGGTCGAGATAGAATATTAGACGACATGTCGGCAACTAGGGGAATATTATCACCTAGATTAGTTAAGTCGGGTACCCAGTTGAATTCAACGCCGCCAATGGTCTCATTTGATGTGTAATGCACGAAGGCGGCATTTGGGCTCAATTGCCATTCATTTTGTGTAGGCGCATAAGAGAAATTTCTGTCTTCAGATGATGCGGCAACATTAACGGTACAATATTTTTTGGCTTCTTTAATGGCTTTCTGAGACCATTGCCCGGTATTGATATAGTCTGCATCGTTTTTACCGCGGAGCAAATTCATGGGTACCATGGCAAATTGGCTGGAAGCGCCACCTTGCAGAAACAAAACCTTATAGTTTTGTGGTATGCCGATTAGATCGCGCAAATCATACTCAGCTTTTTCGGCGATGGATATGAATTCTTTGCCGCGATGACTCATTTCCATGACAGACATGCCACTGCCATGCCAATCAAGCATTTCTTCACTTGCACGCTGAAGTACGCTCTTTGGCAAAACGGCTGGCCCAGCGCTAAAATTATAAATATGAGTCATCAAGCACCTGTCTTAATAATTAGAAAAAGCAAAAAAATAATTCTGTATTCGATTATTCTTCGTTGTCATCTTCAACATCGGTTTCAATGACACGCTCTAGTCCCGCAAGTTTTTCATCCGCATCTAAATTAATCAAGGTAACGCCTTGGGTTGCACGACTCATTTCACGTATTTCGCTAACGCGTGTGCGAATGAGAACACCGCCAGTAGTAATTAACATAATATCATCATCTGTTTTGACTAGTTTTGCGGTGACAACCTTACCGTTACGTGAACTGGTTTTAATAGCTATCATGCCTTGTGTGCCACGATTATGACGTGTGTATTCATTAATCGGTGTGCGTTTGCCGTAACCATTTTCGGTTGCGGTTAGCACAGCAAGTTCTTCGCCATCGGCAACAAGCATGGAGATAACTTTGTTGCCCGGTTTTAGTTTCATGCCACGGACACCGCGCGCAACACGTCCCATTGGCCGGACGTCATTTTCATCAAAGCGCATGGCTTTGCCATTGTCTGAGAATAACATGACGTCATGTTTTCCTTCGGTTAGCGCAACACCAATTAAGAAGTCGCCTTCATTCAAGCTGATGGCAATGATGCCATTGCTACGCGGACGTGAGAAGTCAGATAGTGGTGTTTTCTTCACGGTGCCTAAGGAGGTTGCCATGAAAATGTAGCGTGTCTCATCAAATGATTTTACTGGCAGGATAGCGTTGATTTTTTCGCCATCTTCCAAGTTCACTAGGTTGATGATCGGTTTCCCCCGGGATGAGCGACTTCCTTGAGGTACAGAGTAGACTTTGATCCAATAAACACGGCCAAGACTCGAGAAGCACAGAATGTAGTCGTGCGTGTTTGCAATAAATAGATTGTCAATGAAATCATTGTCTTTAGTGCCAGTGGCTTGCTTTCCGCGGCCACCACGTTTTTGTGCTTGATACTCGTCGAGCAACTGTGATTTGATATAACCGCTGTGTGACAGTGTTACTACAACATCTGCTGGGGTGATTAAGTCTTCAAGACTTAAGTCCTGGGCATTGATGACGATTTCACTGCGACGTTCGTCGCCAAAACGTTCTTTAATGATGTTGAGTTCTTCAGTGATGATGGTGGTAATACGCCCTGAGTCAGCCAAAATATCAAGAAAGTCGATGATTTTATCCATCACGTCTTTATATTCTTCGACAATTTTATTTTGTTCCAGCCCAGTGAGGCGTTGCAAGCGTAATTCCAAGATAGCTTGTGCTTGTGCGTCAGATAAACGATAGCCTTGCTTGGACAAGCCAAATTCTGCGGCTAAGCCATCAGGACGAAATGCTGCAGCATCTGCCATGGCGCGAGATAGCATTTCTTCCACGAGTGCTGAGCGCCATATTCTAGACATCAGACCTTCTTTCGCCACAGGAGGTGTTGGCGCAGCTTTGATAAGCGCAATAATTTCATCGACATTAGATAAAGCAACGGCGAGACCTTCGAGTAGATGACCACGATCACGCGCTTTTTTTAGTTCAAATATTGTGCGACGCGTGACAATTTCGCGTCGATGACGAAGGAATGAGTCAAGTATTTGCCTTAGATTCAGTAATTGAGGTTGTCCGTCCAGCAAGGCAACCATGTTCATGCCAAACGTATCTTGCATCTGTGTTTCTTTATACAAATTGTTCAGTACGACTTCAGGCACTTCGCCGCGTTTAAGTTCGATCACGACACGCATTCCAGACTTGTCGGATTCGTCACGTAAGTCAGAAATCCCCTCGAGTTTTTTGTCCCGAACCAATTCTCCAATACGAATCAATAGATTAGCTTTATTAACTTGATAAGGTAATTCGTCAACGATAATGCTTTGTCGATTGACTTTTTCCATGTCTTCAAAATGAGTGCGCGCACGCATGACAACACGCCCACGCCCAGTACGGTAACCATCAATGACGCCAGTGGTCCCATAGATAATGCCCGCTGTTGGAAAATCAGGTGCTTGAACAATTTCGATTAACTCGTCAATGCTGGTATCTGGGTTTTGTAATAAGGTAAGGCACGCATCAACGATGTCAGTTAGGTTGTGTGGCGGAATGTTGGTCGCCATACCCACTGCAATGCCTGATGAGCCATTAATGAGAAGATTCGGAATCTTGGTGGGTAGAATAAGCGGCTCATGTTCAGACTCGTCATAGTTGGGGCCGAAATCAACGGTTTCTTTATCAAGATCAACTAAAAGTTCATGTGCAATGCGCGACATGCGTATTTCGGTGTATCGCATGGCGGCTGCGTTATCACCGTCAACCGACCCAAAATTACCTTGTCCATCCACCAGCATGTAGCGCAATGAAAAGTCTTGTGCCATGCGGACGATGGTGTCATAAACAGCGGTATCGCCATGTGGGTGATATTTACCAATTACATCACCAACAATACGTGCGGATTTCTTGTAGGGGCGGTTCCAGTCGTTGGAGAGTTCATGCATGGCATACAAAACACGGCGATGAACTGGTTTAAGGCCGTCACGTACATCGGGTAGAGCACGCCCTACAATCACGCTCATGGCGTAATCTAAATAGGACTTCCGCATCTCCTCTTCGAGGCTGATGGGCAAAGTTTCCTTTGCGAATTGATCCATTTGTTTTTATGATTCTTTAAGAAACAGTGAATTGTGAAGTGAACGTTATTAATAATAAAACTAAGTGCAATAACTGCCGCATTCTAACATGCTGCAAATATTTCTTTAGTAACTTTAAGTGCGGCGGTGTAAAAGTTCAGTGAAGAATTGATAAGTAATAGGAAAAAAAACTTGAAAAAGCACAGTAAATAGGTAAAGATGCGATCTTCAATAAATTGTGTATCTTTACGGCGGTTAGTACCGCCGTATTGTATTTCACTTCTAAAAAACTGAGTATTGTTCTGTGTCTAATCTGATGAATACGTATTCGCAGCTACCAGTCACCTTTATTAAAGGTGAAGGGGTTTGGCTGTGGGATGATCAAGGAAAACGTTATCTTGATGCATTGGCGGGTATTGCAGTATGTGGTTTGGGTCATTGTCATCCGCAGTTGGCTAAAGCGCTTTGTGAGCAAGCCGGAACCCTGATCCATACATCAAATCTTTATCATATTGATAAGCAAGAGAAGTTGGCGACACAATTAACCGGTCTAGCCGGTATGGATAATGTCTATTTTTGTAATTCAGGCGCTGAAGCGAATGAAACAGCGATAAAGCTCGCAAGATTATATGGTCATAATAGTGGTGTTGATCTTCCTTCAATCATTGTGATGGAGCGGTCGTTTCATGGTCGATCTATGGCGACACTGACGGCAAGTGGCAATCGAAAAGTGCAGGCGGGGTTTGAGCCATTGCTAACCGGTTTTGTACGTGTTCCGTATAATAATTTGGAGGCAGTTAGTCAGATCGCGGTTAGTAACAAGAATATTGTAGCGGTGCTTGTTGAGCCTTATCAAGGTGAAGGTGGTGTTAATATACCTCAAAAGAAATATTTACAAGGATTGCGTGAAATATGTGATCAATATGACTGGCTTTTAATGCTGGATGAGGTACAAAGCGGCATCGGCCGTAGCGGAAAGTGGTTCGCTTTTCAGCATAGCGATATTAAGCCGGATATCATGACTTTGGCTAAGGGCTTGGGTTCGGGTGTGGCAATAGGCGCTTGCTTGGCGCGGGGGGCGGCTGCGGAGGTGTTTAAGCCGGGAAATCACGCATCAACATTCGGTGGAAATCCGCTAGCTTGTGCAGCTGCAATTACAACACTTGATGTCATCGCAGAAGATAGTCTTTTAGATAATGCGATGAAGTTGGGTGCTTACATGCGTCAAAGATTTGCAGAAGAGCTTGCTAAAGAATTGGGGGTTGTCGAGATTCGAGGGCAAGGGTTAATGATTGGTATTGAGCTTTCTAAGTCGTGTGGTGATCTGGTTAAACAAGCTTTGGCACAGGGGCTGTTGATTAATGTGACATCAGATAAAGTTGTACGTTTATTGCCTGCATTGGTGATGCGGCAGGAAGAAGCGGATAAAGCGATAGACATTACTTCTAAGTTAATAAAGGATTTTTTAGCTGATTGAGTAGACTATAGTGATGAAAGAGGGAGGCTGTTGTCTGTCAACACGTATAAAACTATGCAATTAAAGCATTTTCTTCAGTTCAAGGATTTTAGCCGCGAAGAGTTTGAGTATATATTTGAACGTGCGTGCTGGATTAAAAAAGAGTTTAAGCAGTATCGGCGTTATTGGCCATTGGCTGATCGAACGCTGGCGATGATATTTGATAAGAATTCAACTCGTACGCGCTTGTCATTTGAGGCTGGTATGCAGCAGCTAGGCGGCGCTGCAATATATCTTTCAACAAAAGACACGCAATTGGGTCGCGGCGAACCTGTAGATGATTCGGCGCGGGTGATATCACGTATGGTGGATATCATTATGATTCGTACTCATGGGCACGATATTGTTCAGCGTTTTGCGGAGAATTCAAGAGTGCCAGTCATAAACGGCTTGACGGATAAATATCACCCCTGTCAGATTATGAGTGACATTTTTACCTATTTAGAGCAGCGTGGCAGTATTGCAGGTAAGACAATTGCATGGGTAGGAGATTCAAATAACATGTGCAGCACGTGGTTGCAAGCTGCTGAGATATTTGATTTTAAAGTTCATGTGTCGACGCCGCAAGGGTATGAGGTTAACCCCGCGTTGGCAGGAATAACAAATGATGAGTGTTATAAAGAATTTGCAGATCCACTTAAAGCGGTGGGAGGCGTGGATCTTGTGACAACGGATGTATGGACAAGTATGGGTTTTGAGGCGGAAACAGAAAGACGTAAAAAGGATTTTTCTGGTTTCTGCGTGAACGCCGAGATGATGGCTTGTGCTAAAGATGATGCGTTATTTATGCACTGTTTGCCCGCTCATCGTGGAGAAGAGGTGTCTGCGGAAGTTATTGATGGCCCTCAGTCCATTGTTTGGGAAGAAGCTGAGAATCGTATGCATGTACAAAAAGCACTGGTTGAATATTTGCTGCTTGGTAAAGTGAAAATAGAAGCTTAGCTCGAGTGAACCTAATCATTCAAAATAAGGTTAATTTTAAGAGTTAGTATGAGAAAAATAAATAAAGTAGTTTTGGCATTTTCCGGAGGGTTGGATACTTCGGTTATCCTGAAATGGCTGCAAGATACTTATCAGTGCGAAGTCGTTACGTTCACTGCAGATATTGGGCAAGGTGAAGAAGTGGAGCCTGCTCGTGCAAAAGCTAAGCAGTTGGGCGTAGAAGAAATCTATATCGAAGATTTGCGTGAAGAATTTGTACGAGATTACGTTTTTCCAATGTTTCGTGCAAATGCAGTATATGAAGGCGAATACTTGTTGGGAACTAGTATTGCTCGGCCCTTAATTGCAAAAAGACAAATTGAAATAGCCAGAGAAACGAATGCGGACGCTGTCTCACATGGTGCAACAGGTAAAGGAAATGATCAAGTGCGTTTTGAGCTGGGTTATTACGCGCTACAACCAAACATACACGTAATTGCACCTTGGCGCGAATGGGATTTAACTTCGCGAGAAAAGCTGCTTAGTTACGCGGAGCAGCACGGCATACCGGTAGAGATGAAAAAGAAAACGGGTTCACCATATAGTATGGATGCGAATCTGTTGCATGTTTCTTATGAAGGCCGCATGCTTGAAGATCCTGCAAGGGAACCAGAAGAGTCAATGTGGCGATGGAGTTTGTCACCAGAGAAGGCGCCTGACGAAGTAGAGTATTTAGATCTTGAGTATGAGCATGGTGATGTGGTTGCATTAAATGGCGAGAAATTAACGCCAGCAAGGGTGTTGGAGGAACTAAATAAGCTGGGTGGGAAACATGGAATTGGACGTCAAGATCTTGTGGAAAATCGCTATGTTGGAATGAAGTCCAGGGGTTGCTATGAAACGCCTGGAGGTGCAATTCTTCTGCGTGCACACCGTGCCATAGAATCAATTACCTTGGATCGAGAAGTAGCACATTTGAAAGATGATCTGATGCCGCGTTACGCAAAGTTAATATACAACGGTTATTGGTGGAGTCCAGAAAGGGAATTGTTGCAGACGATGATAAATGCATCACAGGTCAATATAAACGGCTGGGTACGTTTGAAGCTCTATAAAGGGAATATAATTGTTGTAGGTAGGGATTCAAGGACAAACACACTCTATACGCCAGATATTTCGACGTTTGAAGATGATGAGGGGATATATAATCAACAAGATGCGGCGGGATTTATTAAACTTAATGCATTGCGTTTGCGTATAGCAGCAAAAAATAAGAAAAAAAAATGAGTGCAAAATAAAGTTTGGGGTAGCAAGAGAAGTAATAAATAAAATGGGAGCGATAATGCCTTCGTTCGATATTGTGTCAGAAGTAGATAAGCAAGAAGTCAAGAATGCGATTGATCAAGTCAATAAAGAGGTATGTACGCGCTTCGATTTTAAAGGATCAGATGCGAGAGTTGAGCAAGTGGATTATGACTTAACTATGTATGCAGATGATGAGTTTAAGCTTGGCCAGGTAGCTGATATAGTAAGAGCAAAACTTGTTAAGAGACAAATAGATACGCGCTGTTTAGTTTTGGGTGGAGTGGAAAAAGTTGGCGGAAATAAAGCTAAACAACGATTTACAGTGAAGACAGGGGTGGAGACGAGTCTGGCAAAAAAGATTGTAAAGACTTTAAAAGATAATAAGCTCAAAGTGCAAGCGTCAATACAAGGAGATTTAGTTCGTGTAAGTGGTGCGAAGCGAGATGTGCTTCAAGATGCCATACAGTTGATTAAAAAAAATATATCGGAAATACCTCTGCAATTTCAGAATTTCCGCGATTAAAAATTGAATTTAAGAGAGCTTAAAAAAAAGAATAATGCTTTAATTGGTAAGATTTGAAGCAGGCAAATGAAAGAGATTGCAACTGAAAAAAAAGCCAAAATGAAAGTTAAAAGCAATAATATTTAAGTAAAGTTATCTATGTCTTGACAGGGAGGAATAAACCCCCTAAACTCCCCTTTCTTTTTTTACCGCACCCTGCGAAACGATGTACGTAGAGGTGGGTGAGTGTTGTTGCAGATCAGGCGAAAATTAGAAATTTTCAAATAGATGAAATAGCGAATAGCGTTTAATAAGAGACGGCAGCAATGCCGTCTAAGTTTTTTAGGAAACGGAAATGCCGACAATTAGTCAATTAGTACGTAAGCCGCGTGCTGCAAAAAGGGTTAAAAGTAATGTGCCCGCACTTGAAAATAGCCCGCAAAAACGTGGTGTATGTACGAGGGTATATACAACGACGCCAAAGAAACCAAATTCAGCGCTCAGAAAGGTTGCGCGTGTTAGGTTGACTAATGGCTACGAGGTCTCAAGCTATATAGGTGGAGAGGGTCATAATTTACAGGAGCATTCAGTTGTGTTGATACGTGGCGGTCGAGTGAAAGATCTGCCGGGTGTGCGCTATCATACTGTGCGTGGAAGCTTAGATACGGCAGGAGTGAAGGACCGTAAGCAAGGGCGATCAAAATATGGCTCAAAGCGTCCTAAGTCAGCTTAGATAAAAACCAGTTTGCAATAATAAATGGGGTGTAAGAATAATGCCTAGACGTAGAGAAGTACCAAAGCGAGAAATATTGCCCGATCCTAAATATCATAATACGGAGCTGGCGAAATTCGTCAATGTGCTAATGACGCGTGGTAAAAAGTCAGTTGCGGAAAGGATTATTTATGGTGCGCTTGATCAAATTGAGAAAAAGATGGGTAAAGATCCTATAGAGGTTTTTACTTTGGCTTTGTCAAATGTTCGTCCAATAGTCGAAGTTAAAAGCCGCCGTGTGGGGGGTGCTAATTATCAGGTGCCTGTGGAGGTTAGGTCGGTAAGACGTAATGCGTTGGCTATGCGTTGGTTGCGAGATGCTGCAAGGAAGAGAAGTGAGAAGTCGATGGATATGCGTTTGGCGGGTGAAATGTCTGAGGCGTCCGAAGGGCGTGGCGGTGCGGTTAAAAAACGTGAAGAAGTTCATCGTATGGCTGAATCAAATAAAGCATTCTCGCATTTTAGATTTTAAGAAAATATTTTGTTCCTGGGTATAAAAGTAATAAAGCTCAAAAGCAATTTTTAATAAAAGTTATTAAGGTTCTAATATTGTGGCAAGAAAAACACCAATAGATCGTTATCGCAACATCGGCATCATGGCTCATATTGATGCGGGAAAAACTACGACTACAGAGCGTGTGCTCTTCTATACGGGTGTCTCCCATAAAATTGGGGAGGTACATGATGGGGCGGCTACGATGGATTGGATGGAGCAGGAGCAAGAGCGTGGTATCACCATTACTTCGGCAGCAACCACTTGTTTCTGGAGTGGGATGGATGATAACTATCCGGAGCATCGCATTAATATTATTGACACGCCTGGACATGTAGATTTTACGATTGAGGTGGAAAGGTCGTTGCGCGTTCTTGATGGGGCGTGTACGGTTTTTTGTGCTGTGGGGGGAGTTCAGCCGCAGACAGAGACAGTTTGGCGTCAGGCAAATAAGTATAAGGTTCCGCGGCTTGCGTTTGTTAATAAGATGGATAGATCGGGCGCAAATTTTATGCGAGTACATGATCAAATTAAGACACGCTTGAAAGCTGAGCCGGTTCCTGTGCAGTTACCTATTGGAGCTGAAGAGACTTTCGAAGGTATTGTCGATCTAGTTAAGATGAAGGCAATATATTGGGATGAGGCAACGCGGGGAATCAAGTTCGAAGAAAGAGAGATAGCGCCAGAGATGCTTGATGAGGCGAGAGAGTGGCGTGATAAAATGCTCGAAACTGCGGCGGAAGCAAGTGAGGCGTTGATGAATAAGTACCTTGAAGAAGGCGATTTGTCGCTAGCTGATATTAAGCTTGGATTGCGAGCACGTACGTTGAATAACGAAATTGTTCCAATGCTGTGTGGTACGGCTTTTAAAAATAAAGGTGTGCAGGCAATGCTGGATGCGGTTATTGATTATCTGCCTTCACCGGTTGATGTGCTTGCCATTGATGGTGTGGATGATGATGGTAAGCCAAGCGAGAGGCAGCCGAAGGATGATGAGCCGTTTTCTGGCCTGTCATTTAAAATTGCTACTGATCCTTATGTGGGGCAGCTAATATTCTTTAGGGTGTATTCCGGTGTTGTTAACTCAGGTGATACTATTTATAATCCTGTCAAAGGAAAAAAAGAGAGAATTGGCCGTATTTTGCAAATGCATGCAAATCAGCGTGAGGAAATAAAAGAAGTTAGGGCGGGTGATATTGCGGCGGCTGTTGGTCTAAAAGAAGCAACAACAGGTGATACATTATGCGACCCAAAGAATATTATAACGCTTGAGCGTATGGAATTTCCGGAGCCTGTGATACATGTTGCCGTTGAACCTAAAACAAAAATAGATCAAGAGAAAATGGGAATCGCGCTAAATCGTTTAGCGCAAGAGGATCCTTCGTTCAGGGTTCGTACTGATGAAGAGTCAGGTCAGACAATTATTTCCGGTATGGGTGAGTTGCATTTGGAGATTATTGTTGATCGTATGAAGCGGGAGTTTGGTGTTGAGGCCAATGTGGGTGCGCCGCAAGTAGCTTACCGAGAGGCGATTAGAAAAGTTGTTGAAATTGAAGGCAAGTTTGTTAAGCAATCAGGTGGTCGTGGTCAGTATGGGCATGTTTGGTTAAAAATGGAGCCAAATGAAACCGGAAAGGGGTTTGAGTTTGTGGATCAGATTAAAGGTGGCGTGGTTCCTCGTGACTTTATTCCTGCGGTAGAAAAGGGCCTGAATGAAACGTTACCAAATGGGGTTTTGGCCGGTTTTCCAGTGGTGGATGTGAAGGTAACTTTATTCGATGGTTCTTACCATGATGTCGACTCAAACGAGAATGCCTTTAAAATGGCGGCTTCAATAGCCTTCAAAGATGGGATGCGTAAAGCAAATCCTGTTTTGCTTGAGCCAATGATGGCTGTTGAGGTTGAGACGCCGGAAGAATTTATGGGTAATGTCGTGGGAGATTTGTCTTCAAGGCGAGGCATGATACAAGGTATGGAGGATTTGCCTGGTATGAAGATTATTAGGTCGGAAGTGCCGCTAGCAGAAATGTTTGGGTACTCAACTTCGCTGCGCTCTGCTACGCAGGGCAGGGCTACGTATACAATGGAGTTCAAGCATTATTCAGAAGCGCCTAAAAACGTAGCAGAAGCTATAATTAACAAAAAGTGAAATAGTAATAGTTAGTGTAAAGGAAAATCATGGCAAAAAGTAAATTTGAGCGGTCCAAGCCGCATGTCAATGTAGGGACAATTGGTCATGTGGATCATGGCAAAACTACGCTGACGGCAGCAATTACCACGATATTGACGAAGCAGTTTGGTGGAGAGGCGAAGAGCTATGCTCAAATTGACTCGGCGCCGGAAGAGCGCACACGTGGAATCACGATTAACACGGCGCACGTGGAGTATGAAACGAATAATCGGCATTATGCGCATGTAGACTGCCCAGGTCATGCGGACTATGTGAAAAACATGATTACCGGTGCGGCACAGATGGATGGTGCGATTCTTGTATGTTCAGCTGCAGACGGCCCGATGCCGCAAACTCGCGAACATATATTGTTGGCGCGTCAGGTTGGTGTTCCGTACATTATAGTTTATATGAACAAAGCGGACATGGTTGATGATGCGGAATTAATCGAGTTGGTAGAAATGGAAATTAGAGAATTGCTCTCTAAATATGATTTTCCGGGCGATGATACGCCTATCATTGTTGGTTCGGCACTAAAAGCCTTGGAAGGTGATGAAAGTGAAATTGGTATACCATCTATACTCAAATTGGCAGAAGCGTTAGATAGCTATATACCTGAACCAGAGCGTGCGATTGATGGAGCATTCATTATGCCCGTTGAGGATGTATTCTCAATTTCAGGCCGTGGTACGGTTGTTACGGGAAGGATAGAGCGAGGCGTCATAAAGGTTGGTGAGGAAATAGAAATTGTAGGGCTTAAGCCAACACTAAAAACTGTCTGTACAGGTGTTGAAATGTTTAGAAAGCTGCTTGATCAAGGTCAGGCAGGTGATAATGTGGGTGTTTTGCTTCGCGGTACTAAGCGTGAAGAGGTTGAGCGTGGTCAAGTCTTGGCTAAGCCGGGTAGTATATTGCCGCATACCAAATTTACAGCAGAAATCTACGTGTTAAGTAAAGATGAGGGTGGTCGTCACACACCTTTCTTCCCGGGTTATCGTCCGCAGTTTTACTTTAGAACCACTGACGTAACGGGCGCTATTGAGTTGCCTGCGGGAACAGAGATGGTGATGCCTGGAGATAATATTTCAGTATCAGTAAATTTGATTGCGCCAATTGCAATGGAGGAAGGGTTGCGATTTGCAATTCGTGAGGGTGGTAGAACAGTAGGTGCGGGTGTTGTTGCTACAGTTATAGA
>JAJFJG010000069.1 GCA_021774265.1 Nitrosomonas sp.
ACAATGACCTCAAAATCTTGAAAAGTTTGTTGTGATAATGCTGATATTACGTTGCCCAGCATCATACCAGCATTGTAATTAACAATGACAATCGAAAAATAAGGTTTTTTCATGAAATTATTAATTGAGTTATTTTAAGGAGTCAGCGCATTCCTAGTTGACTAGACCTCTACCACAATAATAGTCGTCTAAGGTTAGCTTGCTTAGTATCTCTAGTTCTGTTTGAGATGGGTGTTTTATAAATGTTTCAAACATGTTTTTAGCGATATTAGGAGGGACGGCAAAGTCATTAACTAGTTTGTCTCTTACTGTAATACTTTGGTCTACAAAATCCATGATGCCTTGGCGTATCTCTTCGCGTGTTGCCATTGTCTGACGTTCTTCATCAGTTAAATCACGGAACTCCGGCGCTATCTTGCCGACGTTGTCAGATTGATAACGAACAATTTGTGGATCATTAGAGCTTAACAGTTTTTCTAATGAAAAGCTTTTTTCAAAGATTAATGGCGGGTTACTAAAGGCATTCACATAATGACCAAAGCAGCCTTGTGTGATGACATTGAACTCTGTTGATACCTTATGAGCGCGCTCGTCTGTTATTAGGTAATACCCGTGTATCGCTTGATTAACTAAGCGGTTTAAACGGCCTTGAATAGTTGCCGCATACCCAATATCAACAATTGCTGATGAAGTGGATGAGTTGAGTTTCATGGTATCTAGATAAGTCATTAGCGCTGGATGTTCTAGATGAGATTGATCCAGGATACGAACTTCAAGTGCTTTTAGAAGTGGCATGAGATGGTCAATATTATGATTTTCAACCGAGACTAATTTATTTTTTGGCCAAAGTTTACGTTTTGTGTATTCGTTGTGTTCTTCCTGGGAAAGCGTAAGACCATAGCGCTCTTGTAAGAAAGTTGCGAGATTATTGGGAGAGAATTGTACGCGTGCTATTTCAAAAATGTCTTCAAGATTTGAAATCATAGGTACAGCTACAGTGCGACGCGAAAGCACCAGATAGTCTGACGGTATTGCATTAGTATCATGTGCTGTCCATTGATCATAAACCATTTTTAATATCTGACCTTCTCGAGCCAGAAAATATAGACGCTGGATACTATCTTCAGCTGCCTTTTTCTCTAGCCATTGCACAAAGGCCAATACCAAAGGCCCGGCAATGGTGTACCCAATGGCTCTAGGCGTGGCTGGGACAAAGTCTGCTGGGTTAAAGCTTGGAAAAAATAGGGGCTGAAAGTTTTCTCGCGCAATCATTCCCAAAGTAAGCTGAACGCTAAGATCATTTTGATTTAATGATTCTTCAACGATTGGGCCTAAACGAGGAATGGCACGTGCCAACTCAACGGGGCGCATGATATGTAAACACCGTGTTCCTAGATCAGCAGGTACTTGAATATCGGAATGCTCATTGTCTCCTATAACCATCACGGCATCTGGATGAGTATGTTCTTGAGCCAGTAAATAGCGGTAAAGGTCACCGCTATCTTTACGCAGTCCAATATCTGAGGATAAGTACAACTGATCCCAGGCGGTTATGCCATGCTGTTTTAGCATAGTTTTGATTGTTGATTTAGGCAGATACATATCACTGGCTAGTAAAATGCGCTTTCCTGAATTTTTCGCTAATTTTAATAAGGCAATGACTTCCGGTCGTGGTGAGACAGCTTCCATCTCAATCGTTTCTTCAAGGTGTCGTAATCGTGCGATGGTATCAAGTGGTAGTTTTGATAGGGTAGCGAGTTCTGAGTAAATGGCGTCCAGATCAATGTCACGACCAGCCTTTTGGCGTGCATGTGCTTCTGCTGTGGCGCGAAATTGCAGATACTTTTGGCCGATCTCTCCGCCTGCTTGCTGAGCGATAATCGACTTGATGCTTTCCGGGTTGAGCAGAGGGCGTGTCAGCAGTGTGTCGAATATATCAAAAACAATAATACGCACAGTTAGGTCTTCCAGCATGGCATGAATTCTTTCTGGTTTACGCGCAAGGTATTGATCAAAGCGCCAACGTGACCAGCTATTTAATTGCGTATCTCTGAGGATGAAAGCATTGAATCCACATTGTTTAGTTACCAAAACAAGCAATCTCTCAAGACAATGGGCCAGTGTGGCATCTTTCTGCCCTGCTTCTTCAGGAAAGTCTTGCATCTTCATTCTTGCATCAAATAAGGGCTGTAGTGCTGCTGTTTTGGCCCAGAACATCGATCCGGCAGGGAAATCAAAATAGCCTGTTGGGAAATTTCTAATGCCTAGTTTTTGGCACCAGATACGCCCTTTAGTTTGATTTGAAAGCCAAGTATATGCGGAGTAAGGTAACCGAGAAAAATTTTGCGGATAGACGATACCCGCATTCTGTTCTCCGCTTAGTAACGTAAAAATTCGACTTATTTGAGTTTTACTGCCGAGTAGATTGGTGAGTAAATATTCTCGCCAACCATCAGTAGCACCTTTGTTGTAAAGCGATTTTTTGCTGTGTAAATGAGCGATGTAATCATAGCTTTGGAGTGATTCTCCGAAAGCGCAGAACATCGGTGCAATATCACGCCCTTGGTTGGGAACGATGGCAATATTAAGTTGCTCCATTAACGGCAGACTGGAAAAAGCTTTGCTACATATGTCACTTGCGGCTTCATTTGGCGTAGAAACAAATAAATCATAGGCAAATGGCATGTTGTGTAGGTAATTTGCAAATTCCGCCGCTAAATCAGGATAAAAAATATGTGCGTGAATCGCGATACGCCCCGGCGATTTTATTTTTAAAGGTTTGATATTAGAAATATCCACCATTTCTGCTAAAAAAGCGGTTGATGCTGTCGGGAATTGATGGATAGAGTAGTTGTTATTAGCATGCCAGGCTTCGTAGTGCTCCATCCCGGAAAAAAAAGACCCCAGTGTTCGGTAAGCTGTTTTTAATACGGTATTACGCCATGCTATTGGCAGCAGCCAGTATATTTTTTTCAACAATGGCGATAATCGTCGGCTTACTCCGGCTAAAGCCTCACGATGCTGACCACGAATGATTCGTATTAAGAAACGTAAAGGCCCAGTAATTCTCCATGATGTTGAGTGGGCTAAATCATCAATGGTCTTACGGAGTATTTTTTCTCGTTCGGCATAAGCGAGTGTGTTTTGTTTTTCTCGCTCGGTATAGGCAAGTGCGCTTTGTTTTTCTCTCTCGGCATAGGTAAGTACGCTTTGTTTTTCTCGCTCGGCATAGGCAAGTACGTTTTGTTGAAGCGATGTTAATTGTTTATTAGCATCATTAATAACATCTTCGCGGTATTGAATGATATCGTCTAGTTGTTCGCCGCTTAGCAGTCGGCTCCATTTGTCATAAATTTGTCCTCTCGCTTGTCGCAAAAGATTCTCGTCCTGAGTGAGTCCCAGGCCAGAATGCCCGAAATTTCGATAAACCGCATTGATTTCATCAATGTGCAAAACGTCACTGTATTTTGTAAGCTGCAGCCAGAAATCCCAGTCTTCAAAAATATTAAGTGCTTCATCAAATTGACAACCATTTGTCACCAACGATTTTGCAAATAACATAGCGTGAATTGGAATAAAGTTTCTCCCTCGCAGTCTATGTAGGTCGAATGGCTCATTAAAATCAGTTGTAGCCGCTATTTTTTCATCAATATAATATTCAACATGGACGCCAGCATAGGCACATAGGGCGTTTTGCTGATTTTGTAAAGTTGTGACAAGACTTGAAATATGCTCAGGATAAAATAGATCATCGTCATCAAGGAAAATCAAATAGTCGCCTGTTGCTGCATTTAGGCCGGTATTTGCTGCTTTACTGCGAGCTAATGGTTTTTCGCTTTGAATAAACCGCAATGGGAATTTCCCGCAAAAATCGCCTAAGTTATTGTGGCAAGAACCTTTAGCATTTACCACGACGACTTCGATATTTTTATAGGTTTGACATGCAACAGAATCCAGGGCATCCGACAACGTTGCGCGGTCCATGCTGCGAATAATAATGCTAACTAAGGGAAGAGCGGAATCGTCTTTTTCAGACATTTGTTGGTCCATAACTATTGAGATGAAACAGAAGACTGCTTGTTATTTTTTTAGAAGTTTTTCAAGATAAACTCTCAATCCTAACATTCTTTGCGATAAGTTCCCCCATACTGGCTTTTTTTCCGCTTCAAAAAAAGCTTCGGCATAGTTTGTATCTTCTTTTTTTGCCAGGTAAAGGCCACGATAACTAGCCAATCCAATGCTGGCGGATAGGTAATCGCAATGGGACAGTGGTAGTTCATAACAGGCAATGGCTTGTTTCTTGAGGCCAATGACGCTGCTGATATCCACTATTTTTGTAGCAGGTAGTGGGCACCAGATTTCGTAGATAAAAGCGCGACATGGGGTTTTATTGCTATGCCAACAAGATAAAACTGCTTGTCCGATAGCGACGTGGTCGCGATGATAGTCAAGTACAGAAGGTAGAAATAACCAGTTCGGGCTAAAATGTTGCAGCAGGTCATTAATCTTGTTTTCAAAGCGTGCTGAGTTACGAAAGTTGCCATCTGGTTCGTTAAGAAACTCAATATCGTCAATGCCAAGTATAGCAAGTGCTGCTACTGACTCCCTGCGACGAATTGTTATGGCATCCTTTCCTAAGCTTCCCGCACCATTACTATTAGTAACAAAGACAACTTTAATCTGGCATTCTTTTTTTCGGAGTAACGCTAACGTACCGCCACAGCCAAGTGTCTCATCATCAGCATGCGGTGCAACGACTAGTATTCTCCCTTTTTCAAGGGGTGTCAGTTGTGTCGGTAGTGGGCACAGCTCAAGTTCAGCTATTTTTTTTTGCTGCCATTTGGCGATAAATTGTTTCATAGTAATCAGTAATTTGAGTAATATCTGGCCACATATTGGCCCTTTCAAGACCTTTTTGAGCAGTTGTGTTGCGGAATTCTGAATCATCCAACAGATGCTGTATAGCGTCGGTTATTTTTGGGAGGCATGGTGAAACGAGAATTGCACCATCTCCAACCACATCGGGCACACCACCCACTGCTGTGCAAATGGCCGCAGTACCGGCGGTAAGTGCTTCGAAATTAGCCATACCAAAGGACTCGGATGCGGATGTGCTGACATAAATATCAGCAGCACAAAGATAAAGGCCAATATCCTCGGTGGTGGTAAATTGGAGTTTATCTGTGAACGCAAGTTGTTGCGCTTCTTTCTGTAGCTTGTCGTAATCGCCTTCACCAAGAATTATCAGCTTAAGTTCTTGATTTGTTTTTAGCCTAGCACACGCTTCAATTAATAATGAAAATTGTTTGACCGCAGCGATGCGGCCGACACCAAGTATATAAATACTCTCGTTGTTCCAGCCCAATTGTATTCGTGCGTCTTGTTTTTTGTAATGGTTGATTATGGGCCGTGCGTGTGTAATTGCTTGCCAGTTTTCTGGAATTGGGGAAAAACCTAAGTCTTTAGCAATTTGAGTGATGCCACTAGTTGTTGGGGCGGTTACCCATGATGCTGCGTTGAGTGTCCGCGCTTCCCAGTTGCGCAAAATGCGTGTGATATTCGGGCCAAGTTTCATACCGTCATCTAACATTGCATTAATATAGCAGCCGAAGCCATGTTCAGTAACGCCCCAGGCAGCATGGCAGTTTGGGTGAAGTTGAGTAAAAAGACGGAAGCCTGCTGCAATAATGGGGTCATGACAATGCACGTGCGTGAATTTTTGCTTGGCCGCTAGTTTTGCCGCAGCGCGTCCCATGTTTAGACGTTCTATTAGGGCGTGAAATAAGGTTGGGAAATCCGTATCCATCCTTCGGTTACCTGGAAGCATGGCTAATAGGCGATATAAACGATACTGCCAGCGAGAAGCCCGTGACCCTAAATCAGATTGGCAAATATAGTCGACAGTTATGTTGCGCTGCCGGAGTTCCTCAACCAGTGGTATTAAGCTGCGCCCAAGGCCGTAGCGTTTTTCAGCTTGAGTTTCACGAGTGACCATGAGAATTTTCATAGTTAGCGAGCTTGTTTTATCAGAAGCCTTGTCTTCGCGAAGAAGACGGGTTAATCAACGAAAATCAGTGTCACCACCCATTAACCAACAGTTTGTCTGTTTTTGTTCAATCATTTGTTGGTATTCAGGCGTAATGTAGACACCCGAAACTTCGACTTGCTGGCTCGGTTTAGGTACAAAAGCAAGTATTGCGGGTGTCATCCAGCTAAATAAGCGCGTGTGGCCAGTACGAATACAAATTTTCTGAGCGGCAATATGTAAGGTTTTTAATCCAGAAGCTGGTGCTAGTAGATCCATTATCTCCATACCAAGGCCTGGTCCATGATCGCGTAGCGTGACAATGCCGATTACTTTATTGATACCTCGCCATGAAACAACATAGGACGGATAACTACGGTCAGGATGGTTCTTATAGCGCCACTTAAAGAATGTACTATCTTTAATGGGCAGTATGTGATTGGGTAACGATGCTTGCATGGCTTGCCAAAGCATATCAACAACTTCAATGTTGTCATCGGATAATGGTCGTATTTTAATCCAAGGTGGCGGCGTAGTGGTTGTTGACCATGAGGCTTCTAAAAAAGAGTCTGTTCTGGCGTACCAAGCTGATTTTTCTCCGATACGTGCGGCCCGCTCGGTAGGGAAACCAAACGCGAATTGATAAGCTTTATCTTGGCCAATTTGGGCGGTTAGAAAGGTATCTGCGGTATGCATAAATGGTCCTTTGCGTGTCAGAATGCCACGCATTTTTGGTGCGACCATGACATCACAAATCTGAACAGCAGGTATCGTTTCTCCATTTAGCCAAAATTGGCGGGGTAAGCCACCATAATAGGCGATAACACTCCCATCAATATGTGCGAATATGCCATATTTTTCTTGATTACCGTATTTCCATGTCCATAGGCTGGGTGGCATGGTATGACCAAAGGCTGATTCAAACAGCGATAAAAATATCGCTTGATCATGTTTTGATGTCCAGCGGCACGCCCATTTTTTATTGATAGTGGTAGCTGTAAGTGGATCTAGTGTTTGATAGACCCGGTTTGAATTGGTTGTGGAGTTTGACATTAACATTTCCAATTATGCGGCATCACGAAATAGCCCTGTAAACGACCAGATTGCTGTACTTTGAGCGTGGCAACGCCATTCGCTGAATCATAAATATGTAGACCTCGCTCACACAATAAGTGCGCACTCAGATGATATTCACCTTTGAGTAATGGTAGTTGATCAAAGGTAAGACAAGCCTGGCACGACCCATCAGAGGAGCGCTGCAAGGTGATATTATCTTCCCAAGTGGCTGCACTAGTGAGTGTGCGCCCGTCTATTGCATGCAGTGTGATGGCAATGTTGGGACATGGCAGTGCCGGGTCAGAGGAAAAGCTAACTTGTACCGCAATACTAGATTGACCGCTTAAAATAATTTTAGATGGATCGCTTATACCATCGATGATTACTGTTACTTTACCAAGATGTGCACTGCTACGTGCATGTTCAATATCTGCGGTTGGTGTTGGTGTGTCAGCATCTGACAGAATTGTCTCGGTGGTAGGATGCAACACGCTTTGGTCGAGGAATCCTTGGTATGCCGCAACCACATCAGCCGAACCGCCATCCATTATAATTTTGCCGCTGTTAATCCAGATGGCGCGTGCGCACAAAGACTCAACCTGAAATAACGAATGCGAGCAAAACAAAATGGTTTTTCCTGCGTCACGCATGTACATAATTTGATTAAACGATTTGCGGGAAAATGCGCCATCTCCAACTGATAGTGCCTCGTCTATCACTAGAATATCAGGGTCCACATTAATTGCTACCGAGAAGGCAAGGCGCACATACATGCCGCTGGAGTATGTCTTAACGGGTTGATCAATAAAATCACCGATCCCAGAAAAATTGATGATTTCATCAATGCGTTCAGCGATCTCAGCCTGACTCAGCCCCATAATAGCTGCACTCATAAAGGCGTTCTCACGCCCAGTGAATTCGGGATTAAATCCAGCGCCCAGCTCTAATAATGCGGCTATGCGACCTTTTACCTGCACCTCGCCGCTCGTGGGTGTCAGTGTGCCACAAACCATTTGTAATAAAGTCGACTTGCCGGAACCATTTTGACCAATAATGCCGACGACTTCGCCTTGCGTAACCGAAAAATTAAAATCACGTAATGCCCATAGCTCGCGATAATATTGCCGCTTACCGCGCCATAAGAATTGTTTTAAGCGATCTTTTGGTTGATTATATAATTGATAGCATTTGGACAGGTTGTTGGCAACTATGGCTGTTTTGCTAGGCATGGGGTTAGAGGACATCGGCAAATCCCTTGCGTGTTTTCTCGAACCACACTAACCCCATCCAAGCGGTGAATAGAGCCATGATGTAATAAATTGCCAGACCCGTCCAATCAGGTAGGTTGCCCGCCAAAATAACAGCCCGTGTTTGCTCAATGATGAATGTGAGTGGATTGAGGAATAAATAGCTGCGCACAGATTCCGGCAACGCCGATGCAGGGTAAAAAATCGGACTCATGAATAGCATCGCCGTTAAAATCAGACCGATAAATTGCCCGATATCTCTAACAAATACACCGATGGAAGTCAGTAGCCACATTAAACCCATAATAAATAGCAGGAGCGGAAGTATCACAACAGGTAAACAGATAACCGTCCAGTGTATGGGATGACCTGTGGCTAATAAGAAAGCCAGCAAAACCAGAAAACTGATACCTGCATGAAAAAGTGCTGAGCCTAAAGTCACCCACGGTAAAATTTCTAACGGAAAGATAATTTTCTTCACGTAGTTAATATTGGCAAGAATTAAACCAGAAGCACGTGAGATACATTCAGAGAATAGGTTAAATATAATAAGCCCAGCAAACAACACGAGCGCGAAGCTGGTTTTGTCATCATACAGACCATTATCTTGATCCAATCGTACCTTAAAGACCACACTAAAAACAAAAGTATAAACTGCCAGCATGAGGATAGGGTTGATCAGTGACCAAAATAGGCCTAAGAAAGAGCCCTTGTAACGGCTCATTACTTCGCGTTTAACCATTTGTAAAATCAACGCATGGTTTTGCCGTAAACTGCGAAATATAGATAAAAAAGCGAAATTAAATGACCGCAAGGAATAGTAATATTAGATTGTGAAAAATGCATTATCGCAGATTTGTTCCGAAAAATTTGCGTGAAAACAACTCGCATTAAATATTTTTAAAACAATTATTTCTATAAAGCAGGTTTTTATCGCTCATTTTGAACATTCCTCTTTAACATGTGCTGGTATGATGCTTGTCATTGTTGTAAATAAGCAACAGGACTTGTACGAAAGTACTAGAGATTGCTTGCAAAGACAGTGGGTTTTGTGCAGAATGCACCCTAACTTGGCTTTTTATGCAAGCGTATATTGTGTGTTTATAATAATGTTTAGTGTAAAGAGGCAGAGTAAAAGCTTGCAAGTTTTTGTATTATTGTTTCAATAGATTTTAATTTTTAATTCTTCGAGGGAGCTCCCATGGCTATAAACAGTGAAAAACTTTTAAAAATTGTTTCGGGTATATTTAATGCAGCGCCTGGCGCAACCTTCTTGCCGGATCTGGAAGCTTTTCCGGGTACGGAACTGGCTTTTGCAAAAGAAATGGTCGCTACAAGTATCTTTACAGACAGCTTAGGTGGCGCAACTACCCCGGCTGAAATAGGTGTTGTATTAGCTGGTAACTTCGGCTTAACAGCGGATGACGTTGCAGGAAGCCCAGCAACTATAGCAATAGATTTCTTTACTGATGGTTTGACAAATGGCGTGGGTGCGGGTGACTTAGTTCTTGAGGCCGTTAATTTCCTTGAAGACCCAAATCTGGCAGCAGAGTTTGCACCGACAGCCCTCTTGTTAAGTAACAAAGCAGCTGTTTCTGCAGCTTACTCTGCAGCAAAAAGTTCAACAAGCATAGCTGACCTACAAGCCGCGCTGTCAGGTGTAACAGGCGATGCCGCATTAACTGAAGCAGAAATTGATGCGCTTGTAGCCGCTGCGCCGGGCACTTCTGTCAATGCGGGTACTTTCACGTTGACTTCTGATGCCACCACAGTACAAGAAGGCTCGCCAGCAACCTTTACAGTAACAGCTAGCGAAGCAGTGACTGAAGATACGGTTGTTACATTTACAGTGACTCCAAGTGATGCAACAGCTGCCGATCAAGGTACAGGCGATACCAATCTGAATGATTTCTCCGCAGGTACATTTAACCCGCAAACGGCTACAATTCTAGCGGGTGAAACAACAGCTACATTTACAGTTACTGGTCAAGTCGATAGTCTTACAGAATTGCCTGAGTCATATAGCGTGACAGCAACGATGGGCGCCGGCACAAAGACAGCTACAGTTGATTTGGTTGATGGTGCGGGTACGTTTACTTTAACAACGCTTCAAGATAGTGTTGATGGTGCAACTGGTAATGATACTGTTATTGGTTTGGTTGGTACAGGAGCGACTCTTACCTTGGGTGATGTCATTAATGGTAATGATGGTAATGATACGCTTAGCTTAACATCTGATGCTGCGGCTGTTAGTTTGACTACAGCTGATATATCAAATATTGAAATGTTGAAAGTAAACAGTGCTGCTGCAACTGCAGGAGCTCAAAGCCTGAATGCAGGTGGAATAGCATTTAGTTCAATAATGGCACGAGGTGTTACAGGTACTGATGGCGGCGCTACCGTATATGGTTTAAGTAACCTCGAAACATCTACAGCGGTAACCTTAGAAGATTTTACAGATAGTGTTGCTACTATTACCTATAATTCGGTGACTGGATCAGCAGATTCAGCACATGTGACAATTAAAGGCGCGGTTGAAACCAGTGGGGATGGTGATAATGATTTGAATGTCGCTGGTATAGAAACATTGAATCTGACATTTGCTAATGGAAATACAAATACTATTGTGAATGACGTGGATGTTATTACAGCAGCGGCTGCAACAACGGTAAATGTAACGGTAAATGATGATAGCGCGACAATAGTACGTGGTGCCGCTGTTTTAGGTGCTGCAACAGCGGTTAATGTTGTGGCGGCAAGTAATCTAACCTTGTCAGCTACGGCTGCACTGGCTAATGATGCTGTTGTTACAGTTTCTGGTGCTGGCGATGTTGATTTAAATACACTTGATGATAATGGCGCAACAAATGGTGTAACAGTTAATGCGACAGAGCTGGATGGTGGTCTTACAGTAACAACTGGTGCAAATACTGTTTCAGTAAATTCCGGCTCAGGTGCTGATACCGTAACCATGGGCGCGACCGTTATTACAGCAGTCAATACAGGTGCTGGAGATGATACCGTTAACCTAGGTGCAAACGACCAAGGTAGTGCAGGAACTAATGCAACGATTGATGGTGGCGATGGCACAGATACACTAGGCATTACCGTGGCAGCTAATTTTGATGCAGCTACGTTAGCAAAAGCAGTGAATTTTGAAACTTTGGCATTAGGTGGTGCAGCAGCAGGTACTTACTCAATGAAAGACAAAGGTTTTACGGGTGTATTAATTAATGCTGATACTGCTGCTGATGCTGTAATCGTTTCAGGCATTACAAACGAAACAATAAGTTTTGCTGATACAGGTAACGCTGATGTTGCTTTGACCACCTTCCATACGACATTTGTACTTGATGATGCATCAGGCACTTCGGATACCTTGGAGATTGATATCACTGGTGCTCAGTCAACAGCGGTATTTGGTCATCCTGGTGGTGCTGGAACAGTTGCAACGACAGATGATACGAATGACTTAACGATTGATGAGATTGTAATAGCGGGTGTTGAGACGGTTACGCTTGATTCAAATACCCATGCCGATAATGTTGCGGGTGTATTCAACATTCTTACCAGCCTTTCTACAGACGCAGCAACGCTTAAGGTAACGGGTGATCATGCATTAACTATCACGACGTTTGATACAGAAGTGGCTGGTACAGATGCTGCAAATATTACACTTACATCGATTGATGCAAGTGGTTCAGCAGGGTTGATTATGGGGGAACTGGCTTCCACTCAAGCCATTTCCATTCTCGGTTCAGAAAGTGCAGATACTTTGATTGTAGGTACAGCAGGTTCTACGATCAATGCAGGGCAAGGTGGGGACTCAATTACCAGTGCTGCAGGTGCTTCTGACACGTTGATTGTCAATGCAGGCGACGCACAAATTGGCTTTACAGACGCCAATATTAATGGCGGCTATGATGAAGGTGAAGAGTTGCATGACACTGTAGTTGGTTTTGTAAGTGGCGAAGATACCGTTGATCTGGGTTCGTTTGGTTTCACAGGTCAATTAGCTTCAGCATTGGCTGGTCCAGCACTTACCCCAGCAGCAGCTTTAGATTTAATAGATGGGACGACGACAACCATTGATGATTTCTTTTTAGATACGGGTGTTCAGCGTGGTGTGGCAACAGTTTCTGGTGATTTCGACAATATTGATGGAACAGCAACTGCAGACGACGCAACAAATGATACCTTGATATTCATTGATACCAATGGTAACGGTAATCTGGACGTGGGTACTGATGATATGATCATACTTACAAGTACACCAGCTGTTTCATTGGCTGATTTCGGCTTCTAAGCTGTGAATTAGTCTTTTTAAAGTAGGGTGGGTAGGTAGCAAAAGTAGCATTATCTTCCGTATCTATACTAACAAAAAACCTTCAGTCTAAGTATTAGGCAGAAGGTTTTTTGCCATAAGAAGGCATGAAATAAAAAGAATAAAAAGGGGATAGACCCGAACGGCATTAAGTTAATAAAGAATAAGAATAACTTTAGGGTCAGATACTGTCTGACTTGCAAGCCCTGGATGGCTAAAGTTTTCATCAAATGGCTGCCCTGATTTAATAACAGAGGGTGTATTGACACCCACCCAGTGCCAGGTATATCGCTTTATTGATTACCTGCTTGTCCTGGCGTATTTTGAGCACAATACAATCCAGATAAACGATAGGATAGATTACATCAAGTGGGCGAGACTGCCATTCAGTAACTCGGTCAATGACAGCATTAGTCTCGTTAGAAATCAGCGTGGCAAAAACATCCGCACCGTACATTTCCTTAAATGTCGAGACAATTTCTCGCGTTGTCATCCATTGAGGTGAAACGAGTTTGACCTTTTTTGACCAGCTGCGCCTCAAAGCGGCTTAGCCTATCACGTGGCGTATTAAGTTCAATTTGATCGTCTTCTGTCCGCAAGGTCTTGCTGGTATACCCATTACGGTTATTTCCTGACCCTGATTTTTCGTATTTGCTATACCCTAAATGTTCATCAAGCTCCACATTTAGTGCCGCTTCACATGCAAATAATTCTAATTCTTCTTGCTTAATAATCTGCCTATCCTTACTCATAATGAGTGGGAATGATGGCAGTTACACAAATTTAATTACGGACTCAATAACTTGAAAGCGCATTAGCCAAAATAATACCTTCCCCTAAGCATTTCGAAACCGCGAGTGCTTCACCAACAGTATCGTTAATAAAGGTAAAACAAAGCCGACGATGGTGACAATAATTAATAATTGCCCTAATTCACTATAATCGGCAGGGATTGAAACTACACCGGTAGTTGGCTCCTTCACTTCACGTGTCACTTCAAAGATCTGATTTAAATATTTTGTACCCAGTTGTGAAGCGGACAAGGCTAGATTAGTAAACGAAGCCATCACCGCAAAGAACGTGGCTTTAAGTTTCTCAGGTGCTGAATTGGCAATCCACGCGAGCATGGGAATCATGGCGATCTGCCCTAACGGTGACTCCAGTGCGGTATCAATCAGGGCGATGAAACGTGCATCAACAACCCCGCCAGTTACTGACATAGTCCATTCATGAAAGCCAAAAAACATGCCCACAATTGGTAGAGACAACACGGTACTAGCTATGGTTAGGAAACCGATAATATAGGCAATTGATTTCTCGGCCATAAAGCGGCGAAAAATAAACATGCCGAATAATGTTAGTGAGGCACCCACCAATGATAATGTGGCAAGAAATTGCTGATCAAAGCCTAGCTCATCAATCATCCACCAGGTAGAACCCGCGCCCGGCCCAGGCAATGCACGAAATACAAATACCAAAATAGCGGTTCCGACTAACACGCGACGCGCATCAGCATCTAGTTCGCCCACCAAACGCCACATCAGAAACAATACGATACTCATGGACAAGCAAAAAATGATTTCCTCACCATTGGGCATACGACTTAGACCAATACCCAGTGACATCACCACAAAAACTAATCCGCCGCCTAGTATCCACCAGTTAATTGGCGGAGGATCTGTATGAAGTCCCATCAATGCCATGCTTTCCTGTCGGTTATGACCTTGAACCATAAATCGCTTTAAGTCCCGGCGCTGTATCCAGGCCGCAAATACCACGCCTAAAATAGAAATCATGGGAATAATCAGGGCAAGTTCATAGACAAACAAGTAAACAGCGGCCTTCTCTGCTTCAGGTAGCGTAGCTGCATCACGCAACACATACACATTAACCAGAGAAACAAGAATACCACCACCAATAATGGCAACACGTCCCAGTGTTTGCATGGTGATATGCATTTGTTTGCGCTGATCCAGCCCCAGTGCCTCGCCTTCAACATTCACTCGTGGCACGGCTTCAACCGTCATCGCATCCGCAACAACATCTTGTAAGACATAACCAATGGGCGCTAGCAATGCAGAGGCCACAAACCAGGTTTCTACCGATGCAATCTCGAGCATGTCATCAGTATGGCCAAGTAGCCCAATCATAATCAACAGGCTGAGCGCAACCAAAGCTGCGCCCATATAAACCAGCCAGCCTTTCCAACGCCACATCAGGTCCACTAGGTGGCCCAGGGGCATTTTTAACGCCCACGGCAACATCATCCAAAATCCCAACATGGCTAAGAATTCAGCAGATAACCCTAAACGTTCTTTGACATAAAATGTGCCAACGATAGCTGTCAATCCAGAAATTCCCGCTGCAGCGTAAACCATAAGCGGCGGCAGATAAGAAAGTCGCATTTCACGCCCAAGCCCAAGTATATTCAGATCAAACCAGTGGATTATTTTGTTCAAGAAAGCTGTCGCCGATGGTGATTTAGTCATAGATATAATTTTTATTAATGTTTATCGCCACTATTTATTCGGTACGATAGAGAAAATAACAGAAGACTAATTTTGCTGTGTCTGTGGACGTGTACCAACTAAAACTTGGACAGTCATTTCTTTATTATCACGCACAATGGTAATCGGCACTTCTACACCGGGTGGTAATTCTGCCACCAAATTCAGAATATCTGAAGAATGCGCCATTGGTATGCCGTTAATGGCAATTAAAATATCACCCGGTTTAATACCGGCCAAATCAGCTGGGCCATCTTTCAGTACAGCAGGAACTAACACACCTGAGACATCTTCAAGGCCAAATGACTCAGCTAATTCATTAGTAATATCTTGCATTGTTATCCCAAGCCAGCCTCTTGTTACGCTTCCTGTATCAATTATTTGAACCATTATTTGTTTGGCCACATCAACTGGAACGGCGAAGCCAACACCCAGAGAGCCGCCACTACGTGAAAATATGGCAGTATTAATACCAATCAAGTTACCGGACGTGTCCGTCAATGCACCGCCTGAATTACCGGGATTAATAGCCGCGTCTGTTTGGATAAAATCCTCAAACATGTTAATGCCGACTTGGGAACGTCCCAGTGCGCCAACGATTCCCATCGTAACCGTCTGTCCTACGCCAAAAGGATTGCCAACGGCAAGTACAATATCACCCACCATAACATCATCTGATTGACCGAACGTAATCGCGGGCAAATTCTTCAGGCTTATCTTTAACACGGCAAGATCTGTTTCTGGATCAGAGCCAATAACACGCGCTATAGCTTTTCTGCCATCAATTAATGCAACTTCTACTTCATCAGCTGTTGCCACGACATGATGATTAGTTAGAATGTATCCTTTTGGGCTGACAATGACACCTGATCCTAGGTTAGCTGTGCGGCGTTTTCTGGGTTCTGAACGATCGCCCAAGAACTCTTGAGCGTTGGGGTCTTCTGACAAAGGGTGCGCTTGCGCTTTGCTCTCTTTTTTCGTAAATATATTGACAACTGATGGCGTTGCCTTTTTTGCGGCGTTATGAAAACTATCCGATCTCTCAATTCCTATCGGCGCAGCTTCCTTGATCGTAATAAGGGTGTTGCGCGGACTCCAGGGCAATAATTCTGGTCGTAAAGTCGAAACGACAAAGAATATGGCAAGGATGATGGTTATAGTTTGTGTGAAAGTTAGCCAGAGTCTATGCATGTTGTTAAAGTATTACTATAAAATTGAAGAGTAGATTAGGGATAGACCATTAATGATAGGAAATAAAATTTATGCATCGTAATGAACTTGAAGTTTACCTCAATCAATTGTTGGAGATTCCCCGCTTTCGTGATTATTGCCCAAATGGGCTTCAAGTGGAAGGGAAAGACAACATTCAGACTGTAATTAGTGGCGTCACCGCCTCTCTTGAGCTACTCCAGGCCGCAGTGGTCGCCAATGCTGACGCAATTATCGTGCATCATGGCTATTTTTGGCGTGGTGAGAATGAGCGCCTCGTTGGCCTAAAACATCATCGCATTGCCTTATTAATGTCTCATAAAATTAATTTGTTTGCTTATCATCTGCCATTAGATATCCACCCAGACTTTGGAAATAACGTACAGCTGGGGCAAAAACTAGGGTTGATTGAAACAGGCCGCTTTGGTGAACAGGATATTGCCGTATATGGGAATTTAGCGCAATCGATGACACTTGGCGAGCTGAGCGTAAAAATTTCACAAACACTCTTACGTGACCCGATGGTTATTGGTGATAGAGAAAAGGCTATACGTCGCGTCGCTTGGTGTACGGGTGCCGCCCAAAGTTACTTTGACGAAGCGATTCAACTCGGCGTGGATGCATTTATCACGGGCGAGATCTCAGAGCAAACGGTACATAACGCCCGTGAATCAGGCGTCGCATTTATTTCTGCAGGCCATCACGCGACTGAGCGTTACGGCGTGCAAGCGCTGGGCGAGCATCTCGTACAACAATTTGGTATTACGCACCAATTTATTGACATTGATAATCCTGTATAAAAAAGAAATGAAAACATCAATCTTTGTCGTCGTCTTTTTTACTTCCAGAAAACATGGTCCACCATATAATGAAAATCAATAGCCCTAAAGCCAGAATTGCTTCGATTGCGATTACCCACATAGTTTAGGTTGATGTATAGTTAATAAATTTGAGAATGACACTCTAACTAAAATTTAATGAAAATCCAATTAAGTTTTCCAGTAATAACATTAGTGCTGCTGTTGAACGCATGTACTTCTGAGACAGCTCCTCTGTCAAATGAGTTAAATAAGGTAGCAGAACCAACCAGTTCGATACCTAAGGAGTCAACTATAAGACCCAACCTTATCGTGACTGATTGGTCGCAATTAACGGGCTGGGAGAATGATGACATCCTGCCCGCATGGGATGCTTTTCTGCAAAGCTGTGGCGTTTTAATTAACGCACCACAATGGAAGGAGGTTTGTACTGTGGCTGCAACGATTCAGCAGCCAGACAATGTCGCATTAAGAGATTTCTTTGAAACTTATTTATCGCCTTATCAAATCATAAATAATGACGGTACTGATGACGGGCTTGTCACCGGCTACTATGAACCATTATTACTAGGCAGTCGCCAACCATCCGATCGTTTTCGTTATCCACTCCATGCCGCGCCAGGCAACCTTCTTTCTGTTGATCTGGGGGAAGTCTATCCTGAATTTGAGAATATCAGCCCACGCGGTCGTTTTGATGGAAATAAGATTGTCCCTTATTACACTCGTGCTGAAATAAAACAATACCCTGATATTCTGCGTCACCATGAATTTTTATGGGTGGACAATGAAGTAGAATTATTCTTTCTGCAGATTCAGGGGTCGGGTCGCGTTGTGTTAGAAGACGGGGAAATACTCAGAATAGGTTATGCTGACCATAATGGTCATCCTTATAGCTCAATTGGGAAATTGTTGGTCGAACGTAACGAGTTGCTATTGGAGCAGGCTTCCATGCAAGGTATTAAACAATGGGGCGAACAGAACCCAGATAAGCTGGATGAACTGCTTCACCAAAATTCGCGCTACATCTTTTTCCGTGAACTACCCAATGACTTATCAGGCCCATTGGGTGCGATGGGTGTGCCGCTGACTGCTGGCAGAAGTATCGCTATTGATCCACGCGCTGTGCCACAAGGTGCGCCAGTATTTCTTGAGACAACGTGGCCAAATACTGATAAAGAATTACAACGCTTAATGGTTGCCCAAGATACGGGTAGTGCTATCAAGGGTAATGTACGCGTTGATTTTTTCTGGGGATTTGGGCAAGAAGCTGCGGAGCAAGCGGGGAAAATGAAGCAGAAAGGGAAAATTTGGGCTCTCCTGCCGAATGGCTATACGTCGTCTAAGATTGCTCAAACTAGTGTAACCACCCGGAAATAACGCGTAGATTTACTTCTTCATCGCTTTATTGAGTCTTTCTTCAATTTGATCGGTTGGAACTAATCCGCCGATAATTGAGCCATCTGCAAAAATCAGCGTCGGTGTACCGGTAATTTTATGTTCTCGACCAATCTGAACTAATGTAGTAAGCGGGTTTTCGCAGTCTTTGCCTGTTGGTGGGACATCCCTCAGCATATAATCATCCCAAGCCTTAAGCTTGTCATCGGAGCACCAAATCGCTGTTGCACGCTGAACCGAACCATTTAACACGGGATAAAGAAACGTATAAATCGTGATATCAGTGACATCAACGAGCTGTTTCTCTAGCTGTTTGCAATAGGGGCAATGTGGGTCGGTAAATACAGCCACAGAACGTTTGCCATTGCCTCGGCTGGTTTTGATCGCGTGCTCCAATGGCAACGAATCAATCGCGATCCGACGTGCATCCTTGATTTCTTGTAAACGCACGTTGGTTAGGCTGGTTCTAGTTTTGGTGTCAATCACATGGCCGAAAAAGAAATAATCTGCCGCCTCATCGGTATAAAACAATTCACCACCCACGGCTACTTCGTACAACCCCAAGTAAGGGGTCTTTTTCAAACTCTGAATTTCTTCACCAGGGAAATGTGTTTGAATTTTTTCTTTCATCGCTGCGTCTTCTGCCAAGACCTCGGCAGATAAAAAAGATAGGAACAAGATTGAAACTAGTACATTCAAACGGTTGGACATAATGACTCCAGATTGGGAATTGATAGTTTATGCGCGTTTAACTCAGCGCATGCTGTATGAGGCGATTCTTTAATAACGGCAATTGATTGGTAATCTCAAACCCAAGATTGCGTAATCGCGTGAGTGTCGGATTTTTATTTGAAAATAGTTTCTGCAAGCCATCGGTGACAAGCTCTAATGCCAGGATATCTTCCTTACGCGCACG
>JAJFJG010000070.1 GCA_021774265.1 Nitrosomonas sp.
GTAACTATTTTTAACTAATAAAAGTTACCACATTTTGACTACTCGTCATGCCCTTGATAACGTTACTTGTAAGAACGCCACCAGTGAAGGTAAGAAAATTCGTAAGCTTCATGATGGTGAGGGGCTTTACCTCTGGGTATATGCTGACGGGCGTAAGTATTGGCGGTTACGGTATAAGATTCATGGCAAAGAAAAATCCATATCAATCGGAGTCTATCCAAAAATAGGATTAAAACAGGCTAGAGAAAATTCTCAGCTTGAACGGGGAAAACTGGATCAACATCTTGACCCGTCCATGGAACGTCGTATAAGGAAACAACAGAGTAAGGAAGCTGTTGAAAATAGTATGGAAGCCGTCGCCCGTGAGTGGTACTCAAAGCAATTAAATATATGGGTTAAAAGTCATGCAAAAGATGTATTGCGCAGACTAGAAGTAAATATTTTTCCTTATATTGGCAGACACCCAATAAACAAAATTGAAGCTCCTGAGCTATTAAATACCATACGTACGATTGAAAAACGTGGTGCTTATGACCTGGCACATAGAGTTTTAGGTGTATGCAGCCAAGTATTCCGCTATGGTGTTATAACTGGTCGTTGTAGTCGTGATCCTGCTATTGATTTGAGAGGCGCATTAACCCCACACAAGAAGAAGAACCAGGCGGCTGTTAAGCCTGAAGAACTGCCAGAACTACTTCGTTCTATTTCCCAGTATGAGGCCATAGGTGATAAGCAAACACAGTTAGCATTGCAAATTCTGGCTTATACCTTCACTCGAACCAATGAATTAATTGGTTCTTTATGGTCAGAGTTTGATTTAGAAAATGCGCTATGGGTTGTTCCCAGTGCGCGTATGAAAATGAGAAATGAGCATGTAGTACCGTTATCCACCCAATCATTAAAAATCCTTGCAGAACTCAAAACTAAAGCAGGGGATAGCCGGTTTTTATTACCAGGTCGTAACCCACAAAAACCAATCAGCAACAACACATTGTTATTCGCTCTTTATCGTTTAGGCTACAAAGGCAAGATGACCGGCCACGGTTTCCGGGCTGTTGCCAGTACCGCATTAAATGAAGCAGGCTTTAACCCTGATGCGATTGAAAGACAGCTGGCGCATGGTGAGAAAAATGAAGTACGTGGCGCATACAACCGGGCAAAATATTTACCCGAACGAATAAAAATGATGCAATGGTGGAGTGATTATTTAGAAGGGCTGGAAAAAGGTGAAAGTGTTGTTCCAATCTTCGGAAAGGCAACCTGATTTTTGCATTTTATTTTTTGAGTTTTATTCCGACCTCTTCATTTTTTGGTCGGGCAGGTCGGGCAAGTCGGACGCAATGGCTGAAACTCTCATGATCATTATCTTTCCATCCGTCCTACTTTTTCAAATTAAGCAAAAAGCGGTCGGACAATGCCCTATTATTTAGAGAATTCAGTCTATTTTAGGCTAAAAATGCAGCGCGGAAATGCTCTGTTGCAACCTTTTAATGGCGCGAATAATAGTGTTTTTATGTCATAGTTAATCGTTGGTAGCTATAAATTAACGCTTGTTTTTTACAAACAGGCCATAAATAAATTGACCAATAAATAATATTTTGTATATAACTCAGTTAGTTGCATAAAAATCAGTAAGTAACGATGATATAGCCAAAATATTCACTCCTTACGGAAGCTTTAGGCGGAAAGATGTCGAGAGAGACTCAGTATTCCGTTATGTTTTTCAATGAGTCTTAGAGGTGCCCACAAATCTAACCAATGGTTTCAATATTCAGAATTAGAATTATTTGTGTCATAATTATTTTGATGTCAATGTAACCGTCTTCTTAAAGCTACCCATAGTCCGGCCAGACGATAAAGCGGAGACCTTCACCGCCTTGGGTAGCACCTCGTCTGAAGGCACACTTTGAAGGGGTGCTATGCCAAAAGCTACTAGCGAACCAGAAAAGAAAGAACTTCCAAGACGTTACCCTCGTACTGAAGAGATACTTATTTTCAGTGATATGGGGGAACTAGACTATGTTGTTGGAGAAATTGATAAATTAGGTGAAGCCTTATGCTCATTAATTACCCAGGAATCACCTGTGGAAAAATGGCTGGATCTAGTCAATCATTCGCTGGTTTACGGAATGATGGGTTATTTAAGAAAAGCCTGTATTGAGTATGAGCAATTTTTCCAATCTGATGATTGGTGTTCCAAAGAGGATCAAGAATTCATGAAACGCATGAATGACTCTCATGAGTTGCATTTTCTTGTTAACGAGCTTGAAGAAGGCCGATTATTTGAAACAAATGGGAAGATATGCAGTCATTACGAGCCAGCCTACCATGCTGTTGCCCGGTCGCTTGAAATGGCAATGTACTTCAGAGAGGTGCCGGGCGGCGAGGTCTGGATTGATTATTGTATTAGAGAATTAAAGTTTTATCTGACTCGTTATCATGCTGCCTCGCTTGAGATTGCAATGCATCGGAAAAATATATATTTGGATAGCAACGCTAAAAATATTGAAGTCGGAAAAAGACGGTTAATTCAAGTTCGCGAATGGGGTCTAAAAGGTGGAAAAGAAGTCGAGAAGTATTCTAAGGAAGAGAAAATCAGGTGGATAGATGCAGCACGTAGGATTCAATCAAAAAATCCTACTATAAAATCAGCAAGAAGCTTAGCCAAAGAAATCATAAAAATACTAGGGATGGACGAATCATCTTATGAATCAGTTCGTAAGCATCTTTCAAATAATGGGTTAAAACTTTTTGGGTCAGTAGTGTCCTGAAATTCCATCTGAAGAAACATCTAAATTATTGATATTCATTAATGAATGACATGTTTGGATATATTAACTTAGATCTGATCTAACAGGCAGTGTCAGAGGTGGTCGAGACTAAATTGCTTTGTTTCCTGATAGGGGACCCGTTCAGTTAGTCAAAATGAAGTGCCGGAGTCGACCGATACTGTTGAAAAACTCTGTTTTTGCTGTTGTTCGAAAAATATTAACTCCATACAAGAGTTTTAAGCAGAAAGGCGTCGGGAGATACTTAGTATTCCCGTCATGCTTTTCTATAAGGCTTAGATGCGCACATAAGTAACAAGTGATTACTGTTTTAGGTGAAAATAGAATTTGCCAGAAATATTGAGATTTAGATTTTTCGAGTTTTTCAACAGTATCGACCCAAAGCAGACATTGAGGAAAAATAATTTAGCGGTTGTGCTTAGGCGTTCTTCTGACCACAAGCGGAGCCGATTAAGCAAATTGGACTCAGAATTTCCGGCACTGCTGGATAGATTGGATGTTTTAGCAATCTCAGTATAGTCAAATTTTAAGATGAACTAAAAATACAATGACATCAGCAGAACCAGAGTTGGCTAGAATTCAGCGCAGTTTTCAGAACATTTCTGACGAGATGGCTAATAGTTTTGAGCAAGCTTCGATATTGGCTCAAATGGGCTGGTATGGATCGTTCAGGTGGGATGAGCTACTAAAGTCTAGTCGTATTTTAATTATTTCAGAGGCTGGTACGGGTAAGACCTTCGAATGTCAGACTGAACAGAAAAGATTGTGGAGCTTAGGTGAACCTGCCTTTTTTTTTGAGCTAGCGGAACTTGCTCGAAATAATATAGACGATCTTTTGTCTCATGAAGAAGAAACGCGTTTCAGAGCTTGGCTCTCATCGCAGTCTGACTGTGCAACCATATTTCTCGACTCTATAGACGAATTAAAGTTAACGCTTGGTTCTTTTGAAACAGCCCTAAAGAAACTCAATAAAGCATTATCTGGACAGCTAGGGCGCATTAGAGTAGTGATCACAACTCGCCCTATACCCGTAGATTCTAGCCTTGTCCGAAAGTACCTCCCTGTCCCTGAGAAAAGTGAATCTGTATTATTCAATGATGAGTCGTTCGCTGACATTGCAATGAATAAGGGGTGTGACAATGAAAATGGCAAGAAAGCGAAGGGTGATGCCTCAGACTTTCGTATTGTTGCTTTAATGCCTCTGTCAGATAAACAGATTCAGGAAATGGCAGGAATTCAGGGTGTAACAGATGCAGATGCGCTACTCAAAGATATACGTAGGCGTAATGCTGAAGATTTTGCTCGGCGACCTCAAGATCTAATCGAATTATGTGTCGATTGGCGAGATCATAAGCGTATTAGAACGCACAAAGACCAGGTTGCATACAACATTACAATAAAGTTAAAGCCGAGGGTAGATCGAGGAGAAAAAACTCAACTCGCTGAGGCCAAAGCATTTGAAGGAGCTAGTCGTCTTGCTCTCGCAGCGCTACTGACACGTAAATTAACTTTTCGGCACAGTGCTAAAGCGGATGTAGATGGTGAACCAGGGACGGCGTTAGATCCAGCATCTATTTTGCCAGATTGGTCTGATGATGAAAGAGGAGTTTTACTAGAAAGAGCCCTTTTCGGGTTTGCCAGTTATGGTCGTGTACGTTTTCATCATAGATCTGTGGTCGAATATCTTGCGGCTCACCGTCTGGAACACATGCTCGAAAATGGTATGTCGATGAAGGCCGTAAAGCGGTTACTTTTCGCGGACACTCTTCAAGGAATAGAGATTGTCAAGCCATCAATGCGATCTGTAGTAGCGTGGTTGGCTCTATCACAATTAAGTGTTTTTAGTGAATTACGCGATCGTGAGCCCAGCATCTTACTCGATCATGGTGACCCTGAATCACTAACAGTACAGCAACGTATCAATGTTATAAGTGCTTATGTTAAGCGCCATAGTCAGGGGAGTTGGCGGGGTTTACATGTTCCTCTAATACAAGTTCATCGCTTCGCGTCAATTGAGCTTTCCGAGGTAATCATACAGCTGTGGGCGTCTGGAATCGAAAATCCAGAGGTGCGAGAGCTTCTTTTAGAACTGATGGCGGCGGCTCCCATACCAGATGGTGCTGATATCTCCTATTCGGTTGTTATGCACGAAAAAAAGGATGATGGGGAACGATTAGATGCGCTTGAAGTTTTGGTTAAGCTAAACGACTCTCGTATCGAAGAAATAATCTTATCGATGGAAACGAGCCCCGATATCTGGCCAGATCGGTTAGTTAAAAGTGCAGTACTGCAGCTCTTTCCAGCGAATATTTCGGCTCAACGCTTGTGCCTTATTCTCTCACGTGTCTCTGAGCCTCGAGATAGCGTGAGTGATGAGCTAGGTTATCGCTTGCCTGGTTCTATTGCTGAGACCAACATAACTCCTGACTATCTTGCCGCAATGCGAATAGGGTTAACTAACTTCGTGGTCGAAGGAGTTGAATGGCAAAAAGAAAAATGGCCTCATATTCAAACTCCCAGTGAACACCTGGTTATACCCTTGGCTGCAGTCTGCCTTCGTCTATTAAAGGAGGGGGATGCTTCAGATGATGTTATAAACTCATGTGTTGTTGCTCTTCGATTTTCCGGTAAAGAAAACAACGAAGATAAGCCGATCAGCGAATTACGGAAGGTGCTAGCGGAAATGCCTGGGCCAGTAAGAGAGGTGACATTTTGGGCTGATGACGCATTCATTCAGAGCTATCACTCTCATGAAAATTCGTGGTCCCGTTTTGTTGAAGTTAACCGTTACGGTGCGATCAGTGTAAATTCCGGTAAGGATAGAGATTGGATTCTAGCAAGCCTTTTAAATTCAAAAAGAACAGTTGATGAGCGTGCTGTAATGCTCGAAGCAGCCTTACGCTATATCTTGAATGATAAAGGTGATCAGCAGGACGTTATATTAACGTTGAGAAAGTGCGTTGTTGATAGCCCTATTCTGATGTCACGTATTGATGATTGGTTAAAGCCCGCTCCTGTTAATCAGCAGCTTGCACGTATGGAAAAGCAACATAAAAAACGCAAGGCACAGGAGGACCAACTAGAAGCTAATAATCGCGCAAGCTGGATTCAGTTCTGGCAAGAAGTTGCAAACAACCCTCAAACTGCTTTTAGTCCTGATTGTAAAGAAAGCACTGTCTTGGATTTATGGAAAGTTATGAGACGCGCTGGTCACGGTAGTCGTGCAGAAGGGTGGAACCGTCGTTTTATTGAGCAATACTTTAGCAAGGAAGTAGCTGATCAGTTGCGTTTAACTATGATGGATATTTGGCGAGCTGATCGACCGATACTTCGTAGTGAACGTCCAGATAATAAAAAGGGAACCTATCTAGTTAAATGGCAGTTAGGTCTTGCAGCTATCATGGCCGAATCTGAAAATAGAGATTGGGCTACCAGACTAACTTTTGAAGAGGCAAAATTAGCAGTACGATACGCCCCTATTGAATTAGATGGTTTTCCATCATGGATAGAGAGTCTTGTAAAAGTGCATTCTGGTGCAGTTGAAGGAGTACTTGGCCCTGAGCTTACAAGTGAGCTAAATGAGATAGCAACTGCTCAATATCACACATTACTCTTACAAAACATTAGTCATGCCACTTCTCAGGTGGCTGTTATTTTTGTTCCTAGACTCCGCGCCTGGCTTGATGAGAACCACCAGCGCATTCGAGACGGCGAAGATATTGGTCGTGTTGCTTATCGTCTTCGACAAGTAGTTAAGATTCTCTTGAAGTATGGTGATACATGTCTTTGTGGGCATATACGTTCGATTGCTATGCAACAGCTATCAGAAAATGATGCCCCCGAGTTAGCGCGCGTATGGTTACCTATATTGATGAAGTTAGATCCTGTTGAAGCGACCAAACAGTTAGAAAAACAATTTAATGAATTAGATCCATCGCCATCGGGATCAGGAGTTGAATGGATAGGACTTTTGTTTGATGATCGTCACAATCATGAAACGCAGATTGATCTTCATGACTCACACTTTACGCCAGTCTTACTATTACGTCTCTTGCGTTTAGCTTATCGATATGTGCGGCCACAGGATGATCTTACACACGATGGTGTTTTCAGCCTTGATTCCAGAGATTACGCTGAATGTGGAAGGAACGCTCTTTTGGGTGCTTTACTTGATACTAAAGGGGCTGAAGGATGGGCAGCTAAAATTGAAATGTCTAACGATCCTCTCTTCGCGCATTTTCGTGATCGGGCTTTATTTATCGCACAGGAGACGGCGGCAGAAGAGGTTGACGGGCTGGTGCGCGATGAATCTTATGTGTTGGCTCTTAATCGTTTTAATGAAGCTGCACCTACTACTCGTGACGAAATGTTTTCTTTATTGTTGGATCGCATTGATGATATTGAGGATTTGTTACTCCGTGACGACTCACCACGCGCAGCATGGGCAGGTATTGTTGATGAGAAGATTATGCGTCGTGAGATCGCCCGAGAGTTACGTAATTCTGCTAATAATGCTTATGTAGTTGATCAGGAAAGTGTTACCGCTGATGAGAAAGAAACTGATATTCGGTTACGTAGTGTTACAGCTGACCTAGAGGCTGTAATCGAGCTAAAGTTAGGTGACAATCGCTCAGGTCGAGATTTACGTGACACAATTAGCGAGCAGCTCGTAAAAAAATACATGGCATCTGACGCTTGCCGCTCTGGTTGTTTGCTGGTCACCATTACAAAGACACGTACTTGGGATCATCCTGATACTAATGAATCTCTTGATGTTTTGGGGCTAGAATCAGTCCTTCAGGAAGAAGCGTCAAAGATTGTTAGAGAAATGGGATCTGCTCTGCAGATTTCGGCACGGATACTTGATCTTAGGCCGCGTCTCCCCACTGAAAAAAAGCTATTAAAAAATAATAACTAAGGGGCGGTACATCTATTTGTTTAACGTCAGCTTATGGCCGATGCTGTTGAAAAACTCGAAAAATCTGAATCTCAATATTTCTGGCAAATTCTGTTTTCACCTAAAACAGTAATCACTTGCTACTTATGTGCGCATCTAAGCCTTATAGAAAAGCATAACGGGAATATAAGTATCTCCCCACGCCTTTCTGCTTAAAACTCTTGTATGGAGTTAATATTTTTCGAACAACAGCGAAAACAGAGTTTCTCAACAGTATCGGCCGACAGCGACCCAGAGCGTATGTTGACGAGAACGTTAACTAGCTTGCAGCGGGGTTATTCATTTAGATAAGAAATTGGTTTTACAGTTAAAATAACCCATGTTTATAAAAACTATTCTAGCATTGCCTTTTTTTTGTTTACTCATACAGTCCTGCGTCATTTTCATTCCTGAATATGAAAAAAATGATGGGGATTGCGAATTATTAAGCCAAGAGAGTAAATTAGCAGTTTATGGCGATATACCATCTGGATGTAATGATGAAATCTGTCTTGCTGCTATTTTAGCTAGTGGAGCTTCAACGCTTGTTGTATCTGGTAGCATCGTATTAACCGGGAATACCGTTCATTGGTTGGAACGTCAAGGCAAATGTGAGGATAGTTATTTAAAACGAAAAGCAAATGAATTTAAGCGTTTAATGACCAAGCAATTTGAGCAACCACAACATTCATCAGAAGATGAAGACGAGAATCCCACTTTCACACCGAAAGAAGAATAAGCAGCTATCGACCCATTGAAGCCACTCGCCCCATGTTACCAAATGACAGCATACCAAGAATAAGCGGACAGTCGAATCCATTGAACCAATTCGATCTATCGGTCAGAAACAGACTTTGAACTAAACCAAGGACAATAACTAACATCATGATGATCTCCAGAACTAGATATCGTGTTATTTTAGGATGATATACGGAAACTTTATAATCATTTGCTATGTTTCTAAGACTATTGTGAAATGAATGTAACTGACCCCACCACCATTTCTGTTCTCTCGCTTGCAGTTGCTTTGCTTGCGGTGATTGTTGGGCCTTTTGTCTCTTGGAAGATTGCAAACAAACAGATCGAGTTATCGTCAAGAACCTCACGGCAACAGATGCTTGGCCCCATGCGCCAAGCGTGGATAAATGAACTAAGAGAGCTGATTTCTGAGGTGGCTAGTAGCTGCCTTTACTACTGGCAGGCAGGCTTCGAAGATCGATCGGAGACGGAATATAAACGCATTACCGATATTGAGCATAAAATCCAGCTTATGATTAACCCAGGAGAGGAGGAACACAAGCTCTTGGTGTCTCAAATCAGAGCGATGATCGAATCTTTATCTAAAGGCAAAGACGGAGATAAGACATTTATTGAGTCTTATGAAACGGTTATGAAAACCGGGAAAGATGTTCTCAAAAAAGAATGGAATGTCGTAAAAGAAACATAACCCACAACTCAACCGGACGCACAAAAACGGCGCACCAGTTAGCAGCACGTTATGCCCTTTCGGTGGCAGTATTAAATAATGGAGAGTAGTAGGATGGATTACGGTGCGATAACAATTGATACTTCAGTTTTTGATCAGAAAGGATTAAAGCTTGAATCTGGAATACTAAAAACGCTAGAACAATTTAAAGGAAAGCCTTCTTATCTTATTTTATCTGAGATCATAGTTAAAGAAGTTCACGCTCACCTTAAGAAAAAAGCGTCAGACTCAAGAACCCAATTAAAAAAAGCAATACGTGAAAGTAGGCTTAATCTGTCAGGAAGTGAAGAAGATTTTGATCAGGCATCCAATAAACTAATTCCGAAACAAGATGACAATGAAATAGCGACAAATAGAATAAACTCATTTGTAGAAAACACGGGTGCAGAGGTTATCCCCGCAACAGGCCGCGTTGAATTAGATGAAATAATTAGGAGGTATTTTCAATCTGAAGCTCCTTTCGCTGAATCGAGAAAGAAGAAAAGTGAATTTCCTGATGCAATCGCACTTTTATCATTAGAATCATGGGCTAAAGAAAATAACGTGAGAATACTTGCAGTTACAACGGATGATGATTGGGAGAAGTTTGCTGAACAATCTAATCATGTTGATGTTGTAAAAGACCTTGCTGCGGCTATCTCACAATTCCAGCCCCATACTGCTGCTATTGAATTTTGTATGTATATATCTTCTAAGCTGCCGGATAATGAACCTAAGGATATTTACGAGGCTATACATTATTATTTGTCTACGTCAGTATCGGAGCTAGACCTGTTTCCAGAAGCGTCGTCCTTTTTTTCCTGGGAGTCGGATAATGTTGAAGTGGTATTTGAAGAATTTCAATTTGTTACAGATCAAGATGGAAATGCCTTGCTGCAACCAGTTCAAGGCCAAAATGAAATGCTCATCGTAGAAGCAAAAGTTATTATTGACGCAACGGCATATGGCACATTCTCACTGTCAGTTCGTGATCCAATTGATAAGGATTATGTAACTATTGGCGGTGCTTCTCCTAACACAGATTTTCAGTTTGAGTCTGAAGTTCTTTTAACTTTTGAGGGTAACTTTGAAGGCGAAAATGGGGAAGTTGAATTAACTGGCTTTGAGCTACTCTCTTACCCTGATAGCGTTGACTTTGGAGAAATTGAGCCGGATTAATCGCATGAAGATGAATATCATTAATCTACAAGATATAGAGACATTGCCTGATTCATTCATCGAAAGATTATCAATTTATGATGAGCTTTTTGGCGCATATGAGTATTTTGATGAAATTAAATCGAAACCCTGGATTTCTTCTCTTGCTCAGGATATTGATGCTTATTGCAAGTGAAATCTAATTGTAGGCTTTCACTACACACGTACAAATCCCAAAAGTATTTTAACCAGAGGAATGCTGGTTAGAAGTGGCGAAGATATACGTAAAGGTTTTCTGAAAGAACACGCCGGTTTATTTACTCAAAATGAGTTGGACACAATAAAAACTGCATGGGAAAAACACTTTATCGACGAGCAAAAGCGAATTCGTGATAACAGAATATGGTTCACGTTCACTCTAACAGAGTTGGGTGAAATGGGAGTAAGAGACCTTTTGAATAATTATGGTGGTGAGCAAGTTTATTGTGGTATTGATGAACTAGAAGGAATCGATAGAAAAATCAAATCAAATCAAATCAATTGGTGAGCCTTTAGTCGTCAAGTGCGTGTTAGATCCGAGTAAGGTTGTTGCATGCACTCCATGGGGAAACATTGCTATATCAGCATATCACCGAAGTGTAAATCTTGCAGCCGATCCCGTAGATTCAGACGGCTATCAGAGCGTACCTGTTTTCCCTGAAGAACTCGAAGTTTACCGAGTATCCACTGAGTGCATTACAGCTGATAAGCTGCTGAATGCGGTTCTGTCACTGAATGACTGCTTTTCAAGGTTTGACCAGCCGTTGATTTGAAACTGGCGACTGACTGTATGTAGATGGCCGACTGCTGCCGAAATACGATCCAATCTGAGTGTCTGCTTTCACTAATATCTGACACTGTCTGTTAGATCAGATTTGAGCTAATACAGTTTAGAGGGCGTCACCGACTGGAAAGTTAGCTTTCTGGGAAACTGGTATTTTCTCCCCGAAGTTTCTCGTTATGTTCTCAGGCTAATTGGTGTTTGCGCAATTCATGGAGCATCTGCCCCTTCACACATTTCGTCGTTGTGTGCAGCCGTTACCTCTTCAAATATCTCACCAAAAATTTTTCACATCTCGATCAATTTCTTTGCATATCTTTCGCACACCTAACTTGCCGCGAGAGCTTGCGCGATATCGAAACCTGTCTGAGTGCTCACCAAGCCAAGCTCTACCATTTGGATATACGAAGCAACAACATTTTGCCAAGAGTACGTTGACAGGTGCCAATGAACAGCGTGATTTTCGTATCTACATAGTTTTCGCGGTGAACTTGCCCCAGATTGCCAGAAAACTTTACGCAAGCGATAGCTTTTCGGGTGGAGCTGGAACAGACATCCACATTAGTGATGGCAAAATGTACGAAGTCAATTGGTTCCTCTTGTTTTATCAGTTTGCAGCCCATCTTGTTATTATTGTGTCTCCGGACGGATTCGGCTCTAACAAAATAATAAAATCATCTGTTGCGGCCAAAACCAAGTTTTCTATAGTTTCACCTGTTGCTATATTCTCAAGAAAAACCTTGCCTCCAGGAACTGGTATAACATTAAAATCAATATTAGTTGGCAACCCGCAGCCGTTAAGTGACGAACAAACCATTATACTTCTAGTGACCGTCTTCCCATCTTCAGAAATCGCTAAACTGCCGGTGCTGAGAGCCCCGGTAAGAACAAAACCTCCACCTAATATGAACAGCTTGTCCAGAACATAGTTGCTGGCTATTTGGCTTGAAATAGGTGCGGCAATAACCCAGTCTTCTATATCAACTGAATCAGTAAATAATATAGTTCTTAATAGAATTACTCTATTATCTGTTGATAATAGTATTGTTTCTCTGTCATTTTCGTTAGTACTAACCTCAGTGAGAAAAACGCTGTCATCTTCTATTTTATTGATGGTTTGTTCTGAGCTTATCTCTGGCCCACAAAATCCAGAAGAGAAGCATGTCGCAACTGTTCTGGCAGCAGTCGACCCATCTGATGAAACTCTTAATGCGCCAAAGCTTCCAGTATTTTCCATTATGACATCATCGCCAAAAGTGGAAAATTTATTATTGAGTTGATAGAACGTCTCGGATAAAGACGGCATTGAAAATAAAGATAATGCAAGCCACAAAACAGCAATAATCTTATTCATACAATTTCCTTGTTTGGTTGATTTACATTTACATTTACATGCGGCATTTTTACCCCCAGCCATTAATTATAATTAGACTTATTTACAGTAGTGTCCGGCAGTTCAATCTGGATGGTCAGTTAAATTATTGATATTCATTAATAAACGATATGTTTAGGGGGTGTCATCGACTTAAAAGTTAGCTTTCTGGGAAACTGGAGTTTTCTCCCCGGAGTTTCTCGTTTATGCACTCATGCCAATTGGTGTTTGCGAAACTCATGGCCATGGAGCATCTGTTCCTTCACACATTTCGTCATTGTGTACAACTGCACCCCTTCATATATCTCACCAAAACCTTTTGCAACTCGATCAATTTCTTTGCATGTATTTCGCACACCTAACTTGCCGCGAGAGCTTGCGCAATATCGAAACCTGTTTGTGTGCTCATCAAACCAAGCTCTACCATTTGGGTATAGAAGCAACAACATCGCCAAGAGTACGTTGGCAGGTGCCAATGAACAGCGTGATTTTCGCATCTACATGGATTTAGCGATAAGCTTGATTCAGATTGCCAGAAAGCTTTACGCAAGCGTCGCGTCTTTACCGACTTTTCTCGCTGGTTTTCCTTGCATCAAGCTCAAGCATTCTTTCTCATCCTTGGCAAATCCAATCTGCTCTTTCGTGCCATTTGCTCGCGTATCGTGGAAAAATAAATTGGATTACGCTGTGATCACATCATTGCATTAACCAATCCCAAAGCCAAAAGAGATTACCTGCAATACCTGCGACGCATTAAGCTCTAAGATGCTAAACATGACAAGAATTTGGTGTTTTAACCAACAACTTCGACTTGTCTACTTTGACTATCGCCGAACTTTATCGCAGTCGCTAACAGGTTGAATTATTCTTCAAATGGATCAAAAAGCATTTTCTTATCAAGCGATTCTATGGAGCCACCGAGAACACCATCAAAATACAAATATGGATCCCATCTCTGCTTGCGTCTTGGTTGCCATCATAAAAAAAGCTAAATAACGGGGCTTCACTTTACACAATTATACAAATTATTAGTCCCACCCTTTTCGAGAAAACTACGCACGATCATATACTTAAAAACACGTAGATTCATGAGTTCACGCAGAAAAACAACAATAAATTGAATTTATTTAGCTAAATTACCGCACACTACTGTTTTTGGGTAGACCCTTCGTTACCCAAAAATGAACACTGTAATCTCCAAATTGAGTATTCCACATTCGTGGTTATACAATAGTATGGAGATAAAAAATTGAATCAATCAGTTGCCACACCTCAACACCTGCTGAAAACCAGCGAAACCACACAAAACACCGTCTTGCCTGAACGATTACTCCGATTATCTAAAGTTGAAGAATCTACCAGCTTCAAAAGTTCGCACATTTATGAACTTATAAAAAAAGGTGAATTTCCCGCACCTGTAAAGATTGGTAATGCTAGCATGTTAATCAGCGTGCAAAACTTACCAGAGTTCTGGGGAAAACAGCGTTGAAAAGTTTCCACCCCAGATTGATTAATATCCGACATTTTGTCGGAGAACTCTGGAGTGTTAAGTATGGATATTATTGCTGAAGTAAGAA
>JAJFJG010000008.1 GCA_021774265.1 Nitrosomonas sp.
ATGCAAGTCATGCTGGAAAGATAGCGTAAACAGCCTTTATCGTGACGTGTTGAAATGGATGATGCCTACTGGGGAGGAGAAAACCCAGGCGGTAAACGAGGGAGAGGGAGTGAGAACAAAGCGCCTTTTGTTGCAGCCGTAAAAAGCACCGAAGAAGGCAAGCTTATCAGAATGAAAATGCACAAAGTCAAAGGGTTCCGAAAAAAGGAGATAAAGAACTAACTGGGGTCAACAACAGTTAAAAACTGATAGTCATGTTATTACCGATGGACTATGGGCATTTAAAGGCTTGGAGGATGCCGGGATTAAACATAAAGTGTATAGTGTGATTACCAAGGGAAACTGTCGGTCTAATTACCGAGTGACTTTGTCCTAATCACTTTAGCTGTATTAGTTCCGACTTAATCTGACACATCACTTGCAAAAGTGAGAGTTACCCGATTTGATATAGGTGTTGAATCTTAATCAAACTAAAAAAGGTAACTCTCAATGAGACAACTAACAATCCAATCATTAAACACAAAGCGGGCTTATTAAATTTAGCAGAAGAACTGGGCAATGTATCCAGGGCTTGCAAAGTGATGGGTGTTCCACGCGATACATTTTACCGCTATCAGGAACTGGTTGACCAAGGCGGTCTTGATGCTCTGATTGAGAATAATCGCAGAAAGCCAAACATCAAGAATCGCGTTGATGGTGCGACAGAACAGGCGGTAGTAAAGCTCATCATGGAGCCAAAGCAAAATATTCAAGTAAATAAACCCCACTAACTCCCCCAAATGGCAAGAGGAAAGATAGCATGATTGGATGCTGTGATAATGGCAGGAATGGACCTTCTTTGAGATTTCTTATTTCATTTATCAGTAATTGTAGTTTGGCAGAGTTTTCTTGCTTTTGATGGTGTAATTCATTTCCCAATGACCGCCAATAATCCTTATTCAGCTCTTCTAGAATATGGTTTCTGGTATCTTGAACTACTTTTCTTAATCTGATTGCACTAGCTAAAGCAATTAATGCTGTGATGCCAATGATGGTTAAAAGTAATGGCGAGAAATGCCAGTTATCGAAATAATAACTTTGGGATAAAATCATCAAGAACAAGATAATGAAAGGATAATAGATGAATTTATTGATAGCGTCAGCATGTTGGTAAGCAAAATCCGAAAGGATTTTGCTTTTTGTTGCATCTTCAAATAAACCATATTGGTTATGGTAATCCTCCACTACATCTTTTGGCCAGATGACATTATTATCTCTCAGTAATTTTATGAAATGGCTGCTAACATGCGCAATATCTGCAATAAGCAAGATAATGAGTAACTGAAAGCCTGCTGCAACATAGAGAATCAGCTCATTTGTTAAACTATTCGATTTTCCTCGGAATGGAGTGCTTGGCCCTTCAAGGTATCCAGATTCTAAAAGAAAAGAAATGCTTAAATAAAAAATAATAAATATTAGAGTTATTCGGACGACCCTGTAACGAGCACGACTAAATAGAAGATAATCGAACCAATAGTCTTTAAAAGCTCTGGATTTATTTTTGGTGCCCTTTTCCCAAAGATCAATATTCAACAGTGTCAGACAATTGAAATTATTTTTAATTGGATACTTATTTTCCCAAGTTTTGGCGTATTTGTCTGAGATTTCTGCATTATTTTTTTTCAAAAGCATCCACAAATCGTATAAGAAGAAAAATGTAAGAAAGATTGCCAGGATTCTTATTGCATTGGCTGGCCAGGTACTAGTGCCATTGGTTAATGAAAAAGTCTCAGCTACAAAGCCATCTAGTAATATCGGTAGTAATTTCAATAGAAAAATATAACAAATCATCAAGAGGATGAAACTGAAGCACACTACTACTGCCACTTTTCTAAAATCTGTTGGAATCAGATAAGGGAGAAGAAGCATCATGAAAAAAAGAGATACACTGAGATGCCAGATATGAATTAAATCTTCACTCCTCTCTGAGAACACTTCAGGGATAGGGTGCAAATCTTTTACATGCGTATGACTCAGATCGACTGCATCATAATTACCAATTTCAAAAAGCCTTGGAGATGATTCGATTTGCTCAATTAGCTTCTCAATTTTTATTCCTTTGTCAGATTTACCGATTGTTTGCTCGATACAATTTCCTTTTTGCCCCTTCCAACATTCCAATGCGACCATTGTTGTCAAATATAACGAGGTCTGGTAGCTATCTCTAAAAGGCGGTGTGCTTTTCTGCAGATGTTTACTCAAGCTCAAACCGAAGGGTGACGCGACAATCAGATTGCGGGTCCATTTCTTTTCATCTGGGTGTAAAAAACGTGCATCAAGATCAAAGGTAAAAAATATCATCTCCGGAAATTTCTTATGCAAGGCTTGCAGAATCAATAATTTGTCGTAAAAGTCATTTCCTAATATCCCGATTGCTTTAATGCCACTTTGTTTGTCCTTAATTAGATCCAGATGTAGACGCTCAATCTGGTCTGCAAGGCGACGCAGATAATCGAGCTGGTTAGGACCAGTTGGACGGCGCAGTTGATTTTTTACTTTATTATTGGCAGAACCACTGGCTTTTGATTCGTTATTTTTACTGCTTGTTTTAGTTTCCGAGTCCTTAGCAGCGTTTATACCATCAAGTCCACGTAGAAAATTATAAGTGTGAACCCAGTTTATCGTTTCAAGCGGGATTTTTTTCTCAGGCTCCTGCGGATATGGATACGGATAACGTCCAATCTTTTCTTTTATCGAATCAGTCAAATCGCGAGAATATAATGTATCCAATTCGCCAATTAGCACAATATTATGTGGCTTTTTATTAAGACTCTGATTTTTTTTGATAATCTCTGATTCTGATGATTTACAATCTTCTTTAATAAATTCTTCGTTAAGATGCCTTCCAGCAAAAGGAATCACATTACGTAGTGCCAGCTCACAAAGAATTGCTCCTGCTAGCTTGTCTTGAGTGGTGATAGTCCTAATAAAGCTTTCTGTGTACCATTTAGAATCTTCAATTGAAATTGATTCTTTTGAGTTTGTAGCTTTTGGAATTTCGATTAGATTTTCATTTGACATCGTAGCTGAAGGTGAAAAAATGAGACTATTTTCAAGATATTGATAATATTTGCCATTTAATTGAGAGCTAATTTCTTTCTCAATTAGTTCCATATACATTTTTTTTAATAAACCTGAATCCTCCGGGCCAATCACATTAAAATGGATCCGGAATTCGTTTTCTCCAGAAGTAAGTGTTGTACTTTTATCCTCAGACACTTGATCTCCCGAAGAATATTTGAGTATTAATTCATGATTCAGCATGCCTAGCATTTTTACGGGATTATCGTAATTTGTGAATTCATTATTATTCAACCAGAGTATTAATACCTTATTTGGTTTTTCCTTATATGGTTTTTCTTGATCAATATCACCTTTAAACCACTCGTATGGCATATAGGTTGGAAATTCACAAAATTTAGTTTTTTTTTGAGCATCTTTGTGCGTTAGGTTTTGTATACATGCATGAGAAAAGTTAACAAACCCGATATGTTCTGGATCTTCAGGGACATATCCAGCCGCCGCCAAACCAGAGATTACAGCATAGCGACTACGTAATCGCCGCTCCTTCTCTTCAGCATAGGGGCCGCCAGGTACCATAACAGCCAGAATATGCAAATCATTAGAATGATCGCTAGAAATATCCTTTTTGTGTTTTCGAACTTGACAGCGTAATTCTTCAATAGAATGTGCACCTGCTTTGGCTTCAATAGAATGTGCACCTGCTTTGGGAGTTTTTCCATCATTACAGATACGTCGCGGCAAGCCATCTACAAGCTGATAAGCATAGTTATTTTCTTCACTAACAAAAATTTCTGGGTTTACTTCATTATGTATATCGTTATTGTGATATTTCTCCTGATGCAGTGTTACTGCCTCAAACGGATCCTGCCACAGTCGTGAACGGACATTTTCCGTTGTTGTTTCATTTGCATCGGACATTGAAGGACGTGTTGGATTAAAAATTGTATCCTGAAAAACAAGAAGTCCTAATAAAATAGCGCCAATTGCAATCCCGGGAAAATGGGGTGATTGTTTATCTGCATTACTTTTCTCACTCACCGTATGCTCTCCCAAGAATTATTTCAAATAAAATTCAGTGACACGATACAAACGCCATTTATTCGCCTATGGTGCAACAAGTTAATTCAACATATGCCGGGAAGCTGGGTATTGCCAACTGCCGTTACCACACAAAAAAAATCGACGCATTCAAATTGACGAATGCAGAAATCAGGTAAGCGTCAATGAAAGCAACCATTCCTTTCTTTTCTATTTATGGCTTGTATTGAACAATGTGAATAGTTGATTTCTCAACACCTTTCATTGTTTCCACAAATTCATGAAGTATTTTTTTTGCTACTTTTAACTCCCCACTTTCCTTCTAAATAACCCAATGCTTTTCCCGGCGCAATACAACCAACAACAACATCGATGGAATTGCCAACATGAATTTTAATAAGTGATCTATCAGGAAAATCCATCACCTTATAAGCTTCATAGCCACCTCGATTAAACGTGCCAAGTTTTAGAATACGCGGACAACGGGGTCTAGTTTCGCTCTCGGCCCGCGCGAAGGCATGAAGGCAACAAATATAGACCCGACCCTCTAGACCTGTAAATTTCGTCACCACTCGGCGACAAAAACTCTCATCCTACCCACACCAACATTTCACTTCGTGTCGAGACACCCAATTTACTGTAAATACTTTTAATATGGTTACGTACGGTTGGTAACTGAGGTTTATTCTTTCTGAGATGTCACGAGTATTAATGCCCTGATAAATGAGCGTAGCAATTTCTAGTTCGAGTTTGGTTAATAAACCGCCTCTACTCTGTTGATTGGTGATTCTTGCGCTTATTAGAAATCAGACCCTATAACTTGTAAATGTCACATCAATTATTAATCATGACTGTGTAATAGGGATAATCAGCAATAAAAATAGTAAACTATTACTTTATCTTTTGTTAATTAGGTAACCATTTTTGCTACTCTTTCGGCGATGGCGATTGCCTGAGCCCCTCGATGAATTACTACTGCAACTTTTTGTACTTTCTTTTTTTCCATTTTGAGATCTTTAGTGATTGCCATAAGTTCTTTTTTTGCTTTATCTATCTCATCATTACTTTGACTTGCTCGTATATCGTCAATTGTTCGCCACCATTTAGTTAGTGCTTTAATCTGGTTGTTGATCGCTGAACGATCAACACTATCAGTTACTTGCACACGTATGGCTCCCAAATCCATAATAATTGTTGAGAGCTCGTCCAGAATTTCTTCAGGTGTAGCGGTCATTTCTTTCTCCTCGAGATAATTTATTCTATTTTAGGAAAGTACGATGTTTGGTTAATTACTCAGCTGATTGACGCTGGAAAGCAGTGCCTGCGCATCATTAACAAATTTAACAATTTCTCCCGCCTTGTCACCAAGATCTGGGTTTTGTATTGCTTTGTGCGCCTTCAGCAAACTTTCTGCAGCAATATCTAAATCCTTTAAGAATAATTTGTTAGGTTCCTCAGAGAGTTTATCTATTAACTCATCCTCTACAAGCTTTCCAGCAGCAATCGTAAGAAATGCTTTTCTCGATGAAGAAACTCCAACGCTCCGATATTCTTCTCCGAAAACTTTGAACCATTCTTCACGTGTAGCTTGGGTATTCTCTCTATTTCTATTGAAACGTTCCTGTTGCAGCTTAATATCATCACGAAGCATATTTATGATTGTTTCAACATTACCCTGTGCCAATTTAATATTCTGGTAAATAACTTTTCTTGCCTTAGCATCAACGTATATATTGGCAAGTTCTGAAATGGCACTAGCCAATAATTGTTCTCTAGTGTCAGCATTAGCATCCAATGTCTTTGTAAGATTACCCAGGTTACCAGCGAGTTCTTGTGAGGCTTTTTCAATATTTTCGTCTTCATTAACAGTGGCAATCTCGTTAAGACTTTTTGCATATTGTGCAAGCGCAGCGACAGCCGCACGGTTCCGACGTGCCTCAGACATTAAGTTTTCACCTTTTGTTGCACAATCCCAAGGTACCATTGACACATTTTTCTTATTCTTACAACCTTTGCTGTCCAAATTAACAGTCATTTTTGCAAGTTGCCTGTCTGTTTCCAGCTCCATTGTATAAAATTTTCCCGATGCTTCAGAGAGAGCCTGAGCACCTTCTGAAAACTTCCCTACCGCCTCTAGATTTACACATCCAGTTAAGACTGAACAAACAAATAGGATGCCAATGAGCCTATTATTCAGATGTACTAACATATCGTCTTCTCCTTTCTTTTGTTTTTATCAGTTTTCTCATAAAACAACTATTGCAGGTGCGTAAGCAGCATAAATTTTAGTAAAAACATAAATTGAATGAATCATTTATAGTTTTAAAAACACCACTACTTACACTATTGTTCTTTATTCCTTAATCTTATGATTTTTATTTATACGACAAACCAGCCAAAAAAAAATGACCCAATTGAGTCATTTTTATGATTTAAGTTCAAATAAGTTCCATTTTCGTCACCATTTGGCGACAAGAACACCTTTCATCCCGCCCAAATCAGCATCTCACTTCGTGTCGAGACACCCAATTTACTGTAAATATTTTTAATATGATTTCGTACGGTGTGGTAACTCAAGTTGATTTTTTCAGAGATATCGCGGGTGTTGGTGCCTTGATAAATCAGCGTGGCAATTTCTAGTTCACGTTTAGTTAGGCCGGCTCTATTCAGTTGGTTCATGATTTTCCCGGTGTTGTTGGTGATTCTTGAGAAGCGTAGCAGGTATAGACGAACACTTTCGTTGGCACCTTCATTTGCTAGCATTATGGTAATTTTGTATAAACGTCTGCCGAGTTGTGTTAGTAGGCAATAAGACTCTATTTTTCTAAGTTTAATGATATTGGCTTGTGAAAAAGCGGTTGATAAGAAAGTGCAATTGCTTCTCGCAACGGTTTGATCATATTCATTATTCTTATAGACCAAAGCACCTTCATCGCTGACCACAGCCAATGGTTCCGTATGATCAGACCGACGATCCATAATTTGCTGTTGATTTTGGCTGTTTTCACAAGATAGGATGGCTTTAATTCGCTGCAATAAGCTAGGACGCAACAATTTAAGCAGCTCAATATGGCGTTGACTAAATTTTGTTTTTTTTGAGTTCATCTGACAAAAACAAACTGATACGGACTGTTTAGGATCATCAAACAATACCATCATCGTGCCATGATCATTAATTTGATAATGGCTCATACCATTTTGATTACGCGTGTTATTGTCTGTTGCATGATTTACCGCCGCGCGAGTTCGCATGGCTGCGACTAAATAATCTTTCCACTGCGACTGACATAAAGGCGACGGGGAAATACTGTTCAACAATTGCGGTGAATTTTCGTTACTTCCAAAATTTACATAAAATACGCCACTGCAATTGAGTAGTGGGATCAAAGTCGTTTCAACAATTTGATTAAACGCTTCTCGACTATGGCAATTTTCTAGCCAATAAATAATCGCTAAAACGATCTGATGGTCTTTGTTTGTCAGCGCATCTAATGCTATATTTGCTTTATTCATTCGCTTTGACCATTATTTTTATAAGAAACAATGTGCGAAAAACAGGTTGATTAGAGCTATGTGCGACACTAAGAATCAACAAATAAACCACACAATTAGAAACAGCCATAAATCATTAATACAAGCATAATATATAATAAATTTAGATTGAGCTGTGACCTTTAACACAAACAGGTCTTTTGCTATTCCTTATGGACTGCAATTGTTCTGACCTAAAGTTTCCAAACCAGCACACGATTAGATTGCATCACATTCGAAAACAAAACCTACCCGCCAATGTATCAATACACCGACGACGCCATCAAGCAAATCAACCAGATTGTTTTAGGCAAGCCACAGCAAATCCGTTTGTCACTTTGTTGTCTACTAGCTCAAGGACATTTATTAATTGAAGATGTCCCCGGTGTCGGCAAAACGGTTCTATCTCATGTATTGGCCACGACACTCGGGTTAGACTTTAACCGCATTCAATTCACCAGCGATCTGTTACCTGCTGATATTCTCGGCTGCGCGGTCTATGAGCGCGAGCAAGGTAATTTCCGCTTTCACTTCGGGCCTATTTTTAGCCAAGTGATTCTTGCCGATGAAATTAACCGCGCCACACCAAGAGCACAAAGCGCATTACTTGAAGCGATGGAGGAACAACAAGTCAGCATCGAAGGCAACACACATAAGCTGCGTACACCTTTCTTCGTCATTGCCACTCAAAACCCTGGGTTTCAGGTGGGTACTTTTCCATTACCTGAATCGCAACTAGATCGGTTTTTGATGCGGATTAAATTAGGCTACCCCGATTACCAAGCAGAGCGGCGTTTACTTGCGGGTGAAGACCCACGGCGCTCAATGGAACAATTGAAACCCGTCATGGACGAAGAAATTCTGTCAAAGCTACAACAGCGGGTGCACCAAATTCATATCTCCGATGCGCTGCTAGACTATGTTCAGGTACTGCTCAATTTTAGCCGCGAATCGCCCCATTATTTAACCGGCCTATCACCTCGCGCTGGCTTGGCTTTGGTTCATGCGGCACGTGCTTGGGCGATGATTCATCATCGTAATCATGTGTTACCGGAAGATATTCAGGAATTACTGCCTTATGTGGCGGCCCATCGCTTACAACCATCCAACGAGATGCGTAGCAACAATCAAGACGAATTGATGGCACCCTTAGAAGAAGTTGCCATTCCATAATGTCCAGTTCATCGTACTTGCGCCGTTTTTTCCATACCACACCAAGCGAAACTGGCCCCATTAAACTCACTCAGAAACGTATTTATATTTTGCCCACTCGCAACGGTGTGATTTTATCCATCGTATTATTTGCTATGCTAATGGGCGCTATCAACTACAACAACAGCCTGACTTATATTCTGACATTTCTTCTCATTAGCGTAGCCTTCGTTTCTATGCTGCACACTTGGCGCAATCTTTATGGATTGTATTTAGACATCGGAAAATGCACGCCCGTGCATGTCGGCAGTCTAATTGAAGTGCCTGTTTCAATCAGCAACAAAGGCTCTCAAACCCGTTTAGCATTAAATATTGCTTGGCCAAACAAAGAACCCATCCAATTTGACCTCAAACCCAATGAGCTACAGTGGGTTAAATTAACACTACCCACTGATCATCGCGGTTACCAAACATTGGGTAAGTTGACCATTTATAGCCAATTCCCATTGGGGCTGTTTCATGCATGGAGTCGTCTACAATTTAAGCAGGATTGCTTAGTCTATGCCTTCCCCGCAAAAAATGGACAATTACCCAGCAAAAATAGCCAACAAGACGGTAGCGCAAATAGCGGCATGACTGGCAGCGATGATTTCGTGGGTTTACGGAATTATAATAGTGGCGATTCACTTCGTCACATCAACTGGAAAGCGTTAGCCAAGGAACAAGGCCTATTCACCAAGCAATTCAGTGGCAATCAGTCTGATGAGTTAGTACTGTCATGGAATCAAACCGGCTCTACCGATACCGAGCAATGCATCTCGCAACTCACTCGCTGGGTCATTGAAGCGGAGCAAGCAGGATTGCGCTATGGTTTGCACTTGCCCGGCCAGCGCCTGCCAACAAAACAAGGTCGTTCGCACCGGCATCAATGCCTTAGCGCATTAGCCTTATATAGAAAATAATCATGTATTTTCGCCGCAAGAAAAATAAAGAAACCAAATACCGTGATGATCAGGCGGAACCGCCACACAGCGGGATAATCTGGTTACTTGGTGCATTATTGTTGGTTATCATCCCGCATTTGTTGCGTCTACCACTGTGGATGAGTGCCAGTTGTTTCATCATCATCACATGGCGCATCCTGGTCGAGTATAAACATTGGCCGCTACCTTCAGCATTCGTTAAGCTCGTCATTACACTGGGGCTAGTTGCCATCACTTATTACCAATTCCACACCTTTAATGGTCTCGCACCAGGATCAGCACTGTTAACTATCATGCTTTGCCTTAAGTTGCTGGAGATGAAAACAATCAGAGATACCATGGTCGTCGTTTTTCTTGGTTATTTCCTAATTGCCGTGTCATTTCTGTTTGATCAGTCGATACTTTTTGGATTTTATTTATTTTCGGTGGTTTTAGCGCTAACAACCGCGTTAGTCATACTGAATCACCCGCAAGCATCGACCAGCCATCACAAATATTATCTTAACTTGGCTTCTTCAATGCTACTGCAAGCCATACCTTTAATGCTCATTATGTTTGTGTTATTTCCACGCATTTCTGGCCCTTTATGGAGTCTACCAAAAAACAAAACCAGCGCCATCATTGGTCTCAATGACCAGATGAATATTGGTGAAATTACCCAGATTGCCGGGTCTGAAGAAGTCGCTTTTCGTGTGAAATTTAACAGTCCACCGCCATCCGCCAAAGACCTTTACTGGCGCGGGCCTGTGTTGTGGTACACCAACGGACGTCGCTGGCAAGGTGTTCACGATCAATTCCAATTACACAACCTAACACCTAAAGAACCGATTGCGTTCTCTGGAGAAGGCATCGACTATACCGTCACTCTGCAACCGCACCAAAAAAAATGGCTTTTTGCGTTAGACTTACCAAAGGACATACCAGACATCGCCAAACTGGGGATTGACTACCAATTATTGGCGGAGACCCCCGTCACTAACGTCACACGTTATTCAATCACCTCCTATCCGCAATACACAACCGGCGATGCTTGGCCATTTGTCCTCCAAGCTGGGTTGCAGCTACCCGACCACCGCAACCCAAAAACACGCGCACTTGCTAGCCAATGGTCACAACAAAGCTTAAAGCCGCAGCAAATTGTTAATAAGGCCTTAGCATTATTTCGTGAGCAACCCTATTTCTACACCCGCACCCCGCCAGCGTTATCAAGCCATGACCCGATTGATGAGTTTTTGTTCACCTCCAGACGTGGGTTTTGCGAGCACTACGCAGCCAGCTTTGTTACGCTGATGCGAGCTGCGTCTATTCCCGCTCGCGTAGTCACAGGCTACCAAGGTGGGGAATTTAATCCGATGGGTGATTATTTGATTGTCCGCCAATCACGTGCCCACGCATGGGCTGAAGTTTGGTTGGAACATCAAGGTTGGGTTCGTGTCGATCCTACTGCCGCAATTCCAAATGAACGGGTTGAAAGCTTTGTCGATACGCAACGCTTCCTAACCATTATCCCTGAACAATTAATGGGCAACCATAGCACCTGGGTCACGCAACAACTTCTACAACTACGTAACAGTTGGGATGCAGTTAATCACGAGTGGAATCAGTGGGTTATTGGCTATGGATCAGATAGACAACTACAGTTACTAGACAAATTAGGGCTTGGCAAGCTCACTGCCCAACAACTCATCATCATGATGATCGTATTAATCGCAGCCCTCATTACCAGCACTTTAATTTACTTGTTGGTCCAACGTAAAAGCACTGGTGATCCAGTGAGTGATGGCTACAACCTATTCTGTAACAAACTCTCAGGCATCGGTATTACCAGACAACCTTGGCAAGGCCCACAAGACTATAATGAATTAGCTTGCAGACAACTTCCTCACCTCAAACAGAAAATTAACACCATAACGCAATATTACATTGCTCTTCGCTATAGCCCAACAAAAAGGTATCAGACAGAAAAATTTATACAGTTGGTCAAGCGATTTAAACCATAATCTTTGATACAGTGTATTTGAAAAAAAAAGACTGGGGCCGAAACCGCAAACTATGATAATTTCTGTTTTTTTATATGGCTTTTATATTTTTGATCATAGAAAGCACCACCATAAGTGCCTTCAATTTACCCACCAATTGAAGACTAATAAAACCCTCGCAGTATCGCATGGGATGAATGATTGAAATATTTATGGGCAAATCATTTGTTACAACTCTAAACATTGTCTTTATTTTTTTCAACTCTCCCCTACTACCTCCTCAACAACCTTTCTTTATTCCAGATATCAACAATATCTAACTTTAAAAACTACAGTCAAAAATAAACTACTTCGTCAAGAACAAAAAATGTTAATTTATTGATTATAAACTTATAACTACTTGCCTGAAAATAAAGCTAACTAAATAAAACCCTTACAAGCTAACAAGTTAACAAGTTAACAAGTTAACAATCCAATTCCAGAATTATCTACAAAGTTATCCACAGCTATTACGGACAAAATATATTTAATTTCTCAAATAAAATACTAACGTTATTTTTATACTGATCGGTAATCTACCCTTGCACGTGAACCTACAACAACCACTAAATATTTTGGCTCTATGTGAAATGCAGCGAGTAATTCGATAATATGTTTATGAGCAGAAAGCGGTTATAAATTAAAGTCTCGATCTGGTTTTGGATCCAAGAAAACATAATTCGTCATCCAACAATAAGCCCAAATTTCAATGTTCCCGGCATTACACCATGCTTTGAATAAACCAATAAAAAAGTAATCATTGTCACAGAAAAACCTATCCTCTCAGCAGTACCCTCATAGGATATTGTGGTGCGGGTATCCCGATAGAATTACTCTCGTTAGTCTTGATATAGAAGCATTTTGACATAATTAAGTATTGTGTTTCCAGAACTCAAAGCATAATTTCAAGTCAAATTATATATAAGCTTTAGAATAACCACTCAGTTGGGGTTCAATGGTTAAAGTTCTCACGTTAGATGCCATGTTTTCACATTGTAAGAGAGAAGTCTTAATTTTTGCTTCTTTAGACTTGAGTCGTGGCAAATCATTCGGTTGCTTTTGAGTTGCGAAGTTTTTATAGTTACTTTTTTTATTCTATCGGTGGTAACAAAGATTTACTGAATTCAACTTTTTTCATTTGAGTCTTTAGTTATAAGCAATCCAGACCAGATTCACAAAATTTTCTTCCCAAGAAAAAACTATAATTTGTTATTTATTAAAAATGGGCGCAGTTATTTCTCAGGTACTGACTGATAAAATCAATTCTCAGAGTAAACGTTATTTGGGGCTTCACAAGCAACCTATGTGTATTGAGTTTAACTGGCTTTTACTTTAGTGCATGACGATAGTTTTTACGTTGATTGTGCAATCCAAATAGAGTCACCATTCAACTAGCTGTTTAATAACTGGTTTAATGGAATGGCATAAAGTTTGCTTTTACACTATTAAACAATATATTGCGATCAATAAGACTTAAAAAATACATACAAGGATTAAGATAATGAAAAAATTATTAATAGCAGGGATAGTCGCCTTTACTATAGGGCTAATTGGTTCTGCACTAGCAGAATCAATTGTTTTGGATGCAAGTTCAAGCACAAGATGCATAGAGCAACCCAGTAGTTCTCATCAAACGAGAAAAAATACTGCCGCAGGATATAATGATACATCAACATTTTATGATTCAAGTCGAATGACACATCTGGCTGAAAACCTAAAAAGGGTTGTGCAAGGCGACACAATACAGATCACTCGTTCAAGAGCTGACATAGTCGCGAGGAGAGTGCTCAATTTCACAACAGAATATATGGTCGTTAAATCAGCAAGTCCAAATGACCTACGCCTTGCTATACAAGTTAAACCTTATAGTGGAGATATAGTAAGAACACTAACCTTTAACGACTGGAAGCAATTCGTTTTAAATGATAGAGGGGTAAATTTTCACATGCATTGCATATAAAATATTTAATGAAATGAAATGATCTGGATATGAGAGCGTAATCTGGAGCTTGTGAATGTCATTGTGTTGATGTTTGGTTCCTGTAGTTGTAGATAATGCACAGGTTAACCGTTCAGAACCTAGAACACTCGTTCAAATCATCAAACGACAAATTCGATGTGACTAGAGTGGCAGCATGTTCATAGCGCCGACTAAACATCTCGAATAACAGCTCGGCATCAATTACAGTAAATGACACATAACCCAGCTCGTCGATGATCAACAGTTTGACGTTGATCAATTTTCTTTTAATACGCCTTATCGCCTCTTAGCGCGTGTTTTTATCTCTTCATGCACCAAATTCTGCAGCTATCTCGTTAAAACAACACTCAATCTCTTCTGACAAGCCAATGCTGCGTAGGTTTTGCCGACGCATGAAACTCTCAATGCAATGACTTTCTCGCAATTGTCGACCCAATTACAAAGAACTTCACTAGTCGTTTTGCGTGACCCACGATCAATACATTAAAATTCAAATGGACACAATAAATAATGTTCTTAATCAATGCTTTAATTTCAAATTCGACACCCTTTTTTCATACTCACATGCCTTGGATATGTTCTTTGCGATTACATCGTTTCATGCGTAAATCCAGCAGTCGACGCATTTTGAATGAGTCCTACCACTACAATTCAGTTAGCATTAACAATGCTTGGTCTTCATAAGCCAAACGAAACCTAGCAGCTGCGTTATTTAACACAATCATAACTTAAGAAATTGGGTACAAAATTTTTGATTTGATAAACTTGTTTTTGAGAAACGGCGTTTGTAATAACGGCTGATCTCCATGCCATCAGGCTAGTTTGTGGTTCAAAGATTCCGTGCTCGTATCTGCTAAAATTCTGCGCGAAAATTTTGTTATCTGAGTGTCCTTCCCACTGAATTGAAAAATCTTTATTTATTCGAAAACTATCGTTTTCATCAAATTGAATCAAATGTCTTATTGAATTGATGAATTTTGGAACGCTATTTTCAAAACCCGTGCACAATATAACGACATCCGCATACAAGCGCTCTTTTTTTTGCGTAAAATGATTAGTCAGGCATAGCTCATAATACTTATTGTTCTTCCTGGCACTTTCTAGCCTTCGAAAAGGAAGAATTTTAAAATTAACCGGTGACTTCTCAACATTTTGAGAATAATAGAGATCATTATATAAGCTTTGTAAATAAGATGGCGTATTACCATCGCTCGATAACTTTTGATAATCGACAATTTTTATTTTCAGCTGTGTATTTATCGTAAAAAAATCATCTGCATAATTGGGACTGAAGTACTCATTAGTAAAGGCCGATTCATCTAAAGGCTCCAAGTTCGGCCTGCTGGAAATAATCGTTACTGATTTTGCGCAACCCCATTTCCCTTTCAATGCATTTCTAAAAATTTCTACACCCGTCTGACCTCCACCAATAATAACGATTCTTTTATTTCGAGCATCTAAATTCTTTAGAAATTCGGATTTTGCATGGAAAAAATCTTTTCCGATATGAGTCTCCGCGAATGCTGGGATCTTGGGGCTAATTCCAGTACCAACACATATATTTTTAGCTTTAAAATTCTTTGTTTTAGTACCAATAGTAAAAAGTTTTCCGTCGTAATCTAGTGTTTCAATTCTGCAGTTGAAAGATAATTTTTCTGACATCTGTTGCGTTACCCACCGACAATACAGCTCGAACTCTTTTCTCGTAACAACATTTCTGTTGGTATTCATAAATGAATGGAATAGGCCATTTTGTACAAGATAATTTAAATATGAGTAAGGACTTGTTGGGTCTACGCCTGTCACGAGGTCTTTCAAGAATGCCGTCTGCATATCTGAGTCAGGAAAAATAATTTCTGAGTGCCATTGAAATAATGGCTTCTCATCAAAAAAATGGGCTCTTAAAGCACTATTTTTTTCTGAAACGGCAGCCAAACTTAAATTAAACGGACCAATCCCAATACCGGCTAGATCAAGCGCATTATTCATATGAACTATTTTTTACCATGAGAGGATTCACAAGCGGGTTTCCAAGTTGCAGTTTAGGTCTTTGTGCAAAATCTTGATAGCCAATTTGAAAACGTACTGTATTTAAAAGAACGCGATGAAAGCTTGGTGTTAACAAACTTGGAACATTTGATTGCGTTGGATACTTATTCTCATAATCAGAAATTACAGAGCCAAGCAGATGATAAAAATTTGCTTCTTTAAAGCAATGAGAGATAAAAAGCGCTTGAGAAATAAACCTCAGAACTGAAACAAAATGGCCCGTTATCAAATCATAAATAATATGCTCAGGCGGGAGAAAATCTAATTTTTTTAACGTGTTAGAAGAGAACAGCTCCCTAGTTTTTAAAGGCAGGTTTCTATTCAAACGTAAATCGCCTTGGAAATCCTTAATGATCAAACCTGAAGGAATATTTCGCTCTATTTTCAGTAATGTGTTTTGACCATGCGCGACCAAACCAATCCCATATTGAGCCTGAAGGTGATAAAGAGGAACCACGACCTTTCTAAAATACTGTTCCAACCATTGTTCAATAGTTAATAAAGATTTTTCTACTAACAACCCGACTAGCGAGTTGCCATTTTTATCCAAGTAAGAGAGCGAGCCCGTCATCAAGCATTTCTCATTTTGGTTGAGTTTGGTTAGACTAGATTCTCTCCAAATTGCGCCAAGAAACTCTTTATATCGATACGGAGCGTCTTTAATATCACGGTACTCAGGCGCGACATAGCTAGAAGCGGCTACATCCTTTAAACAATCGGTATTTGCTTCTAAAAAAATTTGATCCTGCTTAAGAATTGATTCAACCCCTTCCGATATTTCTGAGGCAACCGAAATATAGTGTGCTGGAATTCCTCTCACACAAGATGTATTTAAAATTGAGATAGGCAATTTAACATCGTAAAGATGCCTATTACTACAATTAGAAAAGGTTCTTATCGATATATGAGGCTTGTAAAAATCACCGGTACTAGACAAGAAAACAATATTTCCACTATTGATATCATTTTGAAAAAAAATTCTAATTTTATTTTCCCACTGCCACGGGTGTACCGGAATAATATAATAAGAATCAAAATCGATATTTCTATCAATACATTCTTCTTTTAGCGCATCAATTTCTAGATCAGATAGATCAGAAGAGATTACATCATCAAAGCATCTGTTCTTTTGGCAATTAATCGTAAGAAGATTTTTTTTAATAGCTACACGGTAAAGTCTAAACGCATTACTATTTTCTGGAGAAAAAACCTGTAGGTCATTTGGAGACCAACCAATTCTGCCTTTATTTAGAATAAGTTTGGGATGCCCATTGAGATATGCTTCTATACCTAAAGAATCAAGCTGATACATTTCGTCTACCGAAATAGACTTTTGTAATAAAACTTGATCGCTGTATAGGGTATGCAACATTTCTTCTAGAAAATTAGCAAGCGTGATATCTCCCATTCTTGTCAGGTATTGCGTTTCTTTAAAAAACCTTGCGGCATCAAGTGCTAAGTTATCACTTCTTTTTAGTGAATCAGCTTTAACCACCAGATCACACCATATACTTTTATATGCTTTAAAGTGATAGATTATGTCTTCGCTTAATTTCAGGACATACAAACCCTCTTCTACCTCACTGATTTCATTTGAAATAACTTCCTCATAATAAAGTTCGCTGATGGCCTTGGCGATTAAATTCCTATTCACTATCTCCCAGCTCATAAATGTTTCCCAGTAAAAAGTCTTTCTCGGGTACATTCTAAAAGCACCGCTCGTTTATGCGGAAAATCAAATTCTTTAATCCTTCTCCATACCGGAAAAGAATCGACGTACTGCAATACTTTTTTGTTATCTGAGCGAGGCTCTGCCATGACTTTCAACGTTCTAGGATCATCAAGAAAAAGGTAATGAACGACGCATTTCAATACTGCGTCAGTTTTTTTAATACCTAAAAACTTTCTTTCCCCAATCAGAAAATGAAACCCTCTATCATAATCATGGCTATCATAGTAAGGACCCAAACGGTCTTCCTTAACCCAATAAAACTCAAAATAACCAACAGGCTCTCCGTCTGCCTCCAAAATAACCGGGATGAGATGTTGATCAGCTAAACTCTTTTCTATATATTCAATATGCTTTTCCTTTGTACCTTTAAGCTCCCAGTACTCCGAAATTCGTCCATCGTTATGCCATGAAGAAAACACAGACAAATCCTTTTTTGGATCAATAACTCTGAATACAATTGTCCTGCTTATTTCATGAATATGTCTTTCATACAGGAGTGTGCTTTTTTTCGGGTTTTGTCTCACAGGATGAGAAACTTCATTTGATTGGGTCCAAGCCACGGGATAGAGATCATTTTCAGGTGATTTTATCCAATATGGTGAAAATTGAAAAAAATCACTTCGGTCAATTTTTATGTTCTGATTTCCTCGCTTAATTTCAATACTCTGAACACCCGGTGTAAAGTGTTTTATTAGCCGCTTTTCTTCTTCCAGAAAGATTTTTCTCATCATAGAAATAGACTCACACATTATAAAAATCTCTTGAAATATTGTAGATAGGATTCTCGATAGGGTTATAGATGTCTAAAGGGTTTTTCTCAGTATTTTCATTGATTCCATGTAAACAACAAAAGAAATTCCCCTTCTGTTTTAAGGTGCTTGAATTAAGCAAATATTCCACAAAAGTACTATCTAATAGATTATGATTTTTTTTATCCAGCAAATACTCACAAAGAACACTGAGAAGCTCTTCTTCTGAGCAATCCCGCTGCATTGCCAGTGCATTGATCAAACTAAATGTCGAATTGATAATTAGGTAGTATCCGAGAAGGGAATGGGCCATCAGGTTATCTAATATATTTCCATTTTTAATATCGAGTGATAAAACCTGGGATTTCATTTTTTCATAGCCAATTTGCGTATAACCCGTTCCCTGGCAATCCCTGAAAATAACGCCACAAGGATAGTTTTTATTTAACTGAACGATGATGTTCTGTTGATGCGCACCAAAAAGAATTCCGTAATTAGCTTGAGCCATAATGAAAGGATCGAGCACATATTCCAGGTAAAGGGAAAACCATTTTTGCGCATCGATATAACGCGACGCAAAAAAACCATCACACATATATGGATTGGGTTGCGTAATGGTCGACAAAACGATTGTTTCTTTTTTGGCACACGTCCTAAAGGGATTCTCTCTAATAAGAACTATCGTTTCCAAGATAATTGGTTTTGACTGCCCCTTAATTGCTAAAAATGAAGGTTCGTTTAATATTTGAAAATTTGGATTCTCAGCAAGAAATTGCTTTCCGCTTTTTGAATTCATAACTTCGTGAACCTGAAGCCCTCTGACAACCTCAACAGCTTGCAAATGCCTAATCGAATTTGTGATCCTAAGTGAAAGAGAAAACTTAAGCATATAGTTGCTTTCTTCACAGTAAATTGTTCTCAATGAACTGGTCGCTTTCCACTTGAGCAATCCTTCCTTTTCGATGGGGACTAAGTCCCCATCTTTTATCAGACGCTTAATTTCTGCATTTTCTTTTAGTGCGTTAAATTGCCAGGGATGAAATGGAAATGGCGTATACAGATGATCAAATTCACTATGATGATCCTGCTCAAAAAGATCTATGCACCAACGCTTATCATCAAAACAGCTTGAATTATCTTGAAAAAAATACTCTTTCTTAAGCAGCACCCATTGCAGCGAAAATGAGCCGCAAAATTCAGGCGCAAATAATCGGTGATCATGGTTTTTAAACTGCACTTTGCTCTTAGGGCATGGATGAAAGTTATGTCCAAGGATGAGGGCTTGCTCCGCTTCTATAAACGACAAGCTTTTTTTCTTGAGAAGCGCACCATAGTCAAGCTTCCTGTAACGCAATATCTCTTCCAAGCTTTGATTGCTTTCCATTATTCTTGGATAAAGTATATGTATTCCATCTTCCTGATTAATAATTTGGAAAAGCTCTTGGATAAACACTTCAAAGCTTAAAGTTTCTTTATTCTCGCCTATGGTTCTATAAAAAGCATTGTTATATGCATGACTCCCTACTCTCGAATAATTTTTAAGCGCAATACTCAAAGCTTTATGTTTATTTCTGAATACGATTTCATTACCTTCCAACTCGAAACCATCCCATTCTCTTAAAAGAGAATTCACTAACGCTGTTGCAGAAAATTTCTCCGCAAGTTGCTCTATACTTAAATACTTTTGCTTCATTTTTAATACAACACTAAAGGTAAGCTGGATTTATCTAATTTTTTGCTCGGAAGACTCGCATCAAATAACGATCTGCCCTCAATTCAGAACATCCTTAGTACGATACCAGTCAATTATAGTAAATGCAAATCATTTGCATTACTGTTACTATTTAATTTTAATTTTTTGTATTAATATCCACTCATGCACCGTCAAAAATATCCCCCAGCGTCACCAATTTCGCTAACCCTACCAGTTGCCATTATAGGAACAACGCAAAGCTTACTCGTGATCGCATTACCAATTATTATTGGATTGACTGAACTAAAAATTGGCCAACTCAGTCCGGTTCTGGGGCTTTCCGCACTTGCGTACCTAATAGGTGGTTATCTCTGGCCAAAAAGAGCAGTGTCGGGGCATCGTAATCAGCTTTTGAAGCAACTCTTGATTGCCGCGACAATCAGTCAGATATTTTTCGTTGCCGTCTTATTTGCAGGCGAACAAGAGCTATTGGGGGCTATCGCGTTGATGGGCGCATTATTTGTCACAAGGTTTGCTTATGGACTGACCGTATCGGGCATCTACCCCATAGTACAGGCTTGGCTGGTAACTGATCACGCTGAATCCAGGCACACCCGCCATCAAGCACTGACTCAAATGAGCGCGACAATAAGCGCTGCCCGCATTCTTATTCCCTTGATAACCGCTGGGTTGATCATCTATCAACCCGAAATGGTATTAGTACTATTAATTGGACTACCAATTGCTGCACTGCTGTTGCTGCCTCGTGAACATGCTCCAAAGATAAGCAGGCCGCCTACAACCACAATAAACCGGTGGCCAGAAATGACCATTGTCATACCAACAACCTTGGTTCACATGAGTCTGGGACTCACTGAATTCATCATTGGACCCTATCTCATCGTTGAGTGGGACATCACACTCGACAACACCATGATCTACACAGCATTACTCCTCGCAACGATAGCCACTTGCATGATGCTGACTCAGCTCGTCAGTCTACGCTATCGTCCAAACCCAGGTTTATTACTCATTTGGTCTCCAGTCGGTATCGCTTTCGGCGCAATACTTGCGGCCATCTATCCAGCAGCACTGCCCGCCGGATTGGTTTTAGTAGCAATTTCACTTGCATTATTACTACCGGCATCAGCAGCTGGAACCGCAGCAGGTCGTAGCCCAGATGCACAGACACAGGCCAGTGCCGACCTCTACACTGCCCGTATATTTGGGCATCTACTTGGCGTAACGATTGCCGGACCCATGTTCGAAATTACTTCACATCTACCTCTTTTCATTGCAGCGATACTTGCACTTATTGCCATTCCTACCAGTGCAGGACTGCGACGAGCGCTGGCAACCAATCCCTAAACTTCACTTATTACAAGCCCCAAATCACACGAGGATCAAGAGTCATTGAAGAATAACTTTAACCTGAACAAAATTACCCAATTGCTGGAATTTAAGCGCAAAACTGAGCTGAATAGAGCGAGCGCTCGACCAAAGATGCAATTATTTAGCGGCGCAAAGAAAATGACCAGAATGCGTTATAAAAATAAAAAAGAGCTCGGCACAATTTTCTTCGTGCCGAGCTCTTTTTCTGCTACTTGCTAATGTCTATGTATTTGTACTAGGTCTATATGTACGTACTTTTACTAGTTAATAGCGATAAAAGCACCAAGATCAGCAAGGACATCATCAACAGCAACGCCGACCAGACTAATGGTACTGTCTGCGCCCAAATCGATCGTAGTTCCGAAATCGGATTCAGGATCAGTTGCGTCACCATAACCACTGACAAGACCTGCAAAATCATCAGCTGTTGTGACACCCGTTCCATTAATATCGCTAACGATTAGGAGTTGATCAACTGAGCTAGCGAAATTGTATACCAGGTCATTACCATCATTACCTCTGTAGTGCATTTCGGTATCACGATCTTCTCTCGCCACGCCATCTCTGGCAGAACCGTAGACTAAGTCATCACCAGCGCCTCCCATAATCTCGTTATGACCTGATCCGCCACTAATCCAATCGTTATCGTCACCACCTACGATCACATCATCATCATCACCACCAAAAATAACGTCTGTACCGGTGCCGCCAAGGATAAGATCATTACCAAGAGAACCATACAGCGCATTTATACCTTCAACGCCATAAAGCGTATCGCCATCTTCATTTCCGAAAAGCTGATCATTACCTTCACCGCCCCAAAGAAAATCCCGGCCTACTCCGCCATCGAGCCAATCATTACCAGATCCACCATAGATGAAATCGTCTCCAGCTTCACCGAATACCAGATCGTTACCACCCTCAACGTAGGCAGTATCATCTCCATCACCGAGATAGGCAATATCATTTTGATAACCTAGTCTAAGCCCATCATTTCCGCCACCTGCATATACCATTGAAGAAAGGCTTGTCCAAATTAATTCACCTACTTCACTATCAGTGCCAAAAACTAGGCCGTTATCTCTTACAAACTGAGCCATACTTAAAACTCCTATTTGATTAGTAATTTAACTATGTTTACGCTTTTAATGGCGT
>JAJFJG010000071.1 GCA_021774265.1 Nitrosomonas sp.
GCTTTGGGTTTAATGATTGGATTGTTAGTATGTCTCATTGAGAGTTACCTTTTTTAGTTTGATTAAGATTCAACACCTATATCAAATCGGGTAACTCTCACTTTTGCAAGTGATGTGTCAGATTAAGTCGGAACTAATACAGTTGAACCAAACATTTAAACTTCTCCTTACCTCCTCTAGATTGTTGAATTCCCGAGAGTATAGTTGTTCGTATTTAACTGAACGCCATAGTCGTTCAACAAAGATATTGTCATAGTAGCAGCCCTTGCCATCCATGCTGATCTGTATGTCACTTTTTTTCAGCGTTGATGTAAATGCCTCACTGGTAAACTGTACTCCTTGATCACTATTCATGATTTGTGGGCAGCCATAATACTGGATGGCTGATTCTAAAAATCTGCGTGGGATGGATATGATAACGAGCGGCTAGTTGCGGGACCGTTTCTTCTCCACGTATCGCTGCCAAGGCTATTTTGGCTCTGAATTCTAATGAATATTGTACGCGTTTCTTACTCATAGTTGTCTCTCTTTATTTATCTCATATCAGAGCTTAACAACTTGACCAGTTTTGCGGCACCACTTCAGGCCATCTGAGCTAGTACACTTAATACACGACTTTAACTTGCAATTCCCCGCGGCTTGTCACGGGAGCATTATAGATTATGTTTTTAAAGTTAGCGTAGTGCGCCGTTTTTGGTTTTTTTTCTGCGCCGTAATACCCGCGGGTATAGGCGCAGGACTCGCGGAGCAAATTTATTAGTCAGACTATCTTCTTTCCTCTTCTTGTGATGGTATAAATTCAAGCGTCGCAGTTTTTGTATAAATTAGCCATATTTGTACTTTATTTTCCAGTCGACGCATGAAACTTACCAAGCAAAAATTCCGATATACAACTACGACACTATAACGTGTATCGACTCAATCCTGATTTATTTTTTGCTCCGTTTATAAAAATTCCCTAATCTTATATTCTTTCATTCAAGATTTTTTAAGCTGTATTTCATGCTTTGAAATGAGCTGGCTAGCGGTATAAATCTTTTATGAAAAACATTGAACCTCAGCAAACAGTTGCTGCCTCAACTATCGAGCAGATTTTCCAACAGGCAGTAACTTGCCATCATGCAGGACAATTACCGGAGGCTGAATGCTTCTACCACATTGTTCTCCAGACACAACCTGATCATGCGGATACAAAACATAATTTAAGTGTTCTCAAAGAGCAGCTAGAACAAGCTATTACTAGCTTACCAAATTTCAAAGCGGCGCTAGAAGCTAACCCTGAGCAAAGCCAACATTGGCTGAATTATATTGATGCGTTGATACTCACAGGGCAAATGGAAGATGCTCGAGAGCTATTACAACAAGGGCAGCAATTTGGATTAGAAGGGGAATTGGTCGATGTGTTAATAAAACGCCTAGAAAATAATAACCAACAACAACTATCTAAAATAACAGCTACTCCGGAAAGTAATAAATCATCCTCACACAAGGCGCCGCCGCCTAAACAGATTGATGCGTTAATAGACCTATTTAACAAAGGGCAACATACTGAAGCCATTAGTCTTGCACAAAAATTGACACAAAAATTTCCATACGATGATTTCGGGTGGAAGGCACTGGGAACACTGTATAAACAAATTGGCCAAGCTGCTGATGCATTAATCCCCTTGCAAAAAGCAGCTGAACTGTCACCCAGCGATGCTGAAACCTTTAATAATTTGAGTATCACTTATCAAGAATTAGGACACATCGACAAAGCAGAAACATGCTGTCGACAAGCACTACAAATTAAGGCAGATTTTGTTGAAGCTTTGAACACGCTGGGAATCATCCTTAATGATCAAGGACGTTATGATGAAGCAGAAGCCAGTTACTGCCAGGCACTACAAATTAAACCCAATTATTCGAATGCTTTAAACAACCTAAGTAACACCCTTGATAACTTGGGGAGATATGATGAAGCTGAGGAAACTTGCCGCCAAGCACTTAAAATAGACGAAAGCTACGCGCCCGCTTATTTAACATTAAGTAATCTTTTACAAGCAGCCGGCCGATTAGATGAAGCAGAGAACTGCTTACGCAGAGCATTAGAAATAAGACCTGATTTTTTCGTGGCGCATAACAATTTGGGCAACACACTCCAGGATTTGGGACGACTTGATGAGGCTGAGGTTTGTTTTCACCGGTCGTTAGAAATCAAACCAGATTATGAGCTGGCATTTCGTAATTTACTATTCACTTCAAACTATCATCCCGATAAAACCAGCGAAGAAATCTTTACAACCTATCAAGAATACGATGACAAGTTCGGCAGACCTTTGCAAAAAGAATGGCGAGCGCATGATAACAACCGCACAATCGACCGTCGGCTCAAAATAGGTTATGTTTCACCGGATTTCAAAAAACACTCGATACAATACTTTTTGGAGCCTTTACTCGACCACCACAATAAACACACTGTTGAGATTTACGCTTACGCCGAGCTGACACAAGAAGATTTAGTCACGGCTCGTTTAAAAAATCATGTTGATCATTGGATTCCTACTCGCGGTCTTTCAGACATTGAACTAACGGAGCGCATCCGCGCAGATGGCATCGATATTTTGGTTGATCTAGCTGGTCATGCGGGTAAAAACAGACTGCAAGTGTTCGCGCGTAAGCCTGCGCCGGTATCTATCTCATGGTTGGGATACGGCTATACCACCGGATTAAAAGCCATTGATCATTTCTTAACAGACATTACCATCGTGCCGCATGGGAGCGAAGAATTTTTTGCAGAAACACCATACCGAATAGCAACACCTAGCTTTTGTTATCGCCCAAATGAAGACATGGGCAACGTAAGTTCACTTCCCGCCTCTACTAATGGATATGTCACGTTCGGCACGCTAACACGCGCCGTACGAATTAATCACCGAACCATCAGTGTTTGGTCATCTATTCTTAATAAAATTAAAGACGCACGGCTCATCATTGATAGTAAAGACTTCCGTGAAACATCTAATCAGGATAGCTTAGCCAAGAAATTTTCAGCCTACGGTATTGAGCGTGGACGCCTGACCATTGGCTATCACAGCCCACCATGGGATGTATTGCGCAGCATTGATATTGGCTTAGACTGTTTTCCGCACAACTCTGGCGCTACGTTATTTGAAACCTTAGCTATGGGCATACCTTTTGTCACGCTAGCTGGGCGCCCTTCGGTTGGTCGGCTTGGCAGTTGCATTCTACAAGGTGTGGGTCATCCGGAATGGATCGCAAACAGTGAAGATGAATATGTCAATAAAGTAGTTGCGTTAGCCAATGACACCAATCAGTTGTCTCAAATACGCGCTACATTGCGCACACAGATGGAGAATAGCCCATTAAGAGATGAAGCAGGTTTCGCACTAAAAGTAGAGATCGCGTATCACAGCTTATGGAAGAACTGGTGCGAAGAGAGAAGCAACATGCCTAATCCGCAGCAGACCGATACGCTGCTGCAAATGTTTAATCAAGGGCAATATGCTGAAGTAGTATCTCTTGCACAACAAATAACGAAAAACTTTCCTGAGTATGGATTTAGCTGGAAAATTCTAGGTGTCGCACTAAGACTGATGGACAAAAACATTGAAGCTTTATTTCCGATGCAACAAGCTGTCAAATGGTTGCCAAATGATATTGAAGCATTTAACAATTTAGGCAACTTACTTCAGGAATTGGGGCGATTGAACGAAGCCGAGACAAACTATCGTCAGCTATTAGCGATTAAACCAGATGATGCGCCAACCAGCTTAGTGCTTGGAAATATACTTGAAGAATTGGGGCGGTTTAAGGAAGCTGAGGCTTGCTGTTTGAATGCAATAAAGATAGACCCAAATTATGTGCCTGCTTACCTATCGCTAGGTTATATCATGCAGGAGCAAGGACGACTCAATGAAGCTGAAACAAACTACCGACAGGTTATAGCGTTAAGTCCTGATTATGCAGAAGCCTTTAATAACCTAGGTAACACGCTAAAAATGCTAGGCCGACTAGACGAGGCCGAGGCCCACTTACGTCAAGCGCTGAAAATCAAGCCTGATTATGTTGAAGCTCTTAACAACCTAGGTGTCACGCTAAAAGACTTGGGACAGTTAAACGAGGCTGAAACATGTTACCGACGTGTGTTACAAATCAAACCAGATTATGAGCTGGCCTTAAGCAGTTTATTGTTCACGTTGAACTATCACCCCGATAAAACTAGTAAAGAGATATTCGAAGTCTATCAGGAGTACGATACAAGGTTCGGCCAACCTCATCAACAAGAATGGCAAACACACAACAATAACCGCAACACAGAACGTCGTTTAAAAATAGGTTATGTCTCGCCAGATATGAAAAGACACTCAGTACAATATTTTCTGGAACCCTTACTGGCTCATCATGATAAGAACGTCGTAGAAGTCTATGCCTATGCCGAACTGGCTATTGAAGACGGCGTGACAACACGATATAAAAGCTACGTTGATCAATGGGTACCCACTCGAGGTATGTCCGATGCGGCTCTAGCGGAGAAAATACGAGCAGATGGCATTGATATACTAATCGACTTGGCTGGTCATACTGCAAAAAACAGATTACATGTCTTCGCCAGAAAGCCGGCGCCAGTGTCAGTTACCTGGTTAGGGTTTGGATACACCACCGGGTTAGCCGCAGTTGATTATTTTTTGACAGACATCACTACTGCTCCGCAAGGCAGTGAAGCTTGCTTCTCAGAGACACCTTATCTCCTTGCTACCCCCTGCTTTAGCTATCGCCCTGCCGAAAATATGGGTGAAATTAATACCTTACCTGCTTTAACCAATAATTACATAACTTTTGGCACATTAACGCGCCCAGAGCGTATCAATCATCGAACGATTATGGTTTGGTCAAAAATTCTTAATCGTACAAAAAATGCGCGTTTGGTTATTGATAGCAAAGCATACGGTGAAAATTATATGCGGGAAAAGTTAGCCGAGAAGTTTGCGACTTATGGAATTACGCGAGATAGGCTAAAAATTGGTTATCACACACCACCATGGGATGTATTACGTGACATCGACATTGGTCTGGACTGCTTTCCACATAACTCGGGCGCCACCTTGTTTGAAACCTTATATATGGGCATACCCTATGTCACATTAGCCGGTAGGCCTTCTGTTGGTCGGCTAGGAAGCTGTATTTTACAGGGTGTAGGCCACCCAGAATGGATTGCCAACAGCGAAGATGAGTACATTGATAAAGCTATTAAATTATCAAATAATATTAGTCGCTTATCAGAAATACGCACCACATTACGTGAACAGATGGAACTTAGCTCACTAAGAGACGAAGTAGGTTTTGCTCTTAAAGTTGAAGCTGCTTACCGCGACATGTGGAAAACTTGGTGCAAAAAGTGAATTGAACGGCAATTCTCATTGAGCTAAAGGTTTTGTAACACAATACCATGGATTAAAATTTTTAATATCTAAAACATTATTCCTAATAGCTTTCGTATCCTCGAGAAAAGTCGATTGCTAGTACAAAATTCACCATGGCTAATGCTGATTTATCGCAACAAACGGCTGCATTGATCGTTGAACAATTACTTCAACAGGCCATTGAATATCATCAAAAAGGCCAATTACAAAATGCCGAGCGCCTTTATTGCGTTGTTCTTCAAATCCAACCTAACCATTCAGATGCGAAATACAATTTAACGCTGATAGGAGAGCAGATTAAGCAAGTTGTTGCAGATATACCCAAATACAAGGCAGTGCTGGAAGCTGACCCTACTCAAGGAGAACATTGGCAGGTCTATGCCGAAGCACTTTTGATAGCAGGCCAAGCTGAAGATGCCCAGCTAGTTATAAGAACTGCGCAAGAGTGCGGACTTGATAACACAGGAATTCAAGTCTTGCAACAACGTGCTCAAGATGCCTTGCAAGACACTCATGCGTCAAATACATCTAAAATGACTCAACTGTCAAAGCCTAATATTCAAACACGTTTCGACGACATTGGTCTTGTCAAACAACCAAAAACCAAAACAACGACTATAAAAAATATAACAGCCAAGAGACCAAAAAACATTTCAAGGTTCAACTCAAATCGCAAACCACTATCACAAAATGCAGCTAAACAGCTAATTACTTTATTTAATGCTGGACTTTATATTGAGCTGGAGAAACAAGCACACTTGTTGCTTAACAAACACGCTGATAATGGATTTATCTGGAAAGTGCTCGGTGCTGCGCAACAAATGCAAGGAAAAGATGCGCTACAGGCTTTGAGAAACTCGACTGAGTTATTACCCAATGATAGCCAAGCACATAGCAACTTGGGTGCTTATTTGGTGGAGGTGAGGCAATTTAAGGCTGCTGAAACTAGTTGCCGTCGCGCACTGCAAATTAATACAAATTCAGCAGCAGCTTATTACAATCTTGGAAATGCAATGCTTGGTAGAAAAAAATTCGATAAAGCATTAATAAATTATCGTATAGCTATTGATATAAAAGAAGATTATGCAGAAGCTTACAATAATATAGGTTATGTATTAACAGAGCTTAATCAGATTGATGACGCGTTTGTAAATTACAACCGTGCCTTGGAAATAAACCCCAATTATGCTGAAGTGCATAACAATTTAGGCAATGCCAATAAAAGCCTAGGCCAATATGATGAAGCAATAGAAAATTACCGACAATCAATAGCTATAAAACCCGATTATGCCGAAGCACATTATAATCTTGGCAATGTTCTTTCTGACCTGGGGCAACACGATCAAGCAGTTGCAAGCTTCCAACAATCGATTAATTTAAGACCTGACTATGCGGATGCCTATAAAAATATGGGTAATTCGTTATTAAGGTATGGAAAACTTAATGAAGCTGAAATCAGTGTCCGTCATGCACTAGAAATTGACCCAAATGATGCAATGGCAAATAGCAATTTACTGTTTGTTTTAAATTACCACCCTAATCTCAGCGCAGTTGAAATCTATCAGGCCTATCAAGCCTATGATGCACAAAATATCAATCCGCTTCGCTCCACTTGGCAAGCGCATAAAAATGAACGCAACCCAGATCGCAGGTTACGCATAGGTTATGTTTCACCCGACTTCCGAGGACATGCCTGCCACTTATTCCTGGAACCATTACTCAGTCATCATGATAAAGCACAAATGGAAGTCTTTGCCTACGCTGAACTAGACAAAGAAGATGAAATAAGTAATCGCTTTAAAAACTATGTCGAGCATTGGATTTCCACCAAAGAGCTAAGTGATGAAGCACTTACTGCACGTATTCGTGATGATAGTATCGACATACTGATTGATTTAGCAGGTCACACCGCAGGTAATCGTTTACTTACTTTTGCGCGCAAACCCGCACCTGTATCGCTGAGTTGGTTAGGGTATGGATACACAACTGGGGTAAGTGCAATCGACTATTACCTTACCGATGAAACCAGTACACCAATGGATAGTGATAACTTGTTTGCCGAACAGCCTTTACGCATATCAACCCCCTCCTATGTTTATCGCCCCAACCCTAATATGGGCCCGGTAAATCAATTACCAGCACTTAAAAATGACTATATTACTTTTGGATCTCTAACGCGTGCTGTGCGACTTAACCAGCACACGATTCGTGTTTGGTCTACGTTACTTAAAGCTGTACCAAATTCACGATTAATTATTAACAGCATCGACTTCAATGATCCATCCATGCAAGCGTACATGAAAGAGAAATTTATCGAACATGGAATTGCGAGCAAACGTCTTGAGATTGGTTATCAAAGCCCGCCTTGGAACGTTCTACGTTGTATCGATATTGGTTTAGATTGCTTTCCCCACAATTCTGGAACAACATTATTTGAAACACTTTACATGGGCATACCTTATATCACACTGGCAGGACGGCCTTCAGTGGGACGGTTAGGCAGCAGTATCTTGCAAGGCGCAGGTCATCCGGAATGGATAGCCGAAAGCGAACAAGATTACATTACAAAATGTATTGAACTATCTATTAATATCAACTTGTTGTCAGAGATACGTAATACTCTACGAGAACAAATTGAAGCGAGTGCTTTAAGAGACGAAAAAGGGTTTGCATTAAAAGTCGAAGTAGCTTATCGCAATATATGGAAAATTTGGTGTAAAAAAGGTGGCAACCCATGAAAGCTATCATACTTGCTGGTGGGCTTGGTACGCGTATTAGCGAAGAAAGTACATCGCGGCCTAAACCAATGGTCGAAATTGGCGGACGCCCTATTCTTTGGCACATTATGAAAATGTATTCTTCGCATGGTATTAATGAATTCGTCATCTGCTGTGGCTACAAAGGCTACATGATAAAGGAGTATTTTGCTAACTACTTTTTGCATATGTCAGACGTCACATTCTGCATGAAAAGCAATCGAATGGAGGTACACGAGCAGCATGCTGAGCCATGGCGTGTAACACTCGTAGATACTGGAGACAACGTCATGACAGGCGGACGTTTAAAGCGTGTCGATAAATACACCAAAGACGACGATGCTTTTTGTTTCACCTACGGTGACGGCGTTTCTGATGTCGACATCACACAATTGATCAAATTCCATAAGCAACATGGCAAACACGCCACAGTCACAGCTGTTCAACCACCCGGCCGTTATGGTGCACTGAATATGGACGACGAATCCGTCCGTGGTTTCATCGAAAAACCACAGGGTGATGGCGGTTGGGTTAATGGAGGTTTTTTTGTATTATCACCTGAATGTCTCAGTCTCATAGATGATGACATGACACATTGGGAGGGAAAACCACTCAACCATCTAGCTAATAATAACAATCTTATGGCCTTCGAGCATAACGGTTTCTGGCAACCAATGGATACGTTGCGTGACAAAAATTATTTAGAAGAGCTATGGCAAACTAACAAAGCACCATGGAAAAAATGGACGTAAAGATATCGCATAACTTTTGGCAAGGTAAGCGGGTTTTCCTAACCGGGCATACGGGCTTTAAAGGAAGTTGGCTGTCATTATGGCTGCAAAAAATGGGGGCAAGTGTCTATGGCTATGCACTTTACCCACCGACAGAACCTAACCTTTTTCATCTAGCTAACGTTAGTAACGGCATGTCCAGTAGCGTCATTGCCGACATTTGCGATGCGAGTGTGCTGCGTGATGCCATGCGGGAAGCTAGCCCGGAGATTGTGTTTCACCTAGCCGCACAACCTTTAGTGCAATATTCTTATAAGAACCCTGCTGAAACCTATGCGACTAATGTCATGGGAACAGTTAATTTACTTGAGGCTATTCGTTCAACATCAGGAATTAAAGCGATTATTAATGTCACAACAGACAAATGCTACGAGAATAAAGAATGGGTCTGGGGCTATCGTGAGAATGATCCCATGGGTGGTTTTGATCCATACTCGAGCAGCAAAGGTTGCGCTGAATTAATCACCGCTGCCTATCGACAATCCTACCTAAAATCAGCAGGAGTCGCATTAGCGAGCGCCCGAGCAGGCAATGTAATTGGAGGGGGAGATTGGGCAGAGAATCGTTTAATTCCAGATTTATTACGTGCTATTCATGCTAATGAGACACTGAAAATTAGATGTCCTCGCTCTACACGCCCTTGGCAACATGTATTGGAACCGCTTTCTGGCTATCTGATGTTGGCAGAGCGGCTGTATACAGATGGCGCCAGCTTCTCTGAGGCGTGGAATTTTGGCCCGATTGATGAGGATACACGCTCGGTACAGTGGATTATTGAACACCTGGCTAATATTCGTAGCGATATCCATTGGACTTGTGAGGATGCACCACAATCACATGAAACACATAGTTTGAAGCTGGACAGTAGCAAAGCACGGCTTCAATTAAATTGGAAATCCACCTGGAACCTAGAAATTGCATTAACCAAAGTAATCGACTGGCATAATGCATGGCTTAGTGAAAAAGATATGCAAGCACTTACTTACAAACAAATAGCAGAATACGAATCTCATGTCTCGATTTAACATTACTTCGACACTAATTGATGACGTCACAGTGATACAACGCAAACTAATTGAAGATGAACGTGGTTTTTTTTCACGTTTTTATTGTGTGAAAGAGTTTATTGAGGCAGGTATCAAAAAGCCGATTGCTCAGATTAACCATACACTCACACGCAAAAAAGGCACTGTACGTGGCCTACATTTCCAATATGCTCCACATACTGAAGAAAAAGTAGTCAGTTGCTTAAAGGGGGAGATTTTTGATGTCGCTGTAGATATTAGACAAAACTCTCCCACTTTTCTGCAATGGCACGGTGAAGTGTTATCTGCTGAGAACCGAAAAAGCCTTGTTATTCCTGAAGGCTTTGCACATGGATTCCAAGCGTTAACTCACGACAGTGAAATTATCTATTGTGTCACTGCTGCGTATTCCTCAGAAAACGAAAGCATCATTAATGCTATTGATCCTCTTGTAGAGATTGTTTGGCCACAACCCATTACGGAGAGATCCGAACGTGATAGCGATCAACCCTATATTGATGTGACATTTACTGGTCTGTCACTACCCTTTTCTACAAACACATAAGGAAAAATGAAAAATTATTTAACCAATATGTTCTGGGGTCCCGCTGATCATGATGAATTCGCAAAGGGGGTTCAGCTCGCCATTAACCAAGTGGCGCCAAACGGTGTTTTTACAGGTGATAATATCTTTACTTTTGGGAGAAACCTGAGTTTTCTTGATGATGAGAAATTCATGGCAGCTTTTAGCAAGCATGTAGAAACAGATGCAGAAAAAGCCATCATATGGCGCATCAATATTCTTTGCTGGGCTGCTCGCCAAAGCTTACGCATTGAAGGCGATTTTGTAGAGTGTGCCTGCTATAAAGGAATCTCTGCCAGAATTATTTGCGACTATGTTGAGCTTGGAAAAAGTGATAAAAAATATTATTTGTATGACCTTTTTGAACACTCTTCTGAAATGTCGCACCATAGTATGCCGGAGCATAGTGTCGATCTTTACACACAGGTAGCAAAACGCTTTGCTGATTTGCAGCAAGTTCATGTCACGCAAGGTGCTATTCCAGAAATCTTGCACCAAGTTTCACCCGATAAAATCGCATTCCTCCACCTAGATCTCAACAACACATCTGCAGAGCTAGGCGCACTCGAATTGTTGTTTGACAGGGTATCAACAGGCGGCATTATCATTCTGGATGATTATGGATGGCTAGCTTATCGTGCGCAAAAGGAAGCCGAAGACCCTTTCTTTGAAAAACGTGGTTATCGAGTGCTGGAATTACCCACCGGACAAGGGCTGTTGATTAAATAAATGTTAATGGTATACAGGAGATAATATTTGATTGAAATCCATCATACGGCAATTATTTCACCGCAAGCAGATGTCGAAGACTCTGTCAGGGGAAGCCGTATCGTCGTGGGTGCACAGTCGGTTATTGATAGCTTTGTTAAAATCAAACCTGCGGGTGGTTCGGGAGATTTAATTATCGGTAAAAATGTCACCATTAATTCAGGCACGGTTCTTTATACTGGCAATGGCATCTCGATAGGCAATGATGTTGCCATTGCTGCTAACTGCACCTTTGCACCGGTTAATCATGAATATCAATCGCGTGATGAATTGGTTAGGAAGCAAGGTTTTAGGCCGAGCAAGGGTGGCATCATAGTTGAAGATGACGTGTGGATTGGTGCAAATTGCGTGTTATTAGATGGCGCTTGTTTAAGGCGTGGATGTGTTATTGCCGCCGGCGCAATTGTTAGAGGTGAGATTTCCGCATATACAATTAATGCTGGTTTCCCGCTAGAAATAATCGGGAGACGTGAATGAGATTCACCGTTTTTGGTGCCAGTGGGTTTGTTGGTGGTCAATTGGTTAATAGTCTCAATGCTAATGACGAAAATACCGTTTATGCGCCATTGCGACACGATATAACCACAGACTTAAATAAAATACTGTCACATGATTTGGGCCATGTGTTTTATTGTATTGGCTTAACCGCTAATTTCCGCGACCACCCTTTTGAAGCAGTTGAAGCACATGTCTGTTTATTAAAGCGAATACTTGAACAAGGGCATTTTACATCACTGACCTACTTATCCAGCACCCGTGTTTATGAAGGTAATGACACGACGCATGAATCAACCATGCTTCAAGTTTCGCCCAATAATTTGGGGCATATTTATAATCTAAGTAAATTAATGGGGGAATCTTTGTGTCTTAATAGTGAGCGAAAGACAAAAATTACACGCCTCTCCAATATTTTTGGCCCCACAATGCAACCTAAAAATTTCATACGCCAGGTATTTCAAGATGCTGTGACTAACAGGAAGGTTCATTTCCTAACAGCTCCCCAATCTACCAAGGATTACGTGTCTATAAACGATGTAATTCACTGGCTACCTCAAATCGCCTTACAAGGTAAACACACTGTTTACAACGTTGCCAGTGGAAAAAACACCAGCAATGCAGACATCGCTATATTACTCAAACAAAATGGAATTACAGTAAGCTATGCAACTGATGCGCCAGAATGGTCTTTCCCTGCAGTTAACACCAGCGGTTTAAATCAAGAGTTTGGCTATGCAAGTAATAGTCTATCTAGTGAATTTGATGCATTGTATCGTCACTTTAATCAATCAAAATAAGGTCACCAACGATCAATGAATGATATCGTTAAACAATTTGAAGATGAAAAACTTGCTCGTATAGAAGCTAATGGCAAAGATGCTGAATTCCAGAAACAATCACGTGATTGGCTGGAAGAAAGTATGCGGCGATATTATGTATACAACTTTTCCTGGTTGGGCCGCCCCATCATACAAAACCCTATCGACATGATAGCAATGCAGGAGATCATTTGGGACGTCAAGCCCGACTTAATTATTGAAACCGGCATTGCCCATGGAGGCTCAATCATTTTCTCAGCCTCCATGCTGGCATTAAATTCAACTTGCGGTGGTCCAGCAGATGCAGAGGTATTAGGTATTGATATTGATATCCGTGCTCATAACCGCAAAGCTATTGAGGAACACCCCCTTTTCAAACGCATCACGATGATCGAAGGTTCCAGTATTGAGACTGAAATCATTGCCCTGGTGAAAGCAAAAGCAAAAGACAAAAAACGTATTCTAGTCTGTATGGACTCAAACCACACACATGACCATGTTCTCGCTGAATTAGAAGCCTACGCACCTCTTACAAGCGTTGGCAGCTATTGCGTAGTATTTGATACTTTTGTTGAAGACGTACCCGCAGATGTATTTCACAACCGCCCATGGCACCCCGGAAACAGCCCGAAATCTGCAGTCCACGAATATTTAAAAACACATTCAGAATTTGAAATCGATAAAAGCATTCAAAATAAACTGATGATTACCTTGGTGCCGGATGGTTATCTCAAGCGCATTAGTTAGCAAACTATTCATATTCTATTTTTTCCCATCAAAATACTTTATGTATAAATAGTTAGACTTAAGATAACGACACTTTGAGTAATAATTTATGATGACCCTATTCTCTTTATTGATAACGGTTTCCACCAATACTTACATTCAAGTTGATCATCTTTAAGACGTTAATAAGCAACATATGATTTTTTTCGAAGTACACTGGAGAGTAGAATGAAAGAAGTTTTTCTTGGCAGGTTGCCAATACTTGATTGTCATCAAAACTTGGTTGCATTCGAACTACTATTTCGCTCTGGAAACAATGCTAGCGTCAACGTTATTGATAATTCGGCCGCTTCAGCAAATGTGATTATTGACACTTATGGGCAGTTGGGTATCGAGAATGTACTCGGTAAACGACGTGGTTTTATTAAAGTCGACACTGAGTTGTTAATGTGTGACGCCATTTGCTTACTCCCCAAAAGGCATGTGGTGCTTGAAATATTAAGAAGTGTTGAGCTTACCGATGAAATCATCCAACGCTGCATCGAGCTACATAGTAAAGGTTATCAATTAGCACTTTCCAACGCCGTTAAATTGACTGACGAATATGAGCGATTATTACCTTACATTAATATCGCTCGCATAAATGTTAATGCCTTAGATAAATTAACTTTGGTCGAAACATTAAAAGGACTAAAACGTTGGCCCATCCTTTTATTAGCTGAAAAAGTTGAAAATCGCCAAACAGCCGATTATTGCATTAGTTTAAATTTTCAAATGCTGCAAGGTTTTTATTTTTGCAAGCCTGAAATAATCACTGGAAAGCGTACCGACCCGTCAAAGCTTTCTTTATTAAAATTGTTATTACTCATTGCCAAAGAAAGTGAAACCAATGAAATTGAGAAAGAACTACAATTTCAACCGGGACTCAGCTATAACTTATTAAAAATGGTGAATTCCGCAGGATCTGGCATTCCACAAAATATCAACTCAATTAATCGTGCCATTATGATTTTGGGCCGCAAACAGTTGCATCGTTGGGTGCAATTATTACTCTATACCGCAAACCAAAAAGGCGGCAGTAAATCAGATGCCTTAATGCAAACAGCTGCCATACGTGGAAAACTGCTCGAGTTTATTGCAACAGCAGACCGTCCTCACGACAAAAATCATCAAGATCGCGCATTTACTGTAGGTATTTTGTCATTACTTGACACACTACTTGGTATTAGAATGTCCCAGATTGTAGAAACGCTCAGTATTCAACAAGATATGCGACAAGCTTTAATCGAACGCAAAGGCATCTTAGGAAAACAATTAGAGCTTATTGAAACCAATGAAAAAGGTGAAATAAGAAAAGTAATTCCCATGCTCGCCGAGCAAGGCTTCCTAGAAATGAGTGATTTAACCAATATGGAACTAGAAGCATACGTTTGGGCAAGTCGCATTAGTGATTCTGTGAGTGAATCCCATTAAGTTTCAGCCAAACAATTTTCAACCATTGTTTGTTTATTTTCTACTTGACCAAATGACACGTCTCTTAACTGACCTTGTCGGTCAAATAAAATGCATGAAGGCGTACCTTGTAATGCAAATTTCTCAAAAGTCTCAGCTCTCATAGTTTTTTGCCCCATATATTGTTTCACCTGCGCCAACACGGCCTTCTTCTGCTCGTCAACTAGCTTCTCAAACTCGGGCAAAAACTGGCGTGTATATGACAACACTTTCTCATCCGTCACCGGTTCCGTCTCAGGTGTCACGCGATCCATCCCAATGGCAAAAGGCAGTCGCCATTGCAGCTTGTTGCCTTCAACCAGTAATCCATGTTGGCTTAATGCTTTATAAGTTTCTCCAATAACTTCACCAGTGTCTGCTAATAATTGTAGGTTTCTTAAGGTATTTTTATCATAATCTTCAAATGCTGTCGCCAAACCAATGACAACTAGCCCTTTATCATGGAAATTCTCATGTAATTGAATCGCTTTCGGTAGTGAGTAAACAAAACAACCGGGGCAATTAACTTGAAAAACTTCAATCAGTACAACTGAACCAGTTAAACTTTTGATATCGACAGGCCCATTTTTCACCCAGGTATCAACTGAAATGTCAGAAAGTAATAATTTATTCATTGCTAATAATCTTCTTTAATAATTTATTGGGAGTGATTGTACCGTTATTACAGCCTACGGAATAGGGAGCAAACGATTTCAATAGGTATTCAGTATTGAAGACAAGAACCCGCTTTGCTGAAAATTAAAAAGTGGGAATCAATAAGAACAAGTAATTTATTAGATTAAATTACCTTGTGGTGGGAAGAAGCTATTTTGTTACAAAAAACATAAACAGTTTAATTTAGTCGTCGTTCACATACAACCCCAATATTTCTTCATCATCTAAAAGTGTTTCTTCCAATGCAAAACATTCTGGGCTATCTAACCAATCTTCTTCTGTATCAATTTTCCTTAACAATTCTTCTTCTTCAATAATATCAAGCATCGTCATTTCGCTCTCCTTAAATATTAGATTAAGCCAATTAACGCTTTTATTATGAACCGTACTTTTTGTAAGATATAGCTTGAATAGAAGGTATATCTTTGGCCTTTTAATCGTGCTGTCGCACAAAATTAATCACATTGTTAGAAACAGATATAAAATAACCACTAATTCAAGGTTTAAATAAAATGCGTTATTGGTTAATCAAATCTGAACCCAAAAAGTTAAATATAGACGATCTAGCCACCATGCCCAATCAAACAACGCCATGGTTCGGCATTCGTAACTATCAATCACGCAACTTTATGTGGAAACAAATGCGCGTTGACGATGCAATTCTTTTTTATCATTCTTGCTGCGCGGAGCCCGGTATTACAGGCATTGCCAAAGTTTCAAAACCGGCCTATCCAGACGCCACACAATTTGATCCTAATAGTCGCTATTTTGATTCTAAAGTCAATCCAGAAAATCCACGCTGGTTTAATGTCGAAATCACCTTCATCCAGAAAACTCGCTTAATACCCATTAAAGAACTACGCAAATACCCTGAACTTTGCAACATGAGAATTTTGCGGACTGGTAACCGCTTGTCCATTACCCCAATCGACCCAGTTGAATGGAACTTCATCATGAGCCTCATTTAAATAACCATGGAATGGTGGCTGATCTATCTATTATTAGGGGGCATTGTGGGGTACTTTGCTGGTTTATTGGGAATTGGTGGAGGTTTAGTGCTAGTGCCAGTATTAACCCTGCTATTTACCGCACAAGATTTTCCACCAGATCGTACTTTACATCTCGCCCTTGGCACCACGATGGCAACCATCATCTTCACCTCACTTTCCAGTCTACGCACTCATCATAACCACGGCGCAGTTAATTGGGGTGTTGTAAAAACTATTACCCCAGGTATTATCATCGGCACCCTAGGCGGCGCAACACTTGCTGGAACTCTCACCAGCAAACTCTTAAGCATTATATTTGTTGTATTCATATTCTATGCTGCAACACAAATGCTACTAAAAATCAGCCCCAAACCCAGCCGCCAATTACCTGGTAAAATCGGCATAGTAGCTGCCGGCGGCTTGATTGGCTTACTCTCGAGCCTAGTTGCCATAGGTGGTGGCTTATTATCCATCCCATTTCTAACCTTATGTAACGTCAAACTGCATCATGCAATTGGCACAGCCGCAGCCATCGGCTTTCCTATCGCAGTGGCAGGTACAATAGGGTATATGACAAACGGCATAATACAAACACATTCATTACCAGACTACAGCCTAGGCTATGTCTATTTGCCGGCATTGGGATGGTTGATGCTAGCAAGCATGCTAACAGCGCCATTAGGCGCAAAGACGACGCACACGACACAAACCGCTGCACTTAAGATGATCTTTGTGACTTTACTTTACTGCTTGGGTTTCAAAATGTTATATGGGCTATACTATTAGTAATTCAGTTATAAACTGGCATATCTTTCTTCGGCCCAGGCCATGTAAAAACTCAACCATAATTTTGTGAAATTGCCATGAGTAGCCATTCCGTCGGCTGCATAAAATAGATTGACAAATGAACATTACTATTACTATTTAAGCTTATTAGACCATTATTTAGATATTAATTTACTCAAAAGGATTAACAATTGAGAAGAATTAAAACATATCTGTTCATAATAATTATCATGGCGATACTTCTTGTACTGGGTGTTTGGGCTGTACAAACGAAAATCGCCAACAACGCTCGCGCGGATGTCAGTCGTTCACTCACAATCGTTAGAGACACAACCCATCTGGCACTCAAGACTTGGTTTAAAAATCAGAAAGTGACCACAATTGCGTGGACCGACGATCCAAAAATTGGTGATTCTACAACACAGCTACTTGCGTTACCGTCCCACCAATCAGCATTACAGGATTCCCCTGCCCAGCAAGCTTTACGGGTCTGGTTTATACGTATGCAAAAAGCAACTCATTACCGTGATTATTTTGTTGTTGGGCCGAATCATATCAACCTGGCATCCAATCGTGATCAAAACATCGGGGTGGAGAATCTACTTGTGGGACAGGAGGGTTTTCTAGCAGGTATTTGGGCTGGGCAAACAGCTATCAGTTTGCCGACTAAATCAGATGCTCTACTCACCGATAATGATGGTCGCCTGGTCAGCGGTTTACCATCAATGTTTGTTGCTGTACCAATTCGTAATGACGCAGATGAAGTTATGGCGATTTTTATGTTTCGTCTCGATCCTGAGAAAGAATTCACTAATATTTTAAAGCAAGGCCGTATTGGAAATACGGGTGAATCATATGCATTTGATAGAAAAGCACGCCTCATCAGCCAGAGTCGTTTCGATGACCGACTACAAGAAATAGGTCTTATTCCAGTTGGAGAGCATAGCATGTTGAATATTCTGCTTCGTGACCCTGGAGAAAACTTGCTTGAAGGCGAGAAACGAAATATACCAATGAATCAACAGCCCCTGACACATATGGCGAGATCAGCTATTCGTGGTGAGACTGGCGTCAACATCAACGGCTATCGCGACTATCGGGGTGTACCGGTAGTGGGTGCATGGGTGTGGAACACCAGATTAGGGTTAGGTATTACCACAGAGTTAGATGTGCAGGAGGCCTATCAAACATTATATGCCACGCGCTTGGTCATATTTATACTTACGATTCTTACACTTCTCCTATTAACCGGAGCAACAACGACTTACATACTTTATCGTCAACGCAGACAAACACAAAAGGCGCTACAAGAAAGCGAACTTCTACATCGGCATCTGTTTGAAAATGTCGGCGTGGGAATTGTCCACCAGAATGCCGACAGCAAGTTTCTTCGGACAAATAATAGTTTTTGCAAGTTTATTGGTTACGAGCCCGCCGAGTTGGAAGAGATGACGCCACTTGACATTATTCACCCCGACGACATCGCCGAATCACAAGCATTACTTGAGAAAACAATAAATGGCCAACTTGATTCGTTCACTTTGGAATTGCGCTATGTCTGTAAGGACGACAGTATTCGCTGGGGCCATGTAAATTCGAGCGTAATTAGGGATGAAAATGAAAACCTGATTATCTGGATAGTCGCGATTACTGACATAACCGAACACAAACAAGTAGAAGAGGCGTTACGAGGAAGTGAAGTAACACTTAGCTCTATATTCGAGCAAGCAGCAGTTGGTGTGTGTCTGATAAATTCGCATGACGGAAAGTTTCTGAGAGTCAACAAAAAATTTAGCGAGATTATTGGCTATTCGCCTGAGGAGATATTATCCCTTGATTTTATGAAAATAACACATCCTGATGACCTACAAGCAGATCTGGATAATATGCGGCTGCTGTTGGAAGGCACGATTAATGAATTTTCAATGGAAAAACGCTACTTCAGAAAAGATGGCTTAATAGTATGGTTGAATCTGACTGTATCTCCGATGTGGAAAACTGGTGAACAAGCAAACAGTCACATTGCAGTAGTTAAGGATATTACGGAGCAAAAGCAAGCGGAGGAGAAACTACGTCTTGCGGCAACGATATTCGAAAATACCGATGAAGGAATCATGGTAACTGATGCTAGATGCAATATTGTTCTGGTTAATAAAGCATTCACGGTTATAACCGGTTATAAGTCTGATGACGTACTTGGAAAAAATCCGCGAGTTCTACAATCGGGCCGCCATGACACAGTGTTTTACAAAACAATGTGGAATATCCTAAATACAGATGGCCAATGGCGAGGGGAGATGTTGAATCGGCGTAAAAACGGTGAAGTTTTTCCTGCATGGGAGAACATCAATATTGTGAGAGACGAACAGGAACATATTATCAACTATATCGCGATTTTTTCGGATATCAGTATTCTAAAAGAGTCGGAAAAGCGACTAGTTCATCTGGCGCATCACGACACCTTAACGGGCCTGCCCAACCGACTGCGTTTCATAGCCAATTTAGAGCAAGCAATTGAGAGTGCGAAACGCCACAGTCACAAAGTAGCACTCATGTTTATGGATCTTGACAGGTTCAAGCATATCAATGACACATTTGGACATGACGTTGGTGATCAGCTTTTGAAAACAATTGCCGAACGGTTGAAAAGTTGTGTTCGAGCCGAGGACACTGTCGCCCGCCTTGGTGGAGATGAGTTCACGGTAGTGCTGACAGAAATAGCAGAAGCCGAGGACGCAAGTGTAATTGCGGATAAAATCGTCAAAATCGTTCGTAAGCCAGTTATATTAGGTACGCATACCATTAATACCTCAGCAAGCGTGGGTATAAGCATTTTCCCTGACAATGCAGTTGATTGTGAAGTAATGGTTAAGACCGCTGACACAGCAATGTACCATGCCAAGTCGATGGGAAAGAATAGCTTTCAGTTTATTACCACTGAATTAGCTTTACGTACGATTAATTACGTGCAGATTGAACAAGATTTGCGAAAGGCGATAGATTACAAAGAATTCGAGTTATATTATCAACCTCAGATAAAGTTGAGCAATGGGAGAGTCGCAGGAGTTGAGGCTCTAATTAGATGGAATCATCCCGATCATGGCCAATTATTGCCGGAGAGGTTTATTCCTGTCGCGGATGATTCGAATTTAATTAATACGATCAGCGAATGGGTTTTACGTACAGCGCTTAGAGACTACAAATGCTGGTTAAAAAGCGGATTGATAGAACCGCGTATCGCGGTCAATATTACCGGACGTCAAATTACATCGGAACAGTGTATTATACGTCTTTTAAGTGTTTTGGATGAGTTGGATCCGAGGCCGAGCACTCTGCAATTAGATCTCGAAATCACAGAAACTGCGCTTGAAAGCACTGAACGCACCATTGATATCATTAACACATTGAAAGATCGCGGAGTAATGTTTGCGATAGATGATTTTGGCACCGGACATTCGTCACTAAGCCGACTAAAACAATTGCCGGTCGAAGCCTTAAAGATTGACCGGTCCTTTATTAGCAGAATTGCCGACAAGGGAAACGACAAAGCGATTGCTGCGGCCATTATCGCCATGGCGCACAGTCTCGATTTACGCGTCAGTGCTGAAGGCGTAGAAACCCGTTCGCAACTTGACGTGCTGAAAGCGCTAGATTGCGATGAGATACAGGGTTTTTATTTCAGCAAGCCTGTTCCAGCCAGTGAGATCCCCCAATTGCTGGAAAAATCTTTTCTGTGATTACAAATTTTTTTATATTCTGAATACCTGCTCCCGGCTAAAGCTCTGTAAAAAACTCTGACTTTGGGAATGTTACTGCCAATCGGTATGCAAAATTTATCCGGATTTTTGGTAAAACGGCGTCGTTGAAAGGTTTTCGATACTAAAATTGATAAGCAGGTATTTATATAGACTATTAACAATGACGGGCAAATAGCCGTTCTCTTTCTTACTGAATGAAAACCGCCAAAAAATAATTCAAATACAACAACTTAAAGAATATATTAATAATTAACCGCCATCACAACTGGGACTCTATCTTACCACTACAGGGCTATGGTTTAAAAGGCATCTGTAAGCACAAAGATTTGTTGAATTTTCAGTGGCAAGATAAAGATTCAGGTTCGCAATGGTCAGTCGTACAGTTCAGCCGTTTCCTGGCCGCAACAGACCCACACGCAAAATTAAAGCTAAAAAATGAAATACTCAGTTATAACTGTGACGATGTAATGGCAACGCGACAACTAGAAGAATGGTTAAGAAACATTAATTCGTCAAAAATTAGAACAATAAAAGAAATGAACTAGGAGCCTGTCGGACTTATGTAATCGTGACGAGCAATCTATTGCTTCTTATTCA
>JAJFJG010000072.1 GCA_021774265.1 Nitrosomonas sp.
ACAATGCACAGTTGAATTTGCGTATTCGGGAAGGTGGTGTTGATAGCATTAGGAAAGCCCTTGAGACCATCGACACAAGCAATCAGAATATCTTTTACGCCACGGTTTTGAAGTTCCGTGAGTACATTAAGCCAAAATTTGCCACCTTCATTTTCTGACAGCCATAGACCCAATAATTCTTTGTGGCCATCCATATTGACACCCAGTGCCAGACCGCTTTATTGATTACCTGCTTATCCTGACGTATTTTGAGCACAATACAATCCAGATAAACGATAGGATAGATTGCATCAAGTGGGCGAGACTGCCATTCAGTAACCCGGTCAATGACAGCATTAGTCACGTTAGAAATTAACGTGGCAGAAACTCCGCACCGTACATTTCTTTAAATGTCGAGACGATTTCTCGCGTTGTCATCCATTGAGGTGAAACGAGTTTGACCTTTTTTGACCAGCTGTGGCTCAAAGCGGTTCAGCCTGTCACGTGGCCTATTAAGTTCAATTTGACCATCTTCTGTCTTCAGGCCCTTAGCCGCTTCACGTGCAAATAATTCTAATTCTTCTTGCTTCATAATCTGCCTATCCTTACTCATAATGAGTGTGAATGATGGCAGTTACACAGATTTAATTACAGTCTCTAACAATTGGATTGACCTGGTCAAAATTCAATTAGTATATACAGACTCTTCTGGTCAGTTTTAGGTTAGCGTCAACACTCCGGTAGCTTGTCCCGCTTTAGACGATCAGGCAATCGATCAAAGTTTCGTTCACGAGCTTTGCGCTCATAGTCATTTGACGGGGCAATCTGAATTTTTTTGCAGATCGGCTCGACCCCGTGCTGTGCTTTGTGCTGATCGACAAATACTACCATCACTTCGGTCGGCGGCCGAGCTTCTCCTGGGAAAAATAAGCTGAGGTCTTGCGTAATATCTTGTTGGTTCGCTTTAATTTGCAATTCTCCGTGACTTGCCACGGAGATTATTATAGATTGTGTTTTTGAAGTTAGCGTAGCGCGCCATTTTTGGTTTTATTCTGTGCCTATCCCTGCGGGACAAATTTATTAGTAAGAAACACCAAAATAAGTTATTGACATTACTTAAATGCTATCGAAGTAATGTCAATAGCATTTGAGGAGATGAGTTTGCTTGTGCGGTTACGGCAAGTGCTGCTTGCTGCATTATTTGTGATCGGGTAAGTGACGCGGTTTCACTGGCATAATCAGCATCTTTAATACGTGATCGACTGGCAGTTATGGATTCGGCGCTGATTTGATTGTTGGCAATGGCAGAGTCAAGACGGTTTAATTGTGCGCCGACTCTTGCTCTTTCTCCATTAATGTAATTAAGTGCCATGTCCATTTGAGCAATAACAAACCCTGCGTTAGTCATAAGATTAACGTCAGTGATAGCTAATGCGTTCGTATTAACTGCACCAAAAGAGATATCTAAAGTTTGTTGAGCATTCGCGCCTACTTGGAGTGACCTGGTGTTACTCGTTGTTGCAGTACCAACAATGTCTTCCCAAATCTCATTAAACCCATTCAAGGGGTTTGTTGTAGTGCCTTTTATACCAGAATTAGAAACAACGTTTTCAGCTGTTTTCACGGATCCGCCGTCAGCATTTGAGCCTCCAGCGGCGCCGGTATCAGCGTCTGTTAGGTTCATGCCAGCTATGAAGGCTGCGCCGTTAGCTACAAAATCAGCATTGAATAAATCAGCGGTGGCAAATGTGGTGGTGGCATTAATCGCATCATCAAGTGTTGCAGCCGGATTTTGATTCATAAAGACCATAATATCTTTGACGCCATTTCCGCCATTATTTTTTACTTCCTGATGTAGATAACGTACAGCTGAATAGGCGGCCGAATATTCATCCGAAGTGCCACCCCATGCGCCACCAGCCGAACCAAAATTTCCTGCCGCCGCTACAACACCAGTAATACCAACATTGGTGATGGAAGTAGTTAAACGTTCGTCTGCGCCGTGTATAAATTCTGCAGCGCCTTCTAGGAACCACGTTTGATCATTGGCGTTGACAATCTCACCGATATTTATACTTCGATACATAACCGCATGTACCATTTCATGAGTAATAATTCGGTCATTATAAAAAGGTGCAGTTCCGCCATTTGGAAGATTTGGTGGTGTAAAGTCGCTCATGTCGATCTGAAGTGTGACATCCGTGGCTTTACCAGAAGCAGGTACTAAGCCACCCACGCGTGCTGCGGTACCACCAACGCCGTCAGTGAATGTTGTTAATTCAATGCTGAGATCTGCGTCGTCAGCTGTAATACCAAAGTGTTGTTGAATCATGCTTTCTGCCTGCTCTAACCAACCAGACTGAAGTCCATAAATAACAGCGATTTGATTAGGGTCACCTAAAACACTAGCTGTGCCAGAATCAAATATTTTTTCACTATTAAAAGAAGTGGTTGTTGCTACGCGCTCAACTTCTTGAATGAGTTGGTCGACTTCAGTTTGCAGTGCTCTTCGGTCATCTAAGCTATTGGTAGCATTTGCAGCTTGTACAGAAAGCTCGCGAATACGTTGTAGTGAACCAGCGACTGACGTTAATGCGCCGTCTGCGGTTTGCAGCATAGAAATGCCGTCATTAGCATTTCTTGTCGCTTGATTAAATCCACGAATTTGTGACGTCATACGCTCAGTGATGGCGAGGCCAGCCGCATCATCTTTAGCGCTATTAATACGTAGACCCGACGAAAGGCGTTCTAAAGAACGACTTAAATCGAGGCTAGTCGCAGATAAATGTCGCGAACTAGTCAACGCACCAATATTCGTATTTATCGTGGAACTCATTTCTTGTTTATATATTAATTTATTGTGCAGTGCTCTAAAACGGAAGGTTTTTTTAATTCTTGATACTAGAATTGAGAGATAGCTTAGAAAAATAAGACTTTTATTGAGACGACTTTATTTGATCATCAAAAACGCAGATATAAAATATCTTCAGAATGATGTTAAGAAATGATCAAACGATAAAAATACTAGTATGAGTAAAGGATTCTTTATGGAACTAGTTTGCTCGTAGTCTCAGTTGTTTTTATTACTTTATATTTTTTGTTAACTAAAGCTCATTCGGAAACAATAAGCATTTGATTAGATGGTGTGTTCCTCATAATTTGGCGAAAAAAACACAATCAAAACAAGTAGTTAGGTAAAATAAATTGCATATGAGCACATATAAAATAGAATTGATGCTCCTATGTCAAGTAATTGTGGCTGCATCTGACAAATCCGCAAGAATAAGCGGGTACAGCTCACGAACAATGTGCCGTTTCAGGCAACATTCCCTATTTGACATGCCTTGAGCAGCACGTCGCGCATTCTTCCGGTTCAGTTGTCCTGTGTCGTTCGCGCAGATCGTCTGGCAACCGATAACTTACGCAATGCTTCAGCTACACCTGACGGTGACTTTTGAGTTGCCTTTGCATTACTAGAAAGAACTGTTTGCGATGCACTTTCAGAGTCAACCGGACTAGGACATCCACGGCGCAACTCAAAGCTCCTAATAGGTCACAAATTTGGGCCCGGAAACGCTTGGAGAATGCCTGGACCAGGTCAACTCAAAGGCACTTCGTCAAAATGCCATTTGTAGCGTTTTTACACACAATGTTGTTCGCATTTGTTAAGCATATTAACCTATGATACCTCTGTACTCCACGTTATCTTCGGAGCCAAACTGTGTCCAGGATATTTTTACTCCGGCATTGACAAGTAAACTGGCAATTCCATCGGTCAGTTAAATTTCGCCTTGAACGCCAGGTTGTTGATTTCTAATTTCATCAAAAATACCGTTGGTTAAAATATATCGTCCAACCACCACTAATGTGCTTAGTGCTGTATCTGGAGAGGGTTTCTCAACAATATTATTTATTGTAAGTAGGCGGGGTTGATATTCGCTGCCGCTGACAATGCCGTAGCGATTGCTCTGGTCCCAGGGAACTTCTTCTACGGTAATAATGCTTCCCTGTAGTCTGTGATATTGTTCGACCATTTGCGTCATGATCGGTTTTGCTGCGACCATTAAATCATCAGCCAGTATTACCGCAAAATCATTCTTGCCCACAACCTGTTCCGCACATAGAAAAGCGTGCTCAAGACCGAGTGCATGTGGTTGCCTGACATATATGTACTGCATACCATCCGGTGTAATGTCTCGAATCATTTCTACTAATTGTTGTTTTCCGGCTAGTTCGAGTCTAGATTCAAGTTCGTGAGCAATATCAAAGTGATCTTCAATGGCATGTTTTGTACGGCCAGTGACAAAATCATTTGCCGAATACCGACGGCATATGCCTCCTCAACAGCGTATTGAATGAGCGGCTTGTCCACAATCGGTAGCATTTCTTTCGGTGATACTTTAGTTGTTGGGAGGAATCGTGTTTCTAAGCCGGCAATAGGGAAAACGGCCTTAGTGATAGTCTTATGCTGTATGTCATTCATTAATTTCACCCTTTAACAAAATTAATCGCGGAACCAAATCAAATTTGGCTTCAAAGGCTTTTCGGGGTACGCTTTATTGCACAAATAAAACACTTGGGCGGTCAAGTTGTTGTCAATTAATGTCAAGCTAGTTATTACTTTCTGTTATTAGTTTTTCCCTGATAATGCCTGTTTAAATATAATCACTGTTTCAGTGAACGGCATTGTAAATTAAGGTGCTAAAATTGTGTATGTGACAAATTGTCACAGTGCGCATGTATTTGCTTGCTGGTATATTGCTTTACTGAACAAGATAATAGAATAATGAGTAAATCCAGTTTGGTAATTGAGGAGCTGGGTTACATCGGAAGCTGTACCATCGTAGAGCTTCAAAAAAATGCATACAATATGGTGGTAAATGATCTTTTTAACTCAAGTGAGTAAATTGTCGTACGCATTACTGTAATAGCAACCGGAAATGAAGCTCACCGTGTCTGGATATGATTACAGCACACCTGATCGAACTAACATTTGAGATTATATTATGTGGTCGATCTTGCCAAAGCACACATAAAAGCTATGGATTATGCGCAGACTATGGATTAGAAGCATGGTATCTTTAACCTAAGTGCTGGTAAAAGACATGGCGTGTTAGAAGCGATAAAAGCCTCTGGTGAGTACAGCGTGGAAATGGCAACAGTCCTTTGGGGTAGGGTAGTCCTAGTAAAGCTGCTAATCATGAATGACTGATAAGTTGCATTTCGGGCTTGAGTCCGCTTCAAAACAATTATTGATGGCGACATGTTTTATCTTTTCAAATACAAAAAGCAAATAAAATCAGAAAGATGCCAAAACCAGAAAGAACAGGTTCAAATGAAATTCGTTGAATTATGGGTTGTGTTGTTTGGAGAATCTTGGCGAGGCTGGGGGAGGGTTTCTGATTATTAACTTGCAAACAGGTAAAATGGTTGTATCCACAGATAGTCAACGAAGCAAGGAGACTTTGCGGGTTATTATATGCGGCAGAGTAGAAGGTAGCAGGCGTATGTCGAACTATCACTTTCTGTTTGACAGCAAAGCTGCTCTAGATAAACTACCTTTTTCGATTGAGAAAAATACTGATCAACCCGATTCAAGTACTATTTCTGATACGGCTTATCATTGTTTTCTCACTGAAAAAAGGCGTTACATTGTAACTGATGCACCTGACTACGAATGCACCCAAGATTTAGTCACAGTTGCTTCTGCTGCTCACCTAGCGGTAATTTTTATTGATGCCAGTAAAGGTATATGTTCGGAAACTCTTCACTATAGTCGTATTGCAGCTTTAATGGGTATTCAGCATCTTGTATTGGTGATTATCAACAAGATGGGGCGGGTGAGTTATGACGAGGCTACATTTAATACCATGGTTTCCGATTTCCTTGCGCTTACATCCAGTTTGGAGTTTCCCAATCTCCAGGCTATTCCGATAAGTTGCAAAGAGAGTGATAATGTATTATCAATAAACAACAACGCCTCCTGGTACAAGGGACCAAGCTTGCTGGACTATCTCGACACTATCAATATATCTGATAACTATGAACGAAGTGCTTTTCGCATGCAAGTGCGTAGCGTGAATCAGCTTGATAAGCATACTCGTGAAATAGGTGGGCAGATTATCGCGGGTTTCATTCGCACAGCTGAAACGATACGTATTTTGCCTGCAGGTAAACAAACATATGTCAAAGGCATGTTGATAGGTTTAGATGAGGTTGATACTGCTTATACAGGTGACAGAGTTGCCTTGACACTGGTTGATGAAGTTAATGTCACCCGTGGTGATGTGCTAGTGGCTGCTGACAGGCCACCAGAGATAGCCGATCAGTTCGAGGCTAATTTGTTATGGATGAATAAGCATAGCTTGGTGCCAGGCCGACAATATCTGATGAAGCTTGCTTGTAAGGAGGTAACAGCGATTGTCACACATATCAAGTATCAGAAAGATATGGATACTGGTGCTCATCTAGCCGCCAATACATTGGAACTGAATGAAACCGCTAGAGTGAATCTCTCTACGAGTGCGCCGCTGGTTTTCGAAAGATATGGCGCAAATCGTGCCTTGGGTAGCTTTATAGTGCTCGATAAACTGACTCAAGAGACGGTAGGTGTTGGGATGATCGATTTTGCTCTGCGTCGGGCCAGCAATATTCACTGGCAGGCGTTAGAACTCAACAAAGCTGCCCGTGCAGAAAAAAAACACCAGAGCCCTAAATGTGTCTGGTTTACCGGTCTTTCAGGTTCTGGTAAATCAACAATTGCTAATCTGTTGGAAAAACGACTACATCAAGAAAACAAACATACCTATTTACTTGACGGTGACAATGTGCGCCATGGCTTGAATCGTGATCTTGGTTTTACAGAAGCCGATCGGGTTGAGAATATTCGTCGCATTGCTGAAGTAGCAAAACTCATGGTTGACGCAGGGTTGATCGTACTGGTTAGCTTTATTTCTCCTTTTCGTAGTGAACGACGCATGGCTCGCGAATTGTTTGTTGAAGGAGAATTTATAGAGGTGTTTGTCGATACCGCTTTGGATGAGTGTGAACGTCGTGATGTAAAAGGTCTTTATGCCAAGGCGCGAAAAGGCGACTTAAAAAATTTTACTGGTATCGACAGTCCTTATGAATCGCCTGAGTCACCTGAGGTGCATATCCAGACAACAGATTTGCCACTGGAAAATGTGATCGATCCTATTTTGAAATTGTTGAAATAAATGAAGTTATATATCTAGTTAATAATGAATTATATAGACGTTTTTAATGGTGATGCGGATGGGATTTGCTCCCTGATACAACTACGTAACGCTAATCCAAAAAACTCAGAATTGGTTACCGGCATAAAGCGCGATATTCAATTACTCAAACGAGTTAAAGCTGGCCCAGATGATTTTATAAGCGTTCTTGATATATCGTTTGAAAAAAACAGCGTGGATGTGCAGCGCTTGTTAAACCAGGGCGCCACTATTGTATATTATGATCATCATAGAATAGGAACGCCGGTTAGACATTCTGGATTAAAGACTTTTATTGATGACCAGTCATCTACAATATGTACAGGATTGCTTGTAGACAAGCAGCTTGAAGGTAGATTTCGTGCCTGGGCGCTTGTCGCGGCCTTTGGTGACAACCTTAATTCAGTTGCCATGGAACTTGGTATAACATCAGGGTTTAAGCACGAATCATTAACGTTACTCAAAGAATTGGGTATCTATATAAACTATAACAGTTATGGAGATAGCCTCTCGGATTTGTTCTATCATCCTAAGTTGCTTTATCAGCATTTGCAACAATATGTATCCCCATTTGATTTTATACATGAAAACTCCTTGGTTTATACAACATTAGAAGATGGATACAAACAGGACATGGCGGCTGCAAAATCAAGTCCTTATCTATATCAATCTTCTGAATCTGCAATTGTATTGTTTAACAATGAAAAGTGGGCACGGCGGGTCAGTGGTGTTTATATTAACGATCTTGCTAATCAATACCCCGAGCGTGCTCATGCCACCATTACCGAGAATGCTGATGGAACATATAAGGTAAGTATTCGTTCATCACTTGATAAAGAATGCAGTGCGGTTGAATTGGCCGGTAAATTTGAAACAGGTGGCGGTCGAAAAAGCGCCGCCGGTATAAATGTACTGTCCAGTGAATCATTGAACCAATTTATTGACGCATTCAAGACCCATTTTTCATAAATCTGCTAGGTCGTTTACGTGCAGTAGCTGCACTTAAGGTTCAATTAATTCAATTCACCTAAATCCTTTATCCTTCTTTTAAAATGTTGTTCTGCCTAATTTATTGTAGTCAGCTAAACCGCCATAAAGATATATTGGTATAACGATTCTTTTCAGAATTTGCCACGATTGCTGATGATAAAGCCAGTGACGTTAAATGGGTCGTTCGCTGCAATTTCCTCGAGGTAATGAAAACGGTGACAGTCATCGCACCGTGCGTATGGTCTGTTAACTGTCTTGATTAGCAGCAGATGTAACGTCTGACCTCACTCGTATATCTGTGTTTTTGTAGAAACAAAAGCATATATATTAAGTGATGTTAGGACTTAATATATAGGTATTTAGCTGTCTAAAGAAATACTGTCAGCACTAATTAAATTTTAATCAAATAAATGATGAGATGAGATGAGATGAGATGATAAATTCCAATCATCAAAAAAAGTAGCCCATGAATTAATCGGTGGTTTCTTAAGCATTTCAGTAAACAGCAATATGTCTAAATACACCTAAACCCAGATACCTACAAAATATTTGGTTCTTAATAGTATTTATATTTTCAGATTACCCAGAAAATACGCTCAATTGACTGAATTTACTATGTAAATACATTATTCAGAATGGAGTCCCGTCGCATGAAATAATTTATTTTATGTGTGATTGTTCTGTCAATTGTTTATGTTAACTTCTTCTCAGAAGAATCTTGGCTAGATCGTGAAGTCAAGCGTCTGTGTGCCATTGATGGAGGGATTAAGGTGTATGAGACGGTAAAATTACTGGCGGAGAAATTTACTAAAGGTGAATTCATACTAATTCCTTATAGAAAGACAGCTAAATTGAGTGATAAATATTCTCTTGATTATTAGGTTAGTTATCTTCTCCTAGAGAAGGAAATCTAGCTGTATGTCGATTTCATATCGAAGCATATAGTGTGTCTGATCAGAAATTATTGGGTGAAATAATAAGTTATTCAGGGTGTGGGGGTGTTATGTCTGGGTTTTGGCATGAATCATCGTTTCGTTGTACCGATGAAACTAAAGTTGATTTGAAAAAACTGATTTTTATCGATCAAGACCTTCAAAAACAGGGTCTCCTAACAAGGCAAAAGTATTTCACCACTCAGCAAATCGAATTTTTGAACGTTTTCAAGCGACCAACCAATTTTGGTTGGGTGTAATCATATTTACTGAGTTTCTGAGAGGTTTTAAATAAGTGTGTTTTACATGACATGCTTTGCAAAAATCGAGTGTGTGTCTGATATCATTGCGCGATGCTAAATATTCAACACGTAACTTACTTGCAAAGTGGCGTCTCTCTATTACAAGATGTAGATCTTCAGGTTTTTTCTAATCAACGGGTTGGACTGGTTGGTATGAATGGTTGCGGGAAATCTACTTTATTTCAATTGATTCGTGGAGAAGTTAAGCCAGAAAGCGGCGAAATCAGTTTGCAAGCAGGAAAAACAATTGCTTTTGTTGAACAGGAAATCGTTAATTCTGAAGAGCCCGCAATAGAATTTGTGCTTGACGGTGATATTGAACTTCGAAAACTTGAAAAAACACTGGCAAGTGAAACTCATGACGACTCATGGTTTGAGGCACAGCAGCGCTATGAAGTAATCAATGGGTATGTTGCACGTGCGCGTGCTGCACAGTTGCTGAATGGCTTGGGTTTCGCTAATAATACATTAGAAAACCCAGTGTGTAGTTTTTCTGGTGGCTGGCGTATGCGTTTGAATTTGGCCAGTGCTTTAATGCATCGTGCTGATTTATTGTTATTGGATGAACCGACGAATCATCTGGATTTGGAAGCAATTATTTGGCTTGAGCAGTATTTGGTCAATTATCCTGGTAGCTTAATTTTAGTGTCACATGATCGTGAGTTTCTTAATGCTTGTGTGACACGCATTGCCTATATTCATCATTTAACAATTGATAGTTATACGGGAAATTATGATGTTTTTGAACGAACACGTTCGGAACGCGCCTTACAACAGACAAGTGCTATTCAGCAGCAGCAGAAAAAAATCGCGCATATGGAAGACTTTGTGCGGCGCTTTCGTGCTAAGGCGACGAAAGCAAAACAAGCGCAAAGTCGTATTAAAGCTTTGGAGCGGATTACACGTATTGCACCAGTGCAAGTTGAAGATGGCCACTTTCAGTTGCAGATTGATGCGCCAGAGCGTAGCCCGGATGTATTGATGCGAGTTAAAGATGTCAGTTTTGGTTACGATGAAAACTTATTATTTCAGCGCATTAATCTCGTGCTGCAGGCAGGCGCACGTATTGCTTTGCTAGGGCCGAATGGTGCGGGAAAGTCTACTTTTATTAAATTACTGACCGGTGAGCTTAAACCTGTTTCAGGTAGCTTAGATATTGCACCTGATATTCGTTTTGGTTATTTTGCACAGCATCAATTGGATAATCTCGATGGTAATGCGACACCGCTGCAGCATATAGAGCAATTGGCACCTAAAGAGACAACGCAAGTCTTGCGTACTTTTCTCGGACGATTTGGTTTGGCTGGTGATGGTGAAGATCGTCCGGTCAACAGTTTTTCCGGTGGAGAAAAGAGTCGTTTAGCGTTGGCATTGTTGGCATGGCAGAAACCACATTTATTATTACTTGACGAGCCGACAAATCATCTTGATTTGGATATGCGTGATGCGTTGACATTGGCGTTAGAAGAATACGCTGGCGCAGTGGTGTTGGTATCACATGATCGCAGTTTGGTGCGAGCGGTAGCCGATGAGTTATGGTTGGTTTCTGATGGTGAGGCGAAAGTATTTGATGGTGATTTAGAAGATTACAAAAGCTGGATTGAGACACGTCGTTCCTTTGAAAGTATACAATCTCAACCACCAAAGCAGAAACAAAAACCTGCTTCTAAGCCAAACAGGAAAGCGTTGCTATCAAGGCAAACTAAACTTGAAGCTGCCTTGGCAATTACACAAAGAGACTTAACGGAAGTTAATCGTCAACTAGCAGATCCAGTTACTTATACCAGTCGTTCTCGCGATGAAGTTGAACAATTGAATGCAACGCATTCCTGTCTGGAGAAAAAAGTGGAGGAGCTAGAGGAGAGCTGGCTGGAACTTGAAATGGCGATGGAAGAAGCTAGGTAACACGTAGGGCACTCACAAGTGAGAGTGTAAAGTTTTCTGTGTAACTGTCTGGGTTAAATGTAGCCCGTTAAACGGTGTTCAAATTGAGGGTGTAAAGGATTCTGTTTAACAGCCTTGATTAAACATAATCCACTAAGCGCTGTTCAAATTCGATCATAAAACGATTCAATGCTGATTTCCAATTTTTTATTGGCATCGTCCATTTTTTAGATGCATCCTGGATTACCAGATAGACCACTTTTTTAGCTGAA
>JAJFJG010000073.1 GCA_021774265.1 Nitrosomonas sp.
AGTGGTCTATCTGGTAATCCAGGATGCATCTAAAAAATGGACGATGCCAATAAAAAATTGGAAATCAGCATTGAATCGTTTTATGATCGAATTTGAACAGCGCTTAGTGGATTATGTTTAATCAAGGCTGTTACACAGAATCCTTTACACCCTCAACTTGATTAGGCTGGGTACATATAAACTGTTGATCCAGTATATTTTTAGCTGCTGGTAAGCGATGTTTGGAATCCGTTGTCACTCTGAATTTCTTTTTATGAATACAACGAATTCCGTGTAACGTACGTAGCCGTTTGATGCGATTCAAGCCAACATGGATACCTTGGGCTTGTAATTCGCTAAGAATCTTGAGTGGGCCATAAATGCCACGTCCACGAGTGTAGGCCGCTTTAATTGCAACAACCAGACGCACGTCTTCAAGTTTACGTGCAGATACTACTTTGCCAGTACGCCACGCTTGATAGCCAGTTCTCGCAACGTCTAGTAAATAACAGAGCTTGAAGACAGAGTGGAGATGACGTAACTGATCTATCATGGCATACCTCACTTCGTTTCCTTTACGAAGTACGCCGTCGCTTTTTTTAATATGTCGCGTTCCATTTTAGCAACTGCCAGTTCTCGTTCAAGTTCACGAATGCGTTGTTGTTCTGCCGTTAGTTTGGCAACCTAAAGGGTGCCTGTAAGTTCGCCATGTTTAGATTGGACTATCCATAAATGTATGGGTTTCGGATCAATGTTTAGCTGCCTGCCAGCTTGAGCCGCATTGAGTTGTTGTTCTGTAACAAGCTTTATCGCTTCTCTTTTAAATCCTTCTGTAAATAATCGGCGCGGTATTCGTTTCATGGATTCTCCTGATAAGTTGATAAAATAACATCAACTTATCAGTCCATAAAATCGGATCTAGCTCAGTCGCTCAGATACAGTTAACTTGGCAGTACTCCTTTACCAACCTATCTTAATTGATTTGGGTCAATTATTAATTTATTCAGAACCTTCTTTACACCGTCTACCGAGTGTGCAATGTTGTGCGCCTCTTCTTTTTCTGCTGTTGATTTCACAGCACCAGTTAGCACTACAATTCCATCATTATCTGTATCTACTTTAATGTCCAATGAATCAATCTCTTTCGCCGTAAGTATCTTGGCTTTGATTACAGTAGTAATGGCTGAATCTTTAACAAATTCACCCACACTAAACTCTTCCGCAGAAGCTGCGGCAGAAATAAAAAATATACTTATCAAAAACAAACTGCCAATTAATTTTAAAGACTTCATGTTATTTACCTCATTGGAAAAAATATATATACCAGTGCTATTAATTATAATCTGTACGATTCCTAACACAAGACCTGCTATTACATTTTGTGGCTCTGTTGCAAAAAATAAAAAACGGCAATATTTGATTTTTCAGCGGACTGTTTTTAAACATCTTTTAAATTCACTTTTTATCAAAAATCATTTTTTGCAGCAAGGCCATAATTCTACTACTTTGCATCACTCCTATTAGAACTCTACTAAGTTATCCCCTATCAATTGCAAAATGTACTCACGTAAAAAATCGATTTGATCTGCCGTTGTTTGTTCGATGAAAGCACCATCTTGAAGAAAACCAAACCTTACTTGAGTAATGGTCGGTAAAATATTGAAACAACATGGACCCCCGAACGGATCGTCCCTAATATCAAAAACAAGGTAAGCAGCACCATTCTCAATTAGCAGATAATCGAAAACGTTTCCTCCTTCTATAGTGAACCCAGGAGCTCTCATTAGACAATAGCTTTCACCATTAACAAATGCATTTCGCGCGGTCAATTTCCCTAATATATCCGCAGGCCCACAAGGCATGCTATCTATTTTTTCTAATACAGTACGCTCGTCATCTGACAGCTCGATAAAATCCTCAATAATAAATTGACCGTTTGTATCCAACTTAAGTCGAGCATTAGCAACATAACGATCATCTATTTTGACCCCAGGGATGCGCAACATATTTTCTGAGCTATCGAAAGAAGCCCCGCCAACATATTTTCCGTAAGGAGTCTCGTAAGCATATGCTGTTGTAGCAAATATTACTACTAACGATACCAATAATAACGTTCTGACGTATTCAATCATTTTGTGACTGTACGTCGTCAAAGTATTTTGGACTAGAGACTGTCTAAATTAAGAGACGGTTAGCTCATCAGATTTAAATTTCTTGGTTGTTTATCGTAGTATATTTGTCGCCGCATAGCCAATGTTCGCTGTTTTATTTTCTCTCGTTTATTCAGGATAGACTGACCACGACCATAGTAGACATCAGCGGGTGTAAGATTATTGAGTGATTCGTGGTAGCGTTCATAATTGTAGTAATGTTAATCAGTTTCTAATATTTTCCAGTATCAGCACTTACCCTGTCAGACACTAGACTGAAAAAACAATAATATAAGAATTTAACTGGCAAATCTTGGCGCTGTTTTCTAAAAAAAACTGGCAAAATTTCAACGCGGATTTACACCGTAAGGCCTTTGAACATGCCTTGCAGGATAAAGGCTATTATCTGGCCAGAGGCGATAAGCGCGGCTATGTCGCGGTCGATACATATGGAGAAATTTACTCCTTATCGCGCCAGATTGGCGTTAAGAAAGCTGATCTGGCAAAAAAACTGGGCAAGACTGAGCTCTTGCCATCCGTCGCTGAAACCAAAGACACCATATCAGGCCAGTTAACAAAACAGTTCAAGAATTACAGTGATGAACTGAATCTCAAGCATAAGCTGGAAATGAAGCCGCTCGTACATACCCGGCATACGATGATGCAGCATCACCGCGAAGCCCGTACAAACCTAAAACATACCCATGAAAAGCGCTGGCAGGCGGAAGAACTGGAGCGCTCAGCTAGTTTGCGTAAAGGCTTTAAAGGTATTTGGGACAGATTGACCGGCTCACATCAAAAAACTCGCACCAAAAATGAGAAGGAAACGCAGAAATGTCAGCTGCGCGACAAAAATGAAAAAGATTCCTTGATATCAAAACAGCTTAACGAGCGAGGAAAACTGCAAACCCACTTCCAGCAATTACGTCAAGAACAAACGGTTGAACGCGCCGACATGTTTAAGGGTATGGACAAGCAATATCAAAGCCTTGATCGCCAGAATGAAATCCGAAAACTCTGGGAACAGGAAAAAATCAGAATGCGGCAAACCATCAAGAACAGAGACTCTACGGACTATGATCCTGAAATCTGAGCCACGTTAAAGTGATATGAAAAAATTATTCTTCAAAAAGAAAAAACATATTCCTTTGTTCCTTGTTCCCAAGGTTCGCAAGCGGCATGTGCTTCCCATTTACAAAGACCATGAAACACCCTGGAAGTTATTTGCCGAAGGTGCGCTCAGAAACAGGCTGTTTCATGATGATGTGATGGATCGAGGGAAAAAGTGTCTGGCCTGTAATCGGCGATTCAATAATGACAAAGCAGCGGTTTCTTCCAAAATTGATAAACACCATCATTGTTATCTACGGCTCTGCATTGGGAATATCTTGCCCGAAGACTCAGACGATATTTACAGGCCGAACAAAAATGGTGAGTTTCCCCATGTGCCAGATTGCAGACAATGTAAGGCTGACAATCCAGAATATTATGAAGGCTCCATCAAGAAAATCTTTCCAGTCCATCACCAATGCCATGAAGATATTCACGAAGTGGAAAAATACCGCTTCATCAAACTTGGCAAAAAAATATGGGCTGATTTTCTCTCAGTTACAACGCGCCATTAAAATAGCCAAACTTCACAAAAACCAGAAAAATAAATCAAATTTCATGAATAGTAATCGTTTTTCATAGAAAAATAATTTTGGGCAGTTGTTCCAGCAAGCCTGTCATTACTGTTGATTGCCTAATGCTCTGGTCATGGTTGGCCATACCATGTGGATCGACCACCGCCATGGCGAACCAGAAACCCTTTCTCCACTAATGAGCCAAAGGTTGCTTTCAGTGTATTTGGGCTTGCCCCTGCCTCGCGAACCATGTCACGGGTTGTAACACGGCCATGATCTTGCACGTAGTCCAGGATTTTAACAGACAGCTCCGACAGAGCAGACAAGGCGCTTTTCTCTCGCTCTACTTTCGCGGCAAGTCGGCGTTTTTGTTGCTGTAGGGCTCGCATGAAAAACATCAGCCATGGCTGCCAGTTCGGGGCCTCGGTGTGGATAGAGCCCTGCGTCTGACGCAAGGCCAGATAATAACTTTCTTTGCTATTCTCAATGACACTCTCAAGCGAGCTATAAGGCACATAGGCATATCCGGCTTGCAACAGCAACAACGTCGTGAGCACACGGCTCAAACGGCCATTGCCGTCCTGAAAAGGGTGAATTTCTAGGAACACGACGGTAAAGATAGCGATCATCAAAAGCGGATGCAGCCTGCCGAGTTCACGGGCATCGCACAACCAAGTGACAAGCTCAGTCATCCGGCGCGGCGTATCAAACGGCGTCGCTGTCTCGAACACGACACCGATCATTTTCCCATCAACGTCAAATGCGCCTACATCATTGCGCAAGGTCTTGTATTCACCACGATGCCGCTCGTCTTTCTCGCTATAGCGTAGGAGATCACGGTGGAGCTGCTTAATATGGTTTTCGGTGATAGGAATGTCCTGCCAAGCTTGATAGATCGTCTCCATGACTTCGGCATAGCCGGCAACTTCCTGCTCATCACGGGTCTCAAATTTTTTTACTTCCAACTGACCGAGTAAGCGTTCCACTTCACGATCACTAAGCTTGCTGCCTTCAATACGGGTAGAAGAACCGATACTCTCGATCGTTGCAATACGGCGCAAAGCCTTCAGCCGATCGGGCGCCAATGTTCCAAGGGCACGCCAAGCGCCCTTGAACTCGTCCAGCTCGGACAACAAGGCTAGTAGTTCCTGAGTAATCTGGAGTGCGTCGGTTTTGATCATACCTGAATATACACCGGATTATACCGGAATGCCTACCGGAATGCCTACCGGAATAATTACCGGATTACACCGGAATGTTTGCCGGAGTTGTTCCTCCGTCAGATATTATGTTCTTAAATCCAAATTACTAATCACCACAAATAGCTTTGTCCTCAGGATACTACGATTGAAAAAGGATTCAAAAACTGTCTTCCCCATAACAATTTCTTCTCCACCTCATTCAGTTCAGCTTCCTTACACACAGAATCCCAATTCTGCTCGATTGCGGTAATCAGTTTTTCAAAAATGACACGTGCTTGCGTCTCGGAAAGTAAGAAGTTATGGACGGTCGCAAGACAGGATTTTAGCTGACTAAGATTATTATTGCCGGAAATGAGCATGGCCTGTGAAGCTTCATTGCCAGTGCGACCTTGCGGACAAATGTCATAGGCAGGTGTAAGGGTTAGTGACTTGCCATTCCAGAAAGCGGCATGATTTCGTGCATGATCATCAGTATTGCCGCAAAGAATGTTAAAGACCAGCCGTGAGAATATTTCCTCAAGCGTTGCTTTCGGATCGGTAAAACGGTGGCGAATAATTTCCGCAAAAGTTTCGTAGCTTGCATAGCGTGCCATCATGTCATCAAGACCAAAAAGTGTCAGCGCAGAAACCATGGCTTTGCGTGACCAGCCTTGCGCTTTTTGTTTTCGGTCAAAGCGCTCTATCAAGAGCACATCTTTATTCGCAGCTTTGGTCAGTTTTACAGGTGCAACACTCAAGCCCGCTAATGCGGCTAGACGCATCGCGATAAATTCGGCCTTGACGACACTATGCAGGTCAGTACTGGAGGAAAATTTGGCAATGTATTTTTTGCCTTCGTTCTGTATCAAAGCTTTCGGGCGTGCACCACCGATGGAACTGCCATGGAAAAGCGCTTGATCCAGCTCCGGTGTAAGCGGCACGCCTTTTTCAACTCGCCTCGCAGATTCGACCAACTCTTCCATGCTCACATAATTTGCTGAACGTGGCACATACTCGGTTGGAGAGCGTTGAAAATCTAACGCACCAATTCGGTCAGAACCAGATTCCAAAAGGTAGGTGAGCTCATCCAGCTCATCAGTATCCGTGCCTGCACCTTTGAGACCCAGTTTTTTGTTGATAATCACCCGCCGTCCCCATGCATCGGGTGCAGCATCGCGAATACAGCCGGGCATTCTCAAACCCTCTAGCAAGGGCAAAACTCCAACTTTTAAAGGTAGTTCAGGATCGTAAATCGCAATTGCTGACTTTTTATCGCGAGTACGCTCAAGGTAACTTTTACCGTAGTTGAACAGGATATTGCCGTTATCAGCTTCGAGTCTTCCTGCAACGACTGGCTTGGTCTCCTCCGGCAGCCATATCCAAACATAGGCTTCTTTGTTATGGTTAGAACTCATCACGTACCGCCTTGGATTTTTTGCGCACGGATTTTGGCAAGAGTGCCAACTTATCCTCGGTTTGACGGATATGCTTGGTCAGTGTGGTTTCTTCAGCGTCAAACAGCTTTACGCCGACGATTGTCGCCACTTCGAATACAGCTCCAATCTCACATTTAAGATCACCTTTTTCAATGCGTTGCAACAGCCCTCTGGAAATACCAGCGCGGTCTGCAACCTCTTGAGCAGTAAGCTTGCGTTCTTTTCGTGCAGCGCGGATTAACCCTCCGAGAAGAGAAGACGCTTCACGGCTGTAACGGGAGTATGTTCGTGTAATTGATTTTGGCATCACTTTACATTCGTTTCGCATATAGACCACAAAGCACTCTCATGATCTTTCTGTGAACCATAATAGTAAGTATCAGACCTTTTGTCAAGGTGATAATGATTCATATAAAGACCATAAACAGCTTTAGTGACCTATATGCGGATCATTTCTACATTTACACCCAATCAGACTATAATCGTCTAATATGTTACTTTCTGTCACCAAGTTAAAGCAAACTTAGGCTGAATTAACGCAACGATAAAAAGGAGACAAAATGACCATAACATTCAAGGGCATTGCGCTTGTAGAAGAAGGGAAATTTATTCATCTCACTATTACGGGCAAGTTAGAAAAGGAAGATTACGATATATTCGTACCCGAAATTGATCAGCAAATTAAGCAGTATGGTAAGGTCAATATGCTATTGGAGCTGATTGACTTTCATGGCTGGACAGCCGGTGCGGCCTGGGAAGATACCAAGTTCGGTGTCCGGCATTTCAATGATATTCAACGCTTGGCTATTGTTGGCGATAAAACTTGGGAAAAAGGCATGGCCTATTTCTGCAAAGTATTCACCCTAGCCAAAGTGCGTTACTTTGATATCGGTGAACGTAATGCAGTAGAGGTGTGGACTAGAGAAGCTGAATAGGATGCGGCTGTGATGATGAAACGGTATTATTTCGTCAATAATCTATCAGCATCTGTCTATTTTGTGCCAATGAGGGAGATTAACTGTAGAAGACCAGATTTTATCTGGAAATACTATTGAATAAACTCTAGCAGTTGATATCGTTGATATATGCCTGCATCCAAAGTAGACACTCAAATTTGAGGAGAAATTAGTAAATGGGATTACATGTTCATTCACTAGAAAATATTCCATTCAGTGAAAATCGCGATTATCTGATTTATCTCCTCGAATATGGATGGCACGAACCTCTTGGTAGAACACTGAACGAAAATTTTGACAAGATGGCTAATTTTGCTGCTCAAAATAGGGCTGTTGTGATTAGAGGGACAGAATTAGCTCATTTCGAGAATGAGGTGTTTTCTTGGCACAATATAAATAATGAAAGTGGCGAAGAAATTCTGCCTGCGATTTTAATTACAAATGCGCATCCTACCTATTTTCTTGAAAACAGTGATGGTTATAGTCGTAGCAAAGGTTTTTATAGGGAATCCAACACAACAGATCTGAAGCTAGTTCTTATACCGCTCAAAAAATTTTGTACGACAACAACCGAAGTTATCAACCTTATCGAAAAGATTTTTTCTGATATTGAAAATGGTTTAGACCTGTCAGAATTTAGGGTGGCGAAGGAAGCAAAAAAGGGGATTGGGTCAGCAATAGTAGATTCTATTATTCTAGAACCAAATGTTTCAGGGGTTGGCTTTAGTTTTAACAAGCTGAAAAAATATTTCAAAGAAAAATAGGTGTCCGCTTATGCCTTAAGCAGACTGTCGGATTGCATTAAATGTGTACTAACCCAGATTTTATCGTGCAGTAACCAATGCAATCCAAATAATTTTAAGAAACCCGGCGCCATTCGCTCATAATAACCGAATGGCGCCGGGTTTCCTCAAATATTAATCGCCGCCGAAAACTGCAAGATTTCGGCGGTGCTATTTTCAGCACTTAAAAAAAGCACTGCCAACCTAAACCAGCAGCACATCATTTACTTTTTAGTGGTTCCAGGATCTGATCAGCTATTAAACCATGAGAGTGAAGAAAAGAAGCTTTGGCAATCGCTATAAATAGTAGTTTTTCACTGATTGATTCCAATGAAATTACGAACCAATCACTTCTTCAAGCTTGCGAAGGAGTTCTTCACACGTACCTTCACCAGATTTATCAAGATTAAGTTCTCTCCATCTGACAGCAGGTAAATTTTTGGCTCCATCAAGGCCAAGTAAATTCCAGTTTGGTTTACGGCAATAGAATGAACGTAAAAAATCTTTGTGGTTTTCAGGCATATTGCCAACCACATCAATAATCAATTTTTCTCTGGTTTCAAGAAGCGTATCAAAATTTATACCCTCCGTTGTCATGCCAACAAAGTTTTGCTCAAAATCTTGGGATATATCCCTTAATACTGGATCAAGCAATGAATGTGGCGAATGATCATGACTGATAAGGTAGATGATTAGAGCTGTGCGCAAATCATCCGTGATACCTTCATTTTCCAGCAATTGATGAACATCAAATAAATCACGTGGATGCTGACGATCAAGAGCCGCCATGATTTTTCCTGCATAAATATCAGCAAAAGACAGATCATTAATGTCCGCAAAACCAATCTCGTCCTCTGTCTTTTGCGCAACGGTAATATTTACAGGGTCATATACACAACCTCGTAGTACCGGCGTAACCTCAATTTTTATCTGGACACGCTCTTTT
>JAJFJG010000074.1 GCA_021774265.1 Nitrosomonas sp.
ATTGCAAAAAATAAAAAATAAAAAATAAAAAATAAAAAATAAAAAATAAAAAATAAAAAATAAAAAATAAAAAATAAAAAATAAAAAATAAAAAATAAAAAATAAAAAATAAAAAATAGCTATATTTGATTTCTCAGCGAAATGTTTTTAAGCATATTTTAAATTCATTTTTTGCAACAGAGCCTTTTTTACCCTAAGTTAATGTCTAATCTGGTCATTTCCTTTTCCCCCATTATGGATATATCGCTACCAAGATTGGACAAGTTAATTAATAAAAAGTAAACCATTGACTGTGCCGGTGGACTCTAGAAGTTTGACAATTCCGGGATTCATTTGAAGTCTCGCTTATCTGTGAACCGCCTAAATTTCAATAGATGAGGAAACAACCAATGAATGAACAAAGTTTAAGCCATACGGCTTGGGATTTTAAGTATCATATTGTATGGATACCGAAATATCTGAAGAAGAGTCTTTATAAGAATTTGCGGCAGTATGTTGGTCCGTTGTTTAAAGAGTTAGCAATTCAGGAAGAGTGTAGGATTGAGGAAGGGCATATGATGGCTGACCACATTCATATGTTGATATCTATTCTTCCGAAAAATTCAGTAGCTCAGATTGTTGGGTTTATAAAAGGAAAAAGTGCAATATCAATTGCTTGGAACTACATGGGACGAAAGTAAAATTTCACAGGTCAAAAATTCTTGGCAAGGGGTTATCATGTTTCCACAGTTGGAAGGGATGAAGAAGTGATACGGAATTATATTCGGCATCAAGAAGATGAAGATCGTAGAATTGATCAGTTAAACCTATATTGATGTCAGGCCACCTTTAGGTGGCACAATTAATAATCCGCTTTGAGCGGTTTATAAAATCAGGCCGCCAGCTTTGCTGGAGGTATTTGACTGATCTCCCTTCTATTGGCTCCGAGTCATTTTTTGGTGGTATGCAGCTTTCTGAGAATAATCACTTGCCGCTTTGACATATTTAGAAATCTTATTCTGTGATCTTTTTTTATGACTCATCCCAGTCTTTCCAAAAAAGCTGGCGCTTAGTTTTCTCATAATCTCTGCTTTTTCTTGTTCCGCTTTAGTTAGCAGTTCTTGAGCCCAATCTTTATATTGGCTAGCCAATGCATCATGACTTAGGTTTTTCTCATTATCTTGATCAGATGCTAAAGAAATCATTGATACAACGGCGATCAAAAAACCAGATATTTTTAAAACAGTAATTAATTTTGTAGCTTTCATAATAATTTCTCCTAGTGATTCGATATTGGGGCTATTCGTCGTCTGGGTTCGGAAACAAAATATTAAATAACGCGACGAAAGATGCTTTTGTTAAAGTAATGTTTTTGCCACTTATATCGATTTCTCCTAAGTTAGTTAATCGGAGCAATCTCCGGCGGCACTCTTGTGGGATATAAATAGTAGTTTTTATTAACCTTCCTTAGTCTCGCATCCTCTACTCAGGGCTTGTACTCATAGATATCGGTTAGCTTCTCAACATCCAAGCTGGGAACTCACTACAAATCCATTCTGTTTGCAATAGAATTCTATGGGTATCTAACATAATTAAAAATTTCGAGGGTTCCAGTTTATAACCCCGTAACTTGACAGTATCGATTTTATCGCGAGCAAATTGGATCGAACATCAGGAGAAAACTGATTTTGAGGTGGGGGATTCCCCGTTATGATAGAGATACTGCTAAGTTAACTTGGCACTGTCAGGTTAATTGACAATTTGATTTTACTGGTACTCGTTAATGTTCGCCTTGCCCAGCACATCATTTTTGCTGAGGCTTAATGGCGGTTCACCATCTAATACAGTGTGAACACGGTAACCGTTAAAGTAGTCTTTGAAGGCATCGAGTTTCTTTTCTATATGTGTGTGTGCATTCCAAAACAAAGCCTGATCAAGATACTCGCGTCTGTGAATGCCGATTAGCCTTTTGTCGAACGGATGCGACATTGGAACGTACGATACCGTTTTGATTTCGTCGATCTCCAGTATTCGTAGATTGGAATGCCATCGATGAAAGGTAAACAAGGGATCATAGTCGGTACTCAGATATGTCGGCATACCCATTCGTGCTATTGTGCTATTAAACAACCAGCAAAAGTTGAGCCCAACCACCGCTCCAAGCGTGGATACCAAAGCCGATAATTCGTCGCGTGTACTGATCCTTGACGATCCGTTACCGCCAGAATCTGGCTGGTAATGTTAGCGAGAATGCACCGGACAACATCTTTATCGATCTCGATATTATGCGTGGCCGAGATAATTACAATACTAACCACGGGACTGAGTTTTAGCGAAAATCAGTAATTCGCCATGCACAGGCATGAGAATCAGCGTATTTTGCCCGATTCTATCCACTGTGTAGCGCGTTGAGCCAACTTGGCACTGAACTTGATCCCTAGTTTTCGTTTGATGCTCTCGCGGTGGGATTCGATCGTCTTGATACTCAGTTTTGTTTTATCGGCGATTTGGCGCGTGGTATGGCCATATCCTATCGATTCAAACACTTGTAGTTCACGGCAGCTCAATACATCCGATGGCAAGCTGCACTCGATTGTTTGACCGCGCAAGCATTTCTCGGCAAGCAACGCTTTAAGCTGCTCACTCAACCACATCTTGCCATCAAGCACGCAATTAATGGCGGTCAGCAACGTCGTGTCGAGACAACGTTTGCTGACATAGCCCTGGGCACCGGCCTTCAGGCAACCCTGCGCATAAATGAGCTCATCATGACTTGAGAGCACCAACACTGGAATCTTTGGATGGCGTGCTTTAATCTTGCTGATCAATTCCTGGCCGTTTTCCTCTCCAAGCTTAAGATCGACAATCACCAGATTGGGGGGGGGAGTTTTAAAAAGGATCTTGAGTGCAGCTTCGCAAGACACGACCACCCCACAGACAACGAAGTTGGTTTCAGATTCGATCAGGCTAGAAAGTCCACGGCGTACTAGAGGATGATCTTCGACGATTAGAATTCTTGCCCTGGCTGTATTTCCCGTCTCAAATGTCATTGCGGCTTCCTCCGACCTCGTTATAATCGTGTTTCGGACACGGCAGAGGAAAGCTGCAATTGATTACTGTTCTCTTGTGCGTACTAACATTTTTCAGCACCTCCAGAGATCCGCCGATCACACAAGCACGCCAAGTCATCGTATGTATTCCGGTTCCGAAGTTATCGTAAGTCTCTCCAGATATGCCGGTGCCATTGTCGCAGACACTCAAGAGGCCTTCACTTTTATTGCAGCATAAGTTGATTTCTATCTGTTTGGCTCGTCCGTGCTTAATGGCGTTGTTGAGGGCTTCTTGTGCAATACGATAAATATGCGTCCCGTTCTCATTGAAACACGCAAAAAAGTTACCATCGCACTCCGCTGCGCATGAGACATTGCAGGAGATGCGGACGCGGTGCTGGCGCTGAGCAACAATCGCGAGTGAATTGAGCGCTTTGTCTAGACCGGATACTTTCACGATAGAAGAACTTAGACAGTGGGCTATGTCGCGAGCTTCATCATTGGCCTCGTTCAATAACTGATAAATTTCGGTCGCCATCTTGGACGCGGCAGATGGAGACATTGTTAACATTTGCTTAGTTAGCGTCATGCTCAAAGCCGCAATGCCGAACAAGGTCTGGCATAATCCGTCATGTAATTCACGTCCAATGCGCTCCTTTTCTCGATCAGAGATCTCAATGATCTCCCGCTCCAACCATTTCTGCTTAGTGATATTACGAGCCATGGCATAAACCAGCTCTTGCTCCGGAATCGGCTTTGCATTCCATTGTAACCAAAGGTACGAACCGTTTTGGTGGCGGTATCGATTCTGAAACATCCTCGCGTTGGCTCCCATAATAACAAGCTTATTAAATTCTCGCTGCGTAGACACATGGTCGGCTGGGTGTACAAAGTTGAGAAATGGGGCGGCGGTCAGCACCTCAGGGGCCCAGCCGAAAGTGTTTTCCCATGCCGGGTTTACATGTTTAAAGTACCCATTCGAATCAACAATGCACATCAAATCGAGTGAGTGCTCATAGAAATGAGCAAAATCATGGGCAGTTGGCTCAGTCAATGGTTGCATAAGCATAACCTTCACGTTTGCCATGTGCTAACTGACAATACCAATATACATAAAAAATTATCTTCATTAATTCAAGTAACATAATTTTAAATATGTCTTATGTCTTATGTCTTATGTCTTATGTTGGCTTTCTGAATCGGCCAGTTTTTCTGGAGACTTTTTAGTTTAAGTCAAGCTGCATCAGTTGACTGCTCCAATTAGCGATAATATGCCATTTCGGGTTCCGTTGCCAAAAATAGCATTGACCAGAGTAAGTCTCTGATATGTTGGATTATGCGGTATAACTATAGAGTTGTCTTTCAATAAGACGGATTTCTCCTATAAGACCTTGTTCGCGTGTCCAGGTGTTCATTTGCACTTTTTTTAACATGCGCATGATTTCAAACCCCTTGATCGTTGTATAGGCAGTTTTCATGGATTTAAAACCGCGCACTGGATTTACCAAAAGTTTGAGTTTTCCATGATCAGCTTTGATAATATTATTCAGGTATTTCACCTGCCGTTGTACCGTATTCTTTGAGCATTTCCTTCTTCCTGCAATTCAGCAATAGCGGGACCGAAAGTCGGTGCTTTGTCTGTATTGATTGTCTTTGGATGTACCCATGGCTTTATAGATTTGAGTGTTTTACTGAGGAACCGTTTCGCCGTCTTAGTATTGCGGGTAGAAGAAAGATAGAAATCAATTGTGTGACCATACTTATCAACAGCCCGATATAACTACGCCCATTTTTCTTTAATCTACACATAGGTTTCATCTACTCACCAGCTAAGGCCAATCGTTGACTTATAGTGCCAACGCAGACGTTTCTCTATTTCCGGCGCATAATGTTGAACCCAGTGGTAAAGCGTTGTATGGTCTACTTCAAATCCTCGTTCCAGCATCATTTCTTCCAAATCACGATAGCTGATCCCGTATTTACAGTACCATCTAAAACAACCAAGGATTACGCTACTCTGGTAATGCCACCATTTGAAATCAGACATCGCGATATATCCTTACCTGATTACGTATAACCTTCAGCCAATTCCAGGTAACAAAAATTCTCTAAGCATTTGAGTTTACATGGCATGTCTGACTTGTATTGAAATATTAAAGCTCTAAAATGAGAGAACCTATCGATTTTATTAAACCTATAAAAAAATAGTCTAGATAAATACTCGAATATATACGATATATTTCATATGGTTATACTTACAATTTTTTTGAATAACTGGCTGAAAGATATACGTAATCAGGTATCCTTAAAAATTCAATAATGCACCAACCTGCTTATTTTTTGCAACAGAGCCTTCTAGCGTCTTCGTCTGAAAATGTGTATAGCCCATCCATAATTTTATTGACGATGTGTTCTGGGGATAAATCCCAATCAGGTTTTTTGCTTTAATATCTTTCAGAAAAATAGCGTCATTCACGATTATAGCGTTAAAATATAACTCGTTTAGTTGGTTTAGTGCTCCTTCAAGTTGAATGCGTACTGACTCATTAATAATTCGATATAAGCGAAGATCATGACAACTGCAACTGGGCCTCTCCTTAGATCAGGCAATATTAAAGATTATGCGCCACTAGGTGAAGCGGGGAATCCGGTTTATAAGTGGGCGACTCAAATTCGGGTTGCTATCAAACGTAAAGTCAATGCAGAGAGTGCTCAAGTTTTTGCCATTCCTCAGCCAAATGAAAATGGGGATATCATTGATTGGTATGCGCCTGAAGCTGGGTTTGTTATACCGTGGTCTTCTGCAACTCCGGAAGAAAAACAATCAGCAAAAGAACAACTGAAGGTTATTAAGAAGCAGCTAGATATTGCGAGTGATGAATCCGAACACAGTGAAAATACGGAACAAAGTGTTTTTAACCAATTACTTAAGCATGTGTTTCAGTTTCCTGGCGATGAATATGTATATCTGGTCAATGGAAAACCCGTCTTAACATTTTGGGGTTTTGTTAATACTGATACCGCGCCACGCCCTAATCCTTTAGCAGTTTTAGCCATTCCCGAAGCAAAAAAAAATGTTGATACAGCTCCTCCACTTGGCAGCACAGTTGAAGCAATACCAGCCAAACGTCGTTCTTTTTGGTGGTGGTTATTGCCATTGCTACTATTACTCTTGCTGTTGTTATTTTTTCTAAGGGGATGTGAAAAACCGACCGACACTTCCTTATTTGCAGAACTAACCAATCATCCAGAACCGGGAATCCCGCTTGATGAAAAGCTTACTCCAGACCCCACAAAAACGGTCATCGGAAGAGAAGTTAATACAATTTACGATGGCATCATTAATGACACGGCACTGCAGAAAAGTATCATTAGTTCTGAAGAAGTGTTGTTGGAATCTGAAGTCCCTGAAAATCATACAGATGACATACTGCCAGCACAACGTGCTCTTGAAGAGCATCTTGACGAACAGGGAGAGCTGCAAACAGCGATGGAACCGGAGAAAACCGAACCAGCAGACGAAGCGCCAATTGAGCAAGACGAGAAGTTACAAGATCCAATGTCAGCTGAAAAAAATCAAATACCTCATGAGAACCCTGAATTGCAACCTGAGTTACAACCTTTAACGATACCGGGTGAATCATCCCAGCAAGATTCAATGGACTTTTTAAATGGACGTTGGCAAGCAAACTCAGGTTTAATGGATGAGCAAGGGCGGCCTGTTGATTTGGAATATGAATTTAATGATGGTAAGGGTCATGTTAAAATTAAAAAAAATGATGGTTCCATCTGTTCCGGGTCTGTAGAGGCAAAAAGAAATGGTTCTGAGCTGACTTTTTCTGATCAGGAAGCTATTAAATGTCAGAATGGAGAATCTTATCAGCCAGCAAAAGTAAAATGTACAATAAATTCTGAAAAGCAGACGATTTGTGGTGGTGCTTATAGTAGCGGCGATAGTTTCAATATGGATATTAATAAAAGCGACTGAAACTTAATAGGACTCACTAATTCGTTTCAACCTAGGCATAAGTTTCTTCGTTGTTTATGGTTGGTTTCAACAAATATACTTGGTGTTTTTCTTGGTGAGAAATATGCGGAATATAACGTTTAACTTAATAACAACAAAACAATGATTCCTGAGCTAACAAGATTTGAACAGCAAATATCATTAATTATGGCGAGTGGTGTGCAATTTCTCGATTTTGGTCTGCAGTTGGATCCAAAGAAAGAATTGCCAGGTGAGTTTGTAAAACAGGAAGGCAATGGGTCGCTTATTCGCCTCCAATATGAAGATCGTCTTGAAGGTTATATAGAGCCAAATAAACCCGGAAAAATTGTTAATTCAGCCTTAAGTGTACCTATTGATCAATCCCTAAGCCTACTGAATGATCTGTGGCTACCAGTCCCTTTTTTAAAAAAAACAACTTTTCAGGAATTCGATGAAGGCCCCATTAACTGGGTCAGAGCAAGAATTACTCAGGTGCAGCCTGGAGAGACGCCGGAAAATAGCACTCATCGAGTGATTATTGTAATCGATACCACAGTATTTCCAGACAGAGAAGATACTGATTACTTAGCACCTACATTAGCCAATGTGAAAGCTGGTGCTACATTTGCGTTTGCCTGGCAGTCATTTCAAATGAACTGGTTTGCCGAATCGCTCTGGGTGAGCAAATGGTTGGAAGAAATATATGATGAAAATGCCAGTCAAAAACTGGGTGTTTATGAGGAGGATCTACAGCAGGAAAAAGATAGCCTCGCACATCATGCGCATTACCTCAACTGGCTGGCTGTAATAGGGGAAAAAATTTCCATCCCGGAAATAAAAATTACGCTTAATTCCAATGAGAACAAGGAACCGCCTATTCAGGTTGATATGGTTTTGGATGTCGGTAATTCTCGAACCTGCGGTATTCTTATTGAAGAACATCCGCAAGAAAGTGATGGCATAAAAAAACGTTACGAGCTTGAACTGCGGGACCTTAGTAAACCGCATCACATCTATTCGGAGCCTTTTGAAAGCCGTTTGGAATTTGCCCAAGCTAGTTTCGGTAAAGAAAACTGGTCAGCCAAAAGTGGCCGTAGTAATGCTTTTATGTGGCCGACTTTTGCTCGAGTGGGTAAAGAGGCGGGTCGATTAGCGGGTTGTAGAAAGGGGACGGAAGGCCCAAGTGGCTTATCAAGTCCTAAACGTTATTTGTGGGATGAGGAGCCTTTCGAACATCGTTGGCGATTTAGTAGTACTTCTGATCAGAGTGATAAAGAGCCTTATGCAATTGCGTACCCTTTCAATAAATTGATCAATTCAAATGGGGATGCACTGTATAACTTGCCAGATGACGATCCAGTCTTTCATGCGACCTATTCGCGTAGTTCTTTAATGATGTTTATGATGTCTGAGGTGTTGACGCAGGCATTAACGCAAATGAACAGTCCTTCGCAGCGATTAAGGCTCAGCCATGCCAGTCGGCCCAGGCATTTGCGTAATATCATCATTACTATACCCCCTTCAATGCCAAAACCAGAAAGAGAGATTTATCAGAAACGTGTTCAAGAAGCTGTTGGGTTGGTTTGGAAAGCATTAGGCTGGCACCTTGAAGATGAACCGATTATAGGCGAGGGAGCGGCACTTGCCTGGCCGCCTTTTCCAGAAATTAATTTGCAATGGGATGAAGCGACCTGTGGTCAGGCGGTGTATTTGTACACAGAAATCATGAATAATTTCGGTGGTAGACCGGAAGAATTTTTCGCCATAATGCGGCGGAATCTGGAAGAAGGTGAGAACAATAAGCTGACTGTGGCGACAATTGATATAGGTGGCGGAACTACCGATCTGGTCGTCACAGACTATTCATTGGATGCTGGTAATGCGGGTATAGGAGGAGGTGCTTACATTGTTCCTGAGCAAAGGTTTCGTGATGGTTTTAAAGTGGCGGGTGATGAAATTGTCCTGGAAACGATACAGCAATTAATCATTCCAGCCATTACCGATGCATTAAAGGCCAAAGGGATTGGTGAGGCGGAAATTTTATTGTCCAGACTCATTGGCTCGGAAGCAGTGAGCGTCAGTGATGCCATGAAACGTCAACAGTTTACGTTGCAGATTTTGTATCCGATTGCATTAACCATATTGGCTGAATTTGAGAACTGTAATCCGATTGATTTGACCGAACAAAAAACATTAACCATTAGAGAATTATTAGAAGAATCGAGTCAGCCAACCGCAGAAATAATTGAATATTTTGCCGCTGGTGTGCGCCGGCAAACCGGTGATCACCTTAATATGTTTAATATTTTAGATGTGCCTATTTCTCTGAGTTTGCGCAAGATTTATGAGTTTTTTATTAGTAATCGATTAGAAATATGTAAAACGATCCGCTCTTTGTGCGAAGTGGTTTACTTGTACAATTGTGATGTTTTACTGATTACTGGTAGGCCGACAAAATTACCTGGTGTACAAGCCTTATTTCGGATGTTTTTGCCGCTACCGCCTAGTCGGATTATTCCATTACATGGATACCGAACAGGGACTTGGTATCCATTTCATAAACTGGGAAAAATTAATGACCCTAAAACCACGGCTGCAGTTGGTGCTATGTTGTGTCAATTAGGTCAGGGTCGATTGCCTAATTTTTTCTTTCGGGCAAATGCTTTTAAGCCGTATTCCACTGTCAAATATATCGGACGGATGGATGAGAATGGCATTATAAAATCCAGTAACGTTTATTATGCTAATGTTGATTTAAATAATCCGGACTATGAATTGCCGGATACTACATTTGATATGAGAGGGTTAGTGCAGTTGGGTTTTCGGCAATTCGATGTTGAACGGTGGGGCGCTTCACCAATGTATATTCTATCTTTCAATAAAGAGGATATTCGTAAAAAGCTATACGAGTCTGGTGAAGCTTGTCGTATCAGTCTGCAAAAAGAGCGCAGTAATCGCAGTCGTAGGGCCGAGACAAATGAGAAATTCATCATTGCCGCTATTGAATCAGATAGCGTTCCTATGAAACCCAGTGATGTTAAGCTACAGCTAAATACACTGACCAACGTAGGTATTGGTGACAATAATTACTGGTTAGACAGTGGCAGTGTATACCGATGAATGGTGACATGAATAATAAGGGAGAGCGATTAGTCCGTCGTTGTGAGTCAATCATAGAAGGGGCACAGTTAGGGATAGATTGGGTCAAAGATGTACGGCTTAGTTCGACACGAGTAGATCGAGAAGCCGATGGGCTGATTCAAAAATTGCGCCGAGTAAAAAACTTTGCGGGTCGGTTGGGGCAGGCGGCGGCAAACCCAGTTTCCGTGGGTTTTTTCGGCTTGTCACAGGCAGGGAAGTCTTATCTTATTTCAACCATGGCGGCAGGTGACAATGGTCGATTGGAAACCATTTACGATGGTCAGCAACTGGATTTTATGAAACATGTCAATCCGCCTGGTGGTGGTAAAGAAGCCACCGGTCTGGTGACGCGTTTTACACGGAGCTCCCAAGAGACACCCACTGGATATCCGATTAGGTTGTCGATTTTTTCGGAGATTGATTTAGTCAAAATTCTGGGTAATTCATTCTTTAATGACTTCAATCGAGAAAAAGTTAAATTTAATACCGACCCTGAATACATCAATCTATTATTAACCGAATTAGAAGCAAAGGCACAAGCTCACCCAACCGGTGGTATTACTGAGGACGATATGGTTGATCTGCTGGATTATTTTGAAAGCAGATTTCTTTCTTCTATGGAGCCTTTACTGGGAACCTATTGGCCGGTAGCCGTTAATCTGGTACCAAGGCTAATGGCAGAAGACAGAGCGAAGTTGCTATCTGTTTTATGGGGGCAAATCGAGGAATTATCAGGGGCTTATTTATTGCTGCGAAATGTTTTAGCGTCGGTATCGTTTACTTCAACATTGTATGTCCCATTGACAGTATTAGTCAGCGGATCTGAGCAAGAAGGATTTTCCCAAAAAGATAGCATAATGAATGTCGATATCCTGGGACGACTTGGAAAAGACAATAGTGATGCCATTGCTGTCATTCCTGTACAACAGGAACAGACCTTGCCAGAAGTGACCATTCCGCGTTCAATTCTAGCGGCTTTAACCTTAGAGATGGTTTTTCCATTGCGTGAGAAAGCTGCTTGCAAAATGCTGGAATCCGTTGATTTATTAGATTTTCCTGGGTATAGAGGGCGTTTATCCATCGAAGATATCAATGGCGTTAGCGAAGCAGTCAAAGATAATAAAAAAGACCCCGTTGCTGAGCTTTTTTTGCGCGGCAAAGTGGCTTATTTATTTGAACGGTTTACAGATTTTCAGGAAATGAATGTGCTGATTGTTTGTACGCCTTCGGATAAACAATCGGATGTAACATCTGTCGGTCCGGTGTTATCCAATTGGATTGAAAAAACACAAGGCGAGTCGGTAGAGATTAGAACCGGTAAAAAGCTCGGGCTTGCCTGGGCTATTACTATGTTCGATAAGCGTATCAGTGCTTCATTAAAGCATACTGAAGATCAATTGCAAATTGGATGGGGAACTGAAGGCTTGATGCAGGCAGCTTTGTTAGAAAGGTTTGGTCAATATAATTGGGTTCATGAATGGGCTGCAGGTAGGCCATTTAACAATATGTTTTTAGTTAGGAAGCCTAGGGAACCGGTCAGTTTTCTGGAACTGGAAAATGGTATTGAACTTGCTGTTAAGGGGGAATATCAAGCGCAGTTGGATTTGATGCGCAGTACTTTTTGCGGCGACAAAACCATTCAAAAGCATTTTAGTGATCCAGGAGAAATTTGGGATAGCATGATGGCTCTGAACCAAGGTGGCGTCGGTTTGCTTGCAGACAAAGTTGCCGGTATGGCCGATCTAGACATTAAATTGACGCGCATTGAAGAACAGGTTGCAGGCATTGTTGATGATTTGATTAACAAGCGCTTTGGGAATTATTTTCAAGCTGAGGGTGCAGGTGAGGTTGAAAAAAAGAGAGCAATTGCTAATGAGATCATCGGCAGTTTAAAGAGCAGAGCGCCTCTGATTGGTGAGTTATTATTTCAATTGCAACCCGTGAACGAACATTTTCGTTCAATCTATCTGCGTGCGGGGATGGACAGTAATAAGATCGATCATTCTGCTGAGAATATACAAGACACAAATCAGGCGGTACAAATTGACGACTCAATTATTGACTTAAACATGAATTTCTCTGGCGCTGATAACGCAGGCACTCGTGCAGCATCGCCCCCGTTAATAAGTGAACTTAGTAGCGGTAGCACGCTATTTGTGCGTGCGGCCATGCAAGAATGGGTAAAACATTTACGTGAAATTCCCGATCGAATGGAGCTGGTGAATTTTCTAGGTTTTTCAAAAAAATCGATAGAACTTTTAGTTGATGAATTAATTGCAGCAATAGATCGCTTGCAGTTGGAGCAACGATTGATTGAAGCCATCAGCAAAGCTGAACTACAAACAACAGCGATGCGTAAACGGCTGGTTGAACGCCAGGTCTTAGTTGTTAGCACCATAATGAATGAATTTCTTTCATCTTTGGGTGTGAGCTGGATGACAGCAAAGGATTGCCCCGAAAGTTCTGTGCAGCCGGGACGAAAGTTGTTTGCGCCAGCGGCTGAAATTAAGGCCGGTTTTTTGCCAGAAATCAAAGAACAACCCATTCGCTACACAGAAATTTATTTAATGGATTGGTTGTTGGCATTAGAGAAATTAATTGTGGCAAATGCTGGGCATAGTGCTGGTCGTGATATTACCCCTGAACAAAATGAAGCATTAGGGCATTTAATGTCGGTGATTGAAAGTAAGTAGATCTAACCTGAACATTGCCTAGTTTCTGGAGCTTTAACGCTGATCTGAATTGAGTGAGCTCGCGCCGGCAGTGCAGTTCTTCTGTGGTGTAGAGAGCATGTGCTTTCAATTCAGATTGGGGCAAGCTTAAAACCTGCAAGTGCGATCTTAGGTACAAATTGTACATTTGCTCAATTTCCTAAAGATCAATATACATATGAATTACAGACTGAAATTTAACGTACTGGTGCAATATTCCGGTTAACGATACTATGGCAAAAATACAGTTAACAGCAGAAACACGCTCTCCAAACCGAAAAAAGCCCGGCTTTGCTTTGTTAAAAGTAACTGGGTGGCCTCATAACCCTGACCAGACACAAATGGCTATTCAGCGGAGTGAAGATGAGAAACATTTGGGGGCGGATGGCGAATGGGAACCAATTCCGGTGTGGCAGTCTCTGGAAAATATGGTGGTTAGTGATGAGGGGGTGTTTGTGGGTGATGTTGGGCCTACCTTGGTTGACCCTATTGTCAATGCGCCAAATAATTCCTATCGAGTAACACTGAAAAGTGGTTCGGATACAGAAACGCGCACAATGAAGATAGATGGCGCAGTGTTAGCTTCCAGTGCGTCGGGAAGTGCGCCAGACTCCACGTCATTTGCTAAAGGTTTTATACTGAACGATTTCGAAGATGTTTTACCCCCCGATAATAAAATTGAAACTCATATAGAGACGCCGGTAGTAGTACAACAGGAACAGGAAGAGAAAAAGCCTGAACCTGGAAATACAGTCCATGAGCGCCCTAAACCAATTACCACCAGCTTTTTTTCCCGTAATAAAAGCATGGGTATAATTCTGTCAGTGCTATTGCTGCTTGGGTTTGCATTGGGTGCTGCTTGGTTTTATAAATGGCTTCCTTTTGCTGGGCAGAATAATACAGATGAATCAAGCATAATGGATCAAAACTTGAGTGACCTCCAATTGCTTCAGCAATTTATGGAAACTCAGCCAACGACGGAAGCTATTTTAGCTAAGTCAGAAGAATGGTTACAAACAAAGAATTGTGAAGCCATGCTGCGTTTGCTGGTGCATAGTGGGTACAAAAGTGATGATGCTCGAATAGCACTGACATATGCAAAATTATATGACCCGAATTTGTTTCATGAAGGGAATTGTATAGATAAGTCCGATAAGGATACAGCGATATATTGGTATCAAAAAGCGGTAGAAGCCGGTAGTTCAGATGCCACCGAATTACTTGAAAATGTTAAATAACACCGGATAAATAATCATGCAAATGTCAGCCAGGATTTTAATTTTCTCATTGTTGTTGTGCTTGGGATTGCAAGATCAGGTGTTAGCTAATCAACAACCTTTGTTGATGGATGGCAAAAAAACACTTTATCAAAGGGTATTAACACGGCCCGGTGCGATTGTTTATAAAAAATTAGGTGATGAAAACGGATTACAGCAGGCTGCATTCACTCGTTATTACGTTTATCAAAGAAAACAGCAATTAGATCAGGAGTGGATCGAGGTTGGTCCGGATTCGCGGGGTACTAAAATAGGTTGGGTGAAGGCAGATGTAACAACTCCCTGGAAGCAACAACTGACATTGGCTTTTACTCATCCGGCGGGACGAGAGCGTGTGTTGTTTTTTAAAAACAAAAGTGATCTGGAAAAGATATTAACAGCGGAATCACCTGCAGACGAAATAGCATCAATTAGAAATAAAATCACTACTGATTCGGTTGATCAACGAATTATTTCAATCGAGTCGGACAAGCCGGTTGACATCAATAAAGATTTCTATCTGTTGCCAATTTTGCAAGCGGAAGAGGTCTATACAGTAACAGGTGAGCGCAATATGCTTGAGGTCGCATCTGTGAGTCAGTTTGACAAACATGAAAATGCAAATAATGACAGCCCATCTTTGTTATTGAGACGCTTTAAAGCGGCTGTAGTGTTTGTCATTGACTCTACCATTTCCATGGGGCCTTATATTGACAGGACCAAAGATGCTGTTAAACAAATATATACCCAAATTGAGGAGGAAGGGCTATCGGACAGAATAAAATTTGGATTAGTGGCCTATCGTTCTAATGTAAATGCAGTGCCTGGTCTTGAATACACTACTCGAATGTATGTTGATCCTGTTGAGGTAAAAGACGGAAAGGACTTTTTAACAAAAGTTGCTGACTTAAAGGCGGCCAATGTTTCGAGTAGTTTATTCAATGAAGACAGTTATGCAGGGATAATGGATGCCTTGAGCAATATTGAATGGACTGAATTTGGTGCACGCTATATCGTTTTAATTACGGATGCCGGCGCGATAGACGGTGATAATCATTTGTCATCTACCGGCTTTGGTTCCGAGCAGGTTAGAGAAGAAGCAAAATTTCGAGGTGTTGCGATTTATAATTTGCATTTAAAAACATCTCGAGGGGAAAAAAACCATCAACAGGCCGAAGCGCAATATAAAGTGTTGTCATCATCTCCACTATTGGAAAAACCATTATATTATCCGGTCGATATGGGATTGGTGGATGAATTTGGAAGAATCGTGGATGGCTTGGCCAAGTCCGTGGTCAATTTGGTTAATAATGCGTATCAAGGTAAATCAGTTGCTGGTAGTGCGAAAACGGCAGATCAGAAGTTTGGCCAAAGTGAAGACAAAGATACGAGTGAGGCGGATACGATTAGCAGGGATATCGCTTTAATGGGGCATGCGATGCAGTTATCGTATTTGGGGCGGGAAAGTGGTGCCAAAGTGCCCACTGTGTTTAACGCTTGGATCAGTGATGCCGTCATTGAAGAGCCTACAAAAAAAGCAGTTGAAGTTAGAGTTTTGCTGACTAAAAATCAATTAAGCGATATGTACCAGGTGGTGAAGTCGATTACTGATGCGGTTCTTGAAGGAATGATTAGTCCAGATAACTTCTTCAGTCAATTGCGTTCCGCCGCTGCAACGCTCGGTAGAGATCCCAATCAAATCAATCAATCACAAAATGCCAAATTATCCGAGCTTGGTTTAATAGGGGAATATTTAGATGACTTACCATATCATAGCTTTATTCTGGGTCTTGATCAGGAAGCCTGGGCCCAGCTTGGCCCTCATCAGCAGGATGCAATACTTAAAGATCTAAATAAAAAACTAAAGTATTATGAGTATAGCAATGATGATAATGACCGTTGGATTTCTCTGGCTGAGGGGAGTGATCCAGCAGATTATGTTTATCCAGTGCCGATTGAAATGTTGCCCTAAACCGAACCTGGCTTTATTTTATCCATGTGAAATTAGTATGTGCTGATGTTAAAACTTGAAGCAGTTTCGCATCGAAGAGGACTTGGACGGCAATCATTTACTCTAGAAGTTCCTTGCCTTAGCGTAGAAAAAGGGGAGATCATTGCGCTTACCGGGGTAAGCGGTTCCGGTAAAAGTACCTTGCTGGAAATTATTGGTCTTATCCTTAAACCCCATTCGATGTCCCGTTTTACTATTGGTAATCATGATGTCTCTGCGTATTGGAAGAATGGGGCTAAGAATCGATTGTCTCGCTTACGTTCTCAGCAACTAGGGTTTGTATTACAAACGGGGGGGTTACTCCCCTATCTTACAGTCATAGAAAATATTACTCTATCGCGTTCGATCTTAGGGCTTAATAAAACGAATGACTTTGTTTTAGAAATGTGTGAGTTACTGGCGATTAATCATTTGTTTGATCGTAAGCCCGATCAATTATCGGTTGGTGAACGACAGCGAACTGCAATTGCCAGGGCATTGGCGCATCAACCAAGATTGTTACTGGCGGATGAGCCGACCGCAGCATTAGATCCCTTCCATGCAGATCAAGTAATGTCTCTGTTATTAAAACTGACGCGAGAACTATCGCTTACTTCCATTATTGTGATGCATGATTGGGACAGAATTAAGGAAATGGGAATTCGCGAAATAAGAACGACGTGTAAAAATAGAGATCATGCAGGCACTATTTCTGTGCTAACAGGGTAAGCAATCTATGCCGAAAATTTTACATTCCCTAAGTGTCAGTTCAACATTAGCCTTCAAAGATTTATGGCATGACAGAAAAATTACTTTTTGTCTGATTGTGTCTTTATTTTCTGTCATCGCGCCTTTGTTATTGTTATTTGGGTTGAAGTCGGGAATTATTGAGGCAATGGAAAAAGAGTTTTTGCAGGATCCGCTTAAGAGAGAGATTAGAATACTTGGTCATCAAACACACGATTTGGCGTGGTTTGAGCAACTCAGTAACCACGATGAATCCGTTTTTATAATACCCAAAACGCGAATATTAAATGCTCAGGTGGATTTGTTAAAAGATAGTAAGAATTTTCTACGGCGGGTAGAAATTTTGCCCACGAAAGTGGGGGACCCTGTCTTGACTGGATATTCTGGGTTCCCAGTAGCCATGGATCAAATCGTGATTTCGCATACTGTGGGTTACGCTCTAAATGTGCAACAGGGAGACGAGCTGACACTAGGTATTACGCGCCAATTTCAGGGCATGCAGCAGTTAGGGAGATATCGAGTCAAGGTCATAGGAGTGCTGCCTGAAAGCGCTTTTCTGAGAAATGCGGTCTTTGTAGATTTTAAGTTATTGCTTGCAGTTGATGATTTTAAAGATGAGCATGTCGTTGCAGCATTTGGAATTAATGAAGGCAAACCGCGTGAAGACAGGGAGGTATTTGCCAGTGCGAGGGTGTTTGCAAAGTCATTGCAAGGTGTTGCAATATTGGCTGATTTTATTCGACAAACTGGGGTAGAAGTCAAGACGCATGCTAGAGACATTGAAACGATTCAGCATACTGAGAAAGTATTATCTTTTATTATAAGGGTGATTGCGAGTGTAGCCGTGTTAGGTGGAACCGTTACATTGGCAGGCTTCTTAATTGCCAATCTCGATCGTAAACGTCAGCATATTGCGACCCTAAAGCTGTTGGGTTTTACAGATACCAGTGTAGTTTTGTACCCCATCATTCAGTCTTTAGTCATTGCTTCTCTCGGTTTTTTATTGGCTAGTGCCGGTTATTTTCTGGGAGCCGTGGAACTCGATCGTGTTTTAAGTAATTCTATGCAAGAACAAAATTTTATTTGCCAGCTTTCTGAGCAACAAATGCTGGGCGCCTATTTGTTAACTGTTTTGGTGGCATTAACTGCTGCAATAATTGGAGGTTTTCGTGCTATTAAAGTTGAGCCTGCCGAAATTTTTCGACAGCAGTAACATTCTATTGCTACAAGGTTTATTTATTATGCTAATTACGATCCCTAGTACATCGATGGCATGGGAAAGTAAATTTTACAATTCCAAACCGGAGCCTGATGATGTTATTTTGCCGATGCCGTGTGGCGGAGAAATGGCGTTTAGGAAAGTTTCTGTGCCGGGAAGTAAGCCAATAGAAGATTATCCAATAAACTTGGGTGGAACTGACGAGGAATGGGGGTATGTAGAGAACACGCGCCCAGATTACATCGCGGGTAGTTTTACGGAAAAAAACAGTCGCTATTATTTGATTGGAAAATATGAAATAAACCAGTTGCAGTACGCTGCGGTGATGGACGATGAATGTCCAAAAGCCTCAATGAAGGGGCGTCTACCGCAGAATGAAGTAAATTGGTTTGAAAGTATTGAATTTATAAATAAATACAATCTTTGGTTGTTAACAAATGCTAAAGACAAGTTGCCCAATAAAGATGGAAACCCTGGTTTTGTACGGTTACCAACAGAAACTGAATGGGAATATGCCGCCAGAGGAGGCGTTGCCGTTCCGACTTCAACTTTTCAGGAGCGGCTGTATCCAATGGCAGAAGACATTAAACAATATGTTTGGTTAGCGGGCACTCAATCAGCTAATGGTGAAGTTAAATTAACTGGCATGTTGAAGCCTAATCCTTTGAAAATATATGATATTCTTGGTAATGTTGATGAGATAGTATTAAACCCTTTTCGGCTGAATAAATTGACAAGAGAGCATGGCCAACCGGGAAGTTTTGTGGTTAGGGGCGGGAACTTTATGACCAGTGAAGCGGCTGTCAGAACATCCATGCGAGAAGAAGTGCCTTTTTACATTAATGAGGGTTTGAGAAAAAGCAAAACAACCGGTTTTAGAGTAGTGCTAGGTTCTGCCTTATTAACGTCACTCGCAACGATAAAAGATTATCGGGTGGCTTGGCATAAGCTGGGGAAAGACATTGTGAGTTCTTCTACTCCTACACGAATTGGTGAAAAATCTTTGGATAACCCTGTTGATGAATTAGAAGCGTTGACTAAAGCTGTTTCTGATGCCAATATAAAAAAAAGGTTGCAGAATTTGATTCAAGTGCTAAGAGGCAGTATTGAAGCTAAGTCTGAACAAACAGACCGAGCAGCCAATTCGGCATTACGACTTGGCTATTTTTTATGTAATAGCATGCGAGACGACGCAGAGGCACTGCGGCCGAGTAAAGAACGCTACGAATCATCTTGTATTGAGGAAATAACTAACGAAGGTTATTGCCAACAGGCCAAAGAAAGAATTAGTTCGAGTGAAGTAATAATAGCAAATAATCTTGATTATTATGCTGATACTATACCGCAGACTGCTTTAGATTATTCGGAAATAACATTAAATAAACAACAGAGTGTATTGACTGCGATATTACAAGAAAGAAAGCTCGATGGAGTTATTAAATATCTAGACGTTTATAAAAAACATTTGAGCCAATTTGCTGCGAATGGCATGATCAAAAAAAATAATTGGTTTGAGGACTGCGTTTCAATAGGGAAAAATTAAGGAATTAATTACATGTTAAATAAAGGCACTATAATTTTTATAGCCTTAATGTTATCCGCTTGTGCCCAAAATATAAACCGGGTATCGCCTGGGCAGGGATATCAACAACAGCCAGCTCTACAGGCGCCTGCATATCCTTTGACGAGAAAAGCTGATATTGAATTGTTGCAACAACGCTTAAGAAACCAGAGTTTTGATCCGGGATCAATTGATGGAATATTAGGTGAAAATACGGAGAGAGCAATACGGCAGTTTCAGCAAGCCAAAGGATATCCAGCTAATGGCAGAGCAACCACCCAGTTATTGCAACAACTTGACCCAAATTACGTACCTCCAACCACAACACAAGTTACCTATGACGATAGCACTGGTGGCAAACAGACCGCACAAGCAGCTGTTGGCGGTGCCGCTGGCGGTGCCGCTTTAGGTGCTGCTTTAGGTGCAATTTTTGGCGGCAAAGACGGCGCTTTACTTGGAGCGGGTATTGGAGCTGCAGCAGGAGCTGCGGCAGGAGCAGGTGCTGAACATGTTACCAATAAGCGTCGTGTCGTTTACGCTCAAACTGAACATCAATTGGATGTGTCGTTAGATGAAATCCGCCAAAGGAATGCACAACTAAAGCGGAGTATTGATACAGCAAAAAATCTTATTCAGGAAGACAAACTGAAAATACAGCAGATTAACAAGCAGATTGCGGATAAGACATTATCAAAAGAACAAGCGCAACAACAATATGCCGAGTTAAATCAGAACAGAGCAATGCTGCAGAGTACCTATGATAAAGCCCTAGCTACTCAAAAAGAATGGCAACGATATGCAAGTGCTAATGGTAGCAGTTACGATATCGATCAAGAGATAAATAAACTGAATGTAGAAATTGCTTCGTTAAAAACGCAATTGGATGAATTGGATCAATTACGTTCAATTTCACTAATAGGTTAATGACATGGTAAAAAAAAATGGATTAATACTCATTGCTTCAGCCATTTTGTTTTCTGGCTGTGCAACAACTGCTTCTGACTGCGATCCAGCGGTTAGAAAGAATACGGTAACAACCGCTAGCTGTATCTTTGGTGGTCACTATGAAACCCGACAGTTAAGTAAAGAAGCTGAATTAAAAGAACAAACAATCATCTCAGAATCGTTGCGTCAAATATATGATTTATTGGAAGCAGAGCAACGTGGTGTGGCGAGGGACTTTGCTACCACAAGGAATCAATATAAACAGCTTAATGCGACACTGAATAGTTTAATTGCTCAAATAAATGCAAACAGCCAAGGAAACCAAGCGCTGCAACAAAAAATTGAGGATTTGAAAGAAAAGCAGTTGTATGTAAATAGCTCAACAAGCAATACACAAAAACAGGTTGCTTTAGATTCTTTGTATACAGAGGTAGAAAGTTTAAAAAATGAACTGGGTTATAACTAGACTAGACATTTCGTTACTTATTTTCTACAGTTTTTTGGGATAGCAGTGCTTGCTGCCTTTTCTGTCATATTAATGATGTCCTGTAAATTATTAGCGGTAAAAACTTCTCCCATTTTGGTTGCTTTAGCAATGCAATTGCCTGCACCGGTACCTAGAATATCGACAACGTTAATGGTTAAGTGAGGCTTTTGAACGGCTAATCTTCTTGCGACTGCACAAGGGTCTGCGTTGCAACTTTCTTCGCCGTCTGAAATAACCACCATTGTCGCAGCTTTGTTGATACCATCAACCATTTGGCCCGCTTTTAAAATTGCATCGCCTAGGGGCGTTCCTCCATCAGGATGCAGATTGTTAATAGTACCTAAAAATTGTGGTCTCTTGGCTGGAGAATAAAAACCATATTTCTGCGCGCCAGGGCAATCTTTTAAAACCACCAAGCCGATATTCATATCACTCGGTGTATTTTGTACCAGTTTATTGACAGCGGTTTTTGCGCCGCGCATGCGAGAATCCTGTTCTGGGCTTAGACGATATAACATGTCTAATTGTGCTGCATAAGGATTTCCTCCTCCTAGCAGTGCCGCGAAAAGTGAAATGCCCGCTGCATTAGCAAGTTGTTGTTCAACCTGTTGTGACTTATATTTGTCGGATGGAAATGCCATACTGCCTGAAGCATCAAAAACTACAACAAGTTCGGGTGCTAGTTCTTTGGGTCTTTCACCAGGGCATAAGTTAACACTATTTTCTATTTGTTTTTTTTGGCAGTTTTTTTGGTACGTATTGAGCTTTTCTCTTAATTTAATAAATTTCCTAGTTGGATTTTTAAGCAAAGCATTTTCGCTAACCAATTGTTTGAGTTTTTGGCAATCCAATTGCGCTTTATCAATGGTAGATGATAGTGTTTCATAAGCGGTGCAATTCGCTATATAGCCATCTAGTTGTTGCTTTAACGGAATGAACAGCCCTTCAGGTTGTTGTATGCGCGGGTTCTCTTGTCGTATCTTGGATAAGGCCGAACAATTATCTTTGGCTGAGTCTATTGCAGATTTTAGTTGTTGAAATTCAACACAGTGCTGAACACTTTTTTCCAATTGACCTTTTAGCTCAATAAAGGGCTCTTGTGGATTTTGGAGGTAAGGATTATTGTTCAAAATATCGGTCAGTTTTGGGCAGTCACCCTGTGCCGATTCAATTTCCTTCTTTAATTGAATATACGCTTCACAGTTGGCAAGTTTTGCTTTTACTTGTTTTTTTACAAGTGCAAACTTTTCTTCGCTTTTATTAATCAGTGCATTGTTGGTATAGATATTTTCAAGAGCCGAGCAATTGTTTTTTGCTGCATTCACTTCATCCAGTAACAATTGATAGTCACAGTTAACAAGACTCTCTTCTACTTGTTTCTTTAGAAGAACAAATTTTTCTTCGGTCTTATTGTTTAATGCATTGTTGGTATAGATGTTTTTCAGAGCTGAACAGTCATTCTTTGCTGCATTCACTTCATCCAGCAATAATTGATAATCACAGTTAACAAGGCTCTCTTCCACTTGTTTCTTTAAAAGAACAAATTTTTCTTCTGGCTTATTAATCAGAGCATTGTTGGTATAAATATTTTCAAGAACCGAGCAGTTATCCTCTGCTTCGCTTACTTCATCTAACAATAATTGATATTCATCGATAAATGGGTTGTAGTCTTGCCAATTAATAGGTTGTTTTGAGAGCCAAAATAATCCGGCTAACAAAGCAATAGAAAGCAGCAGCAACCCGGCACGTAACAATGAACGAGATGTTTTCTTAGTAGCTTGTGCTGCTAGAGGGGACTTGGAATCTACAATGGTAGCAGCAGGAGGGAGTACAGAATGGCTAGTCTGATCAGCAATGCCCCAGAAAATAATAACCGGTTGGTCATTGATAACATAGATTGCCTTGTCTCCCGGAAACTGAACCGCCTTTTGTAAAATGGCTTTAATGTCATCGTTGCCCGGTTCCAGTTGGGGTAGCTGCTCAGCCAGTTTGGAGATCGAAGACAACCGATCAGTTAAAAGTTCTTTTACTTTTAATTGCTGATTTTCTGGAAGTGAAAGTAGTGGTTCAGGCTGACCTTGTAGTTCACTGTACCATTCGACATAATCACTTTCATCTTGCAATACGGGTTGCGCAAAAACCGAGGCAGCAACGGGAGAAAGATGCTTTTTAACCAGCGCAACTAAACGTTGGTATTGAGCAAAAGGTTTCTCGTCCTGTTTATCTGCCGATATAAATGTTGATATTTTGGTTCTTGCTATTCTTAACACAGGGAATGAATCCTATTAGGTAGTCCTGCTAAAATTATCCAGTCGTTTCAGCATGGTAGTATTGTCTCAAGCGAATGCTCCTCATTATATATTGTCATTGATGCGATCTAGAAATTATCTTGAACTTAACGATCCTACTGACTTTGTTGAATTGATAAGCACCTTTTTTTATTTGATTTCTTGAGACACCTGGCACTTCCAAAAGATTATCAACAACATTATTAAATCTAGCATCTAACACATCTTTAGTCGTTTCAAACCCAGATCTGCTTCTAATTGAAATATGTTCAATATGCTCAGGCCCTGGAACGGGCGTATGAAGCGTAATTAAAACAGCCGCATCTTTGTGTTTAGATAAAAATATTCCGATCTTTTTAATTTCCTCTAATGCGCGTTCTTCGGTCTCTGGTATAAAAGTTGCAAACCCTGGAACAAATTGTGCTTCGATAACTTTTGGGAGAAGTTTGAGTTGTTCTTTTTTGCAGCTCTTTTGATAAGTATCCAATTGACCTTTTAATTCAATAAAAGGCTTTTGCGGATTCTGGAGGTAAGGATTGTTGTTCAAAGCATCGGTCAGTTTTGAACAATCACCCTGTGCCGATTCAATTTCATTCTTAAGTTGAATATATGCTTCACAGTCGGCAAGTTTTGCTTCTATTTGTTTTTTTACAAATACAAACTTTTCTTCGGTCTTATTAATCAGTGCATTGTTGTTATAGATATTTTCAAGAGCCGAGCAGTTATTCTCTGCTGCGTTCACTTCATCTAACAATAATCGATATTCATCGACAAATGGATTGTAGTCTTGCCAATTAATGGGTTGTTGTTTTGAGAGCCAAAATAATCCGGCTAACAAAACAATAGAAAGCAGCAGCAAACTGACACGTAACAAAGAGCGAGATGTTTCCTTAGTAGCTGGTACTGCTAGAGGGGGTTCGGAATTTACAATGTTAGCAGTAAGAGGGGGTACAGAATGGCTGGTCTGATCAGCAATGCCCCAGAAAATAATAACCGGTTGGTCATTGATCACATAGATTGCCTTGTCTCCCGGAAACTGAACCGCTTTTTGTAAAATGGCTTGAATGTCATCGTTGCCTGGTTCCAGTTGGGGTAGCTGCTCAGCCAGTTTGGAGATCGAAGACAACCGTTCAGTTAACAGTTCTTTTACTTTTAATTGTTGGTTTTCTGGAAGTGAAAGTAGCGGTTCAGGTTGACCTTGTAGTTCGCTATACCATTCGACATAGTCACGTTTGTCTTGCAATACGGGTTGTGCAAAAACCGAAGCGGTAACAGGAGAAAGATGTTTTTTAACCAGTGCAACTAAACGTTGATATTGGGAGAAAGAGTGTTCTTCCTGTTTACCTACCGATATAAATGTCGATATTCGGATTCTTGCTATTCTTAACACAGAGAATGAATCCTATTGTGGTGTGTTGTAAAATATTCACCTAATATCAATTTATACTTTATCAGATACATTCGCAATTTCATTGCGGAGATTGAGACGACTCTGAGTATCCCATATTACTTAGCTGTATATATTTTTCTATGTCTTTCCAATGCTCTTTCATATCCTACTAGAGTCAACGTTATTGGTTTGTTAGTCCGTCTAGTGGGGTTGGTGGACCATATCGAATTTGTTCTATTGCGATTCCACTGAATTTTGGTCATTTTTAAATAGTCGAACACCATAAACATATTTATCATTAATTCCCAAATATTTACTGTTTCTGGCTTTATGCGTCCCTTTCAGACTTTTCTTCACTACGTATAATTCCCATCATGGAATCCCTAGTTCTTGCCAAAGACGATTTGAATTCTTTCAATATGGCTTGGAAATGTATTCGCTTACTCATCCCTCGAAGGCGCCAGCACTTCGCGATTGCCATTACTTTGCATGGTGGAAACCAGGCCGGAGCGTTCCATTTCTTCAATTAGGCGTGCGGCGCGGTTGTAGCCGATGCGTAAATTTCTTTGAACCAGTGAGATAGATGCACGGCGGGTTTTGAGAACCATGGCCACGGCTTCGTCATAAAGCGGATCAGACTCGCCGCCTGATGATTTGCTTCTGCTACTTTCACCGCTACCACTATTTTCTTCTTCGTCGGTATTGGTTATTGCTTCGATATAGCAAGGTTCACCGTGTTCTTTGAGATATTCCACGACTTTATGTACTTCATCGTCAGAAACGAATGCGCCATGTATACGCTGCGGATAAGCAGTGCCGGGGGGGAGGTAGAGCATGTCGCCCTGGCCGAGCAAGGCTTCTGCGCCCATTTGGTCGAGGATGGTGCGTGAATCAATTTTGCTTGATACCTGGAATGCGATGCGCGAAGGAATGTTGGCTTTGATTAGGCCGGTGATGACATCGACAGATGGGCGTTGTGTTGCCAAAAGTAAGTGGATACCCGCTGCTCGTGCTTTTTGGGCAAGCCGTGCGATGAGTTGTTCAACTTTCTTACCGACGACCATCATCAAATCAGCGAGCTCATCAATGACGACCACAATCACCGGTAGTTCTTCTAGCAGTTCAGGTTCTTCCATTGCCTCAGTAAATGGATTAAATAATGGTTCTTCGTTTTTAATGGCGTCACGTATTTTTTGATTGAAACCATTGAGGTTACGCACGCCCAGTGACGACATGAGTTTGTAACGTCGTTCCATTTCGGCGACACACCAGCGCAGGGCGTTGGACGCTTCGCGCATATCCGTCACGACCGGCGTTAATAAGTGCGGAATGTCATCATAGACGGATAACTCCAGCATTTTTGGATCGACCAGGATCAAGCGTACTTGCTCTGGTGTGGCTTTATAAATTAGGCTTAGAATGAAGGCGTTAATGGCAACGGATTTACCGGAACCTGTTGTTCCTGCGACCAAGCCATGCGGCATTTTGCCAAGATCCGTAACCACTGGGCGGCCACCGATGTCTTTGCCCAGTGCAATGGTTAAAGGCGAAGAAGTCTCTGCATAAACCTGTGAACTGATAATTTCAAGTAAGCGTACAATTTGGCGTTTTGGGTTGGGGATTTCCAAACCCATGCTGGTTTTACCGGGAATAGTTTCAACCACGCGAATACTAGCGACCGACAGTGCACGCGCTAGATCTTTGGCTAGATTGATAATCTGGTTACCTTTTACGCCAACGGCTGGTGAGATTTCATAGCGGGTGATGACTGGGCCGGGGTAGGCGGCAACAATTTTGACTTCTACACCAAATTCTTTGAGCTTGCGTTCAATCAGGCGTGATGTGGATTCTAAGCTTTCCTTGGATATCGTCGCCACATCTGCTTGTGGTTCATCCAGCAGATGTAAGGGTGGTATCGCTAAGTCAGGCCGCTCAGAGAATAGACGCAATTGTTTTTCTTTAAGTGCTGCCGATGATTTTTGGATGCTGGTCGTTGGTAACTCGATATGTAATGACGTTTCCGCTTGTGGTGCTTGTGGTACATCATCATCAGAATAAACAGTCTCATATTTTCGCGACAGCGCCGCGTCTCTTCTTTTGTCTCGCCAAGCTTGCCAACGATCTCTGGCCTGAAATAAATAACTCTCAATCAGCTCGCCAATTTTTTCAACAAAACGTACCCACGATAATCCTGTAAATAGACTAAAACCAATCGCAATCAATATTAATAGGGTTAAGGTGGCGCCCGAAAAACCCAGTATCTGAGAAAGGCCGTTACTAATGGCCTCACCCAACAGTCCACCAGGCATCTGTGGCAAGGTGACGTCCAATGAATAAAGTCGTAGCGATTCCAAGCCGCTGCTAGCCATCAGTAAAGTACCGAAGCCAACGGCAGAAAGTACTAGAGACCGTTTGTCAAAAATACTGGCAACGTCTATCCTTCGGTAACTCCATGAAACAGCGGAAAGAAAGAAAATAACCCACCACCAAGCCGAAATGCCGAATAGGAAAAGCAATAGATCAGCTAACCAAGCACCAATATACCCGCCAGCATTTTGCAGCGTGTCAACATGGCCACTATGTGACCAGCCGGGATCAGCGCGATCATAACTAAAAAAGATTAATAATAAATACAACGCAGCACCTACCAGCAATAACCAGCTAGATTCACGCAGAAGTCTGGATAGCTTGGGTGGTAAGGGTTTGGCCTTTGATTTCTTAGCCATTGGCTTGTTGAAGAAACTCATTTAGATATCAACGGGGGGGTGAGTGGCATTTCGTATGATAAAACGTGATTATATAAGAGAATCTCAGTGAAGCGCCGATAAATTCATGCATTGATAATCATTAATTTTGGATTAGCAGTTGTTTGCTCATGCATTATTTTAAAAAAAGTAGTTAATACTCTGTTGGTCAATGAGTGATGCATTATTTAAACAAAGCCATAATTTTTCATAAAGAAATTCCCCTCAATCAGCTGAGGTACTTGAAGGAGCTGTTGAAAATAAACAGCCTCCAAAGCGGGATCGATACGTACCACCAATGATGTGATCGCCAACTTCAGACCATGTTATCGTTCAGGCACGTCGTACCATTGCTTTATTGATTTTTGTGTCATTACTCAACTATTAAGCATATATCTATGCTTGGTATCTCACTTGTTACGCTAGATGTGGGTGCGTGGGCGGGGGGGTTGGTTTGCAAGCAACTAACCTAACCAGATATGCCGTTTTCTTCAATTTTACAAACACCAGATTCAAATATAACCCTTTTTAACGTTTTTTTAGCACCTTCTTAACGTTTTTCTAACGCTCACAACATTAGTCTGACCGCAGAAAGACGCAGTAGGGGAATCGATGTTTTTATCGTGCATTTAAAGCGGTGCCCATTTGGGGTCTCCCCACTTTATAACATTTTTCGCACTTGCCCAAGCTGGCTCCTTTGCGCTTTCTTAAACTTGCTATTTTTACATTTTAATACTGAGTATAAGGAGCAACCCTCATGGAATTACTCGATCAATTTATATATAACTTCACTCATAACTTATTTAAACCACTACTACTTTTTTTCTATTTAGGCTTTTTGGTTCCTTTTCTTAAAGTGCCACTTGAATTCCCTCCTGCACTTTATAAAGGGTTAACAATTTATCTACTAATCGCCATAGGCTGGCATGGTGGTGAAGAATTGGCAGCACTTGGGGCAGAAGATCTTAAGGATGCTACTGGATTCATGGTTATCGGATTTATCACCAACACCATCATTGGTGTTATGGCCTACTACGCTCTTCGATCAATGACAAGATTACGGAAAATGGATTCGGCGACTGTGGCAGGTTATTATGGTTCAGATTCGGCAGGAACTTTTGTCACCTGTGTTGGCGTACTCGCTACTGCGAACATCGCCTATGCAGCATATATGCCTGTTTTACTTGCCGTGATGGAAATTCCTGGTTGTCTTGTTGCCCTTTACATGGTTGCGCGACTGCGTCATTCAGGCGTAATGGACGCCAACGGTACCATGCCAGGAGAGCCTGGGTACGATTCTTTTTCAGCTAAGGCACACAATGCGAACCAAGATCCTGACCAAAGAATATTCAGCAAGAAAGCGCTACACGAGATTTTCCTCAACCCGGGACTATATTTGTTATTCGGTGGAATTGCGATTGGATTCATTTCTCGATTGCAGGGAGTACATGTTACCGAAGCTAACGATAAATTCTTTGTTGTCTTATTTCAAGGCATTCTTTGTTTGTTCCTTCTTGAAATGGGGATGACAGCTAGTTCACGACTCAAAGACTTGAAGTTGGGAGGAGGGGGCTTCATCGCGTTTGGAATCATTTTCCCAAACATATTCGCCGGGATAGGTATTTTGGTTGCGCATTTGTACAGCATTTTTGCCGGCCATCCATTCGAAGTGGGAACCTACGTGCTGTTTGCGGTACTGTGTGGTGCGTCATCGTATATTGCCGTTCCAGCAGTACAGCGCATTGCCATTCCTGAAGCCAGCCCCACTTTACCGTTGGCAGCATCACTTGGATTAACGTTTACCTACAACGTCACGATTGGTATACCTGTCTATATTATGATGACAACCGCGCTGAAAGCAGCGTACCCAATTGCATACTAATTTAGTCGCCTCTCAACTAAATGAGTACATCAGCTTGGTCACGCAGAATTTGTTTACACAAGAGCAACAGATTTTTCATGGCTAAGCTGATTAACTATCAAAAAATTGCATACGCTCTGGCTATAACTCAGTTCAGGCTAGTGTAACGTTTAAATTTATGCAACTGGTTGAATACTCAGGATATAACGGTCTGTATTCGCATAAAAGAACAGTTTGTTGTTTGAATATCTGGTGCTCAAATGAGGAGTTTAGAGCGATGTAAAGCTGAAGTGCGCTAATCTTTTGCGTTCTTATCGGTAAACTTGTACCCAAAACCACGCACAGTGTATAGAAGCCGGGAATCAAATGGTTTATCAATAAGTTGACGAAGACTAGAGATATGAGTACGTAACGCGTCACTATCTGGTGGATTGTCCTGCCACACCGCGCACTCGAGTTCTTCGCGCTTTATGACACGGTGTGCATTTTGCATTAAAAAAGTCAGTAGCCTAAATAGTATCGGGTTAAGGTGGATGCACTGACCGGCGCGATGTACTTCATGAGTACCCACATTTAATGAGAGATCTCCAACTAGCAACTGCGAAGGAGGAATACGGCCACTACGTTCAGATAATACCTTAACACGTGCTGCCAGCTCTTTTAAAGAAAAAGGCTTGACTAAATAGTCGTCTGCGCCAACATTAAAGCCTTCTAACCTATTTTCGAGCGAACCTCTAGCTGTCAGCATCAATATCGGTATTAATTTTTGGGCTTCTTGGCGAAGTCGGCGACAAATGTCGACGCCATCAATACCCGGCAAACCTAAGTCCAGGATGATCACATCATAATCGCTTGTAACCGCTAGATGCAACCCAGTTAACCCATCACACGCTGCGTCGATCGTGTAACCCTGCATTTCTAAATAATCATAAATACTGGCCGCAATATCTTGGTTATCCTCAATGATAAGCACCCTCATCCTAGAATCCTCAATTGGATGGTGTTTAGAATGCGTTGTTGTTGCTTTTTGGAACGGTGCAATGAGACGTAAAATCGAGTTATTACAACGAATTGAAACATGGTAAAAAAGAAAGATCGGCGTGCTAAAAGCATCATAGTGTAGCTTGCCCTTAAGGTGAGTTTTATATGGAAAATATTAGTCTTATTTCATGAGACTAGTTATTGCTATAGCGGTCAATTACGGATTTTAGGTTCATGGGGCGTCCTTGCTCCAATTTTAGACTTCTTCAACTTGATGATGACGGTCAATACGCTTCATATTCTAGAAAACTTTCTTAAAAGTGTTTGATTTGTAATTTATAACTAAGCGAAAAGACATGGCAATAGTTACCCAATTGAAAGGTTTAGCAACGACGTCATGCACTATGAGGGATGTACTATGAATGGGGTATTCTTGAGCATTAAGCGTATATCAGCAAAAAAATGTGTAGTAAATTTTTTTCCCAACACCTTATTCACACTTTGTCAGTCATTTATGTGATATATGAGCAGTTGTAAGATTACTGCTCGGATAGTGAATTGCTAATGTCGACTCTTCAATCAAAATTAATTGTGCCCTGCTCTTTCTAATTACTATAATAAGAATCATTTGTAATTTAACATGTCATTAACATTTCCTTAACGCGTTTCTGGCACTCACAATATTAGTCTGACAGCGGGAAGAAACTGCAGAGAAACAATTGCCCGCATAGTTTATATCACTGTCAGCAAATCCCACATTTTAATACTTTGCAAAACATATGAGGTTGTATGCTTTTGTGTTTTCCTCAATTTGCAATATTTACGTATTTATACCAAGCATAAGGAGCAGCCATGTTACTTGAAAAAACTATCTACTACTTCACGCAAAACTTATTTAAGCCACTGTTGCTATTCCGCTATTTATGGTTTTGGACCCTCTTGCTCAAAGTGCCGCTTAGATGCCAACCAGTACTTAATAAAGAATTAGCAATTTCTTTAAAAAAACCGCACCGCTCAAGAGCCGTGAAGTATATATACATATCGTGTTTGTGGGTTTTTTTCATTATTGGCTATTGTACATGGATGAACGCTGCAGTTGCCGCAGAAACAGAAAATGCAGATAAAAAGAACCCCAGAAAATCAGTGGTTCTTAAAAGTAGCGTTATATTGGCCAAAACAGCACCGGCTGATGGACCAGAAACCGTGGGCACAACTCGAGGTGATTTCGATCGATTAACAAACTTGATGGAAACACATCAAACTCCGCTGTCAGCGTACACGCCAGATTGGCTGAATGTTGGTATTGAGCATCGAACGCGCTATGAGGCCTATGACAATGGTTTTACAAGGGGAATTTCGGGCGATAATGAACAGGTTCATCAACGGACAAGATTCTTACTTGAAGTCAAAAATATTTTAGATCCACTTCAATTTACGCTTGAGTTGACCGATATGCGTGCTCCGATGGCGCATTATGGACAGGATCGCTCAAATGTTTTTGCGAATCATTTTGACTTTACCCAACTTCACCTTGATTTAGTCACTAAGGATTTTTTGGGGACAGGGAAGGCTGCAAAGCTTGAAGTCGGACGTATGGTGATGGATTTTGGAGAAGGGCGCTTGGTAGCGGGTCATCGCTGGGGCACTTTGACACCTACTTTTGATGGCGTACAGCTGACATTGGGGTCAGGCGATATAGGATGGGGGCTTAGAGCATTCGGTACGCGGCCTGTTAATCGGATACCCACGAAACTGGACTGGAATACGCCAGAAACTTATTTTTCAGGTATACAAGTGACTAATCGTGATATACGACAAGCTAATGTAGATTTATATTATTTTGACTTAAGAGAAAACAATCATCTCAGAGGACGTAATATTTCCACATTTGGATTTAGAGTATTCGCGAAACCTGAGAAAGGAGCCATGGACTACGAAATTGAATCCATGTATCAATTTGGCGAAAATGATTCTGTAAACTACTTCGCACATCGTCATCATGGAGAAATCGGTTATAGCTTTAAAACCAAAATGCCTTTCAGAATTATTTATCCGTTTGATTATTCATCTGGGAATAGTGATCCGCGTAAGAATTTTGATTTTTTGTATGCAAAACGTCGTGTTGAATACGGGCCTACTGGTATTCTGGGTGTATTCTTCCCTTCAAATATTATTTCCCCTGTCGGTCTTCGCGCAACACTTTCACCAACGCCTACGGTCAGGCTTATGATGTCTCACCGCGCGTTTTGGTTGGCTGATAAACGTGGGGCATTTGTTGGTTCTGGGTTGCAAGATGCAACGGGTCGCGCGGGTAGCTTTTTGGGCAATTTATTCGACATTAACTTAAATTGGGATCCTCAGACCAGTTATCTACGACGTGTGAGTTTGGACGTAGGTTTTTCCCATTTATTTAAAGGCTCTTACTTCGATAAAGTCGCGCAAAGTCCCGGCAGCTCTGGCACCAGTTATGGATATACCATGCTTACCTTTAAGTTCTAGAAAATTGCAGCACTTGCTGGAATTTAAATACTGAACTGTTCTGAATTGAGCGTGCCCGCGACCGAAAGCGCAGTTGTTCTGCGATATAGGAATCACGTACGTTCGATTCAGACTCAAAGTAGGATAAGTTAAAAATAGCAACAGAGGCAATTCTCGAGCCATGCATCAGTTTGCTAAAGTTTTCACGCCGATTAAACGCATATTAATTTTGCTAGAATATCGCTGCGCATATACAGATATTCGCTTGAAATTGTAGGTCATAATCATTCCATCCAAGCTTAGCGGTAAAAGAAATAAGCTTGCCATATTTTGTACGTAACCTTTGGGAGATACTAAAAACACGAGATTACTGTACTATTGTTTGCAAAAGACGTACATGTATCATTTACCAATAGCAGGGCAGAATGGAACTTGAGAATGACAAAAATTAAACAAAAAGTTTCAGGATGTTTCCGGTCAAATGTGTGTGTGCACACCTATTACCGTATTTCAAGTTTCCTAGGACGGTGTTAACCCAACCAAAGACAGTTGCTTTATTTCATCCGCTCGAAAGCCCTTAATTGCGCAAAGTTTTATCTGATCCGGCTTGCCATCAACCTTTGAAACGGCTGCTAGAAAAGGTGTTTTATTGGGAGCGCCACGTCCTCTTTTTCCGTCAGATGATTTGCCTCCTCAATAGGCGTCATCCATCTCAATATCTCCAGAAAGCGGCTTGCTTTCATCACGTTTCAACATAACTTGTGCTATCTTGTGGTACATCAGTGCTGCTGTGTTGATTCCAATGCCAAGCTGACGAGCAAGCTCCATTTGCGAGATGCCATTTTTACTTTGGGCCATCAGATGCATGCCCAGAAACCACTTCGTCAGCGGTAGCTTTGTGCGGCCTCTTGTCAGGCACGAAAAAGAATTGTTACCACAATTGCCGCATAAAAAACCATTGGGCAGCTTCTAAAGTCACCTCACATTGTGCCTCCGTACCAAAATTATCCATGAATTCCGATAAACTGAGACCTTTCTGAAATTGAACTTTATTCTTGCACATATTTAATCTATTGTTTTTACATGTTTTAACAGCCACATATTATACGTGGGAATGGGAGGTTCTTAAGGGGTAATCAGATAAGAAATTAAGCGGAAAACACCACTGTAAACTGGGTGCCCTGACCTTTCTTGCTTTCAAAACACACCGTCCATCCATAGCGTTCACAGATACGTTGAACGATTGATAAACCCAATCTGACTCTATCCATATCGTCTGAGCCACCCATTGCTTCGCGTTTAAATATGCGCGCCTGCATAGATTCATCAATACCAATACCAGTGTCCGTGACTATTAGTTGGTTGAATTTTATAGATATCGTGACGGTCCCTCTCTCAGTGTACCGAAATGCATTTCGTACCAAATTGGCAACAAGAACGTTGGGGATTCCTGGAGGTGCTAACACCATTAATTGCTCGCTCTCTTCAATGATCACTTCAAGTGGTTTGCCGCCTAACCATATACGTTGCTGTTCAACGACTTTACGGACAATTGGTCCTAATTCACACGCTGCATAATCGTATTTTGTCGATTTGTTATTAACCTGTGCCAATACTAGAAAAGTATCAATCAATTCAGACATCTCGCCGACAGCACGCTGAATTCGCTGAATTCTTTGGCGCTCTACCGGAGACAGGTCGGCTTTCAAAGCCAATACTTCTGCTGCCAAACTGATGCTGGTAACCGGTGTCCGTAGTTCATGACTCACATTGCCAGCAAATTCCTTTTCGCGGATCAGCAGATTTTTCAATTGGTCGTGATAATGCTCTAGCTCATGTGCCAGAACACCTACTTCATCGTTATTAAACGCAGACAGGTCCAGAGATTCGCCGGGCTTGTTCTTGAATGCTATAACTTGGCTAACCAGTTGCTTAATAGGACGGATAATTTGGTGCGATGTTCTCCAGCCAATAAACAACGCAATCATTAAGATGATAATCGAACATAACAAAACCAAGCGGACAAACTCCCGTTCTCGCTCATGAATCTTTGTATCGTCAAATTTCACAATGTAACGAGTTTCACCAATGTGTTCGACCAACACTCGATAGTCTCTATTTTTGTATACTAAATCATGTACGCCCTCAGGAAGATCACGCACATGTGTCGGTATGTCGGATATATCATTGAGCGGTGCGGCGTAAATGCTGGTTGTGCGCGAACGGAAAAATCCAAATGATTGCACACGATCAGCCTCTAGTCGAAAGTGTTTAAGCTCGTCGTATAGAATATCATCCAGCATGCTTTCTTCGATTGATTTAAATACAGCAACCAAACTCAACCCAAGCATTAGAGTCAGCACAATCCCATACAGCAGAAATGCTAAGGTGATGCGGCGGGCAATGCGGTTAGTCGTCTTCTGCATTTTTATCTGTCAGTTTGTAGCCAAAACCACGTATAGTATGTAAGAGTGGCCGGTCAAAAGGTTTATCAACAACTTGGCGCAGATTGGAGAGGTGAGTGCGCAAGGCGTCACTGTCTGGAGGGTTATCTTGCCAAACCGCATACTCAAGCTCTTCGCGCTTGATGACGCGATGCGGATTTTGCATCAGAAACATCATTATCCTAAATTGTGTTCGGTTGAGGTTGATATGCTTGCCAGCGCGATTTACTACATGGGCGTCTATATCAAGTGAAAGATCTCCAATTAGCAATCGTGAAGCCGGCATACGATTTACGCGTTTGGACAGGACTTTAACGCGTGCCGCGAGTTCTTTTAGCGAGAAAGGCTTGGTCAAGTAATCATCTGCCCCGCAATTAAAGCCTTCCAATTTGTTTTCAAGTGAGTCTCTAGCAGTAAGTATGAGCACTGGTATGGGTCGTTTTGCATCTTTACGTAGCCTTCGACATAGATCGATACCATCAATACCTGGCAAACCCAAATCTAAGATAACCACATCATAGTCCTTCGTTACCGCCAGATGTAAACCTGTCACTCCATCGCTGGCCGCATCAATCGTGTAACTTAGTGCTTCCAAGTAATCATAAATGCTGGCAGCAATGTCCTGGGTGTCTTCTATGATTAATACATTCATGGACGTACTCCTGTTTTATCTCATTTAATGACGAGTGTACTCATACGGTATCAAATTATAGTTAAGCTAATGTCAAAATCATGTTAAATACTGGTTGATTACTGCAATTATGCATTCGCAAGGTCGCTTCCTACCGTTTCATACAAGTCCTATCGAAATATGAAAATGTTATTTCGGGTTAACAGGTGGAAGAATAATAACAAAGCGCGCTGGTATAAAAACAATCTGTGGGAAATAACAACTTGTGGGCTCATGCCGCTTCTATTCAATTGAACAATACAAACCGAGTCTGTCGGAAAATACGCAATAATCTGAGATAAAATACAAAATAATCAATGATGGATTGCTGGGTAAGCAAAAGAGACCAAAGCAACCTATTTCTTGCATTAGACTCACTGATTCCTGCGAACCACCCTTGATGTAAATTGTGGCGACTACTGGCACTTCATCAAATCAGTCAACCTTACCATTCGCTTTATTCATAAAAGGCTGTAAAGTCAAGGGGGCGCAGTATACGGGGAAAGGGTATTGTGCGAACCCGGCCAAAAAGACACTCAAGCGCAAAGGCTGCCGTAATCCTTTGACCAAAAGAAAGCAACATGAGGGACAAGAATCGCCAAAAAGATCATTGGCTATCATCAATTCGTTCACCCTATAAATAAATACGTCTTTGCACATCGCAGCAAGAAAGCTCGTTATCGTGAGTTGAAGAAAGTACAGTTTCAGGTGGATATTCGTGTACTGGTGTTCAATCTTAAACGCCTCATGGTACTGAGTATTGAACGTATTGTGTTGCTACATGCTTAGGATAAATCCCCCTTCAATTTGCCAAAACAGACGAATTGAAGGGGGATATGTCATTTCAGGCATAGATACACTACTATTTTGCAATTTACCTGCGCAACTCTTGGCGATTCTTGTTTTATTTTGTGTTAAACGACAAGCTTAAACTCGCAAAATAAATTTTTTTCTCAGATATCCAAGCTTAATAAATTTTTAACATTATGTTGACGTGATATTTACATGTATTCCTCTAAAATTTTAGTTACGTTCTGTGATTTTTTGTTATCACTACGTTAAATCTATTAACAGTTTGGAGAAATGACATGACCAAATATACATTAGCTTGTGGACTAATACTCGTTGTTGCATTGACGCAATCAAGCATAATATTCGCTATGGATGCGCCAAAAAACGACACAATAAAAGCGAAAACGCCAATTGAAGTGCAACGTGAGCAAACTCAGTCACTTGCGCATAAAATGATGGGGCACATTAATCTTGCCAAAATAGCGCTGGGTATCAAGTTTCCTAGTGAAGCCGCCCACCAGATTATGAAGGCGCAAACTATCAAAGACCAGTTAGAGTCACAATTACCGGAGCTTAAAATTAATTCTACGTTTAACTATGGCAAAGTGACCTTCACTGACAAACATACGGTCAGAGAACATTACGTTCCTGTAGTCGACGATGTGCTTCTGATCAGCGACTATGAGAAGATCTTCGATCATTTACGAAAACTGAACTGGGAAGAAGTAAATGCCGGTGTGGTTCATGTGGGAATCTCGGTAGATCTACGAGAAGTTAAAACAGCGCTTGATGAATCACTTAAAGATATTAATAAAAAGGAATATGGCAAAGCGCAAAGCGCGTTGACCGCAATCTTTAAGAATGCAATCTTCGTTGAGGAAGAAACTGTAGATCCAGTCCTGTCAATTGCCGAAAATATGTCACTTGCCAAAGCATTCTTAAACAACGGGCAGTACGATAAGGCGCGTTTTACATTTAAAAGTGTTCAGAAACGTCTCGCGAATGTAACTGGTGTTGATAATGAGGTCATAAACAGACTTTCGTCCGATTTAAATAAGTTACAAGCAGAATTAAGAAGGAAAGACCCAACAATGACCGAAAGTATTGATGATCGACTCAATCAATGGAGAAATACATTTAGAGAATGGTTCGGTTAATTTACCTAAATAATGAAAAGTGGCGCTGACAACAAACGTCAACGTCTAGTGCGCCCATCTAGAGTTTTTCCGTTTTTGCGCTTCAACTTGCGATTCCCCGTGGTCTTGCCACGGGGTTGCATCTTAGTTTGATTGTTAGTATGCACCATTGAGGATTACTTTTGGGGCTGTCTTAACCCCAATGTTGCACCAGCGACACAGCAATCAGTATTTTTGTAATCAAATAGCAATTTCTCCAAATAAAAAACAAATCATTCCAAGAGACCTTTGCACGGCAAAGCCCCGGTCTGAGTGTGATTTATGATAAAATACAGTTCTTAATCAGTTGGTTGAAGATAACTTATGAGCTTTTCAGATTTTGATGTCATCCGCCGCACCCGCAAGGGAAGTTTTCTGAATCAAATTGACCATTTGATCGATTGGAAGCCCATTGAAAAAGTCATTAACTAACATTATTCTC
>JAJFJG010000075.1 GCA_021774265.1 Nitrosomonas sp.
TTTGAATGGTTTCTTACCTGCCTCAGGTTCGCCGCTGACACTTGGTGGTACAGCGGTTAACGATCCTTTTTTTGATGTGGTTGACTATGTCGGTGCATTCAAAGATGAAAGCGATGATTGGACTCAAGAATGGACTTTTGACTTTAACTAGCGCCTGACAGAAACCCCTGCGATTTTGAGAATCGGCAAGAGATTTTCGAAAATTTAGCAGGGGTTGTTTTTTTGGCGCAACGTTTGTGACTTCGTTTCAAAGTACATGTTGGGAAAGTGCCGGTTTGACCGGCATTTATGCTTTTAAACGCTTGGAAAACCACTGTTTGAAGATGACCGAAGACAAATCAATGGAGAAAAATTTGAGCGTATCTAAACAACTTTCTTGAGTCTCTTTTCTTCATTTGTTCCAGATAAGTAGTTGTTGCCTAATGGTTTCCATTAAAAAAAAACAAGAGTTTCCCCAATATGCATATCAAGTTGACTGAGTTAAGATAATTTCGCTAATAAATGATTGAGGGATATTTATCATGAAAACGTTAAAGTATGCAATATTGTTATCTTTGCTTTCACTTACCTTATTAGCCTCCTGCGCACAAATGAGCCCATCTGTTGTTGCGCAATCAGGAATTGCTCACGATGACCATGATGCTTTGGTGACACATTATGAAAACTTAGCCAAACAAGCTGAATCAGAGCTACAAGCAAATAAGAAAATACTTAAAGAATGCGAAAAGCATCCTTACTATTATGGCGCGCAAGGTATAGATCTTAGGTCACATAGCTCTGCCAATATTCGTGGATACGAGAAGGTTTTGAAAGAAAGCTTGCATCATGCAGATATTTACAGAAAAATGTTAATTGAGCAAGATTCTTCAATAAATCAAACAGAAGTCGAACTAGGGTTTATGGAGGCTGAATTAGCGCGCCCGGAAAAAGGTTTTTGAGAAATAATAGAGTTTAAATTGGTGGTTGTGTTGATTTTACAATTCTTGCGAGCTTATTTTTAAAATATAAAAATCTCAAAAAGGCAGCAGGAAATCCAGTGAAAATAAAACCTGATCTTTATTGCCGGCAAATGGTCTATAACTTCCAGTTTGATAGGCATCCACCCTATCATAACGAATATTTGGACGAATATTCAGTGCTTTTATTGCATCTAATTTAAGTTTCAGTGTCTTAGCCACTTTCCAGTTCATACCCACAGTCACTGAATAATAATCTGCTGGCGCAATGGTTACGTTATTGATATTGCCAGCAAAGCTGGTTGCTACACCATTCACAACATTAGTTGCCGCAGCTATGCGGAAGGGCGACGGATTACGAAAACCATCACTGTCACGAAACCATTCACCTCGAATACCCACTGACAAATTATCAGTCAGATCATAATATAAGTGCGTAACAACGCTCATCCATTCGGCATCTTTTACTACATTGTTATATTTCGAGTTGTTTAGCAATACACCCCCGGCAAATCCATATATATGGTGCAGAACTAGAAGTGTTTTAGGTGTAATTTTGTGTTTGATCACAATATTATAAAAACCCCAATGCTCACTGCTCCGCGTGGAAGTTTCGCCATAAGTGCCCGAGAAATGAAATGAGGTTGCTAGATTGTCGCTGGTCCAAGTGAAACCGGCAAGCCCATCCCAGTTTTCTAATTGCTTGTCCAATCCCCCGTCCCAACCACCCGTAGCGCTACCAGTAATGGCGCCTCCTAATATTGACCAGTTTTTGTTGACCGTATAGTTTGCCAGCAAACCTGAGTGGGTAAAAGGCTCGCCGGCATTCAGGGTGTAAGCGCGTGTATAAAAAAAGTTGTCAGGCGCCGTAACAGTCTCAAAGCCTGTAGGTGTATAAAAGTGACCGGCCTTAACGTTGAGCCCATTTCCAATAGGCGCATAAACTTCTAAATATGTTTGTGGAAGAGCGATGCCGTAGGTGCGCGAAGAAGAACAACACAAATCCAAATCCCAGTTACTCCGGTCTAATGGTTCTCCGGAATTTACATCAAAAGTTGGAACACCGAACGCCTGAGTGTAAATGGGATCTGTTCCAAACATGAAGTCAACACGCGCACCGAAATCCCAGGTATCGCCTGTTGATACAACAGAACGCTGTACAAATACATTAAATTGATTAAGCTGAAACTGATTGGCTTGATCAGCAAAAATAACTGGACCATTGTATCCATCCCCCTGGCTGGGATTGAAGGTTGCCCCGCCGTTAATCCAGCCGCCCAGTTCTAATCTACTGTCCTTGAGGAAATTTATCAGGTTACTAGCATAAAGAGTAGCTGAATATGTGCCGAAAAATAACACAAAGCTTGTTATGCTCAAGAGCAACCATTTATGATATCTTATCGTAAGTAACAGTATGATTTTATTCGTAATTGAATGGAGATTCTGACAACTCCGGGATTCATTGGAGACACATTCATTTGTGAGACATCAACAGTTCAGTAAAAGAGGAACAGACCAAAGAAAGCGCAGAGTTTAAGTCATATGGCGTGGAATTGTAAATATCATATAACATGGCTGCCAAAGGGTATATTCAAGTTCTAAATGCAAAATTATTTGCTTTAACAAGAACTACGCAAGGGGTACCCCTCCTCTTTCTGCTTCTTTGTAATGACAACAGAATTTTCAATCATTACTCGATCTTTCTCGTGAGTTTCGACGATAAAATGTTGTCATTGCGTCGAGGCTCACATTTCCTGGGGCAAAATTTTCAAAGAATCTGATTTGTGTTTGTGCATCTTTAATACCAAAATCCCACTCTTTTTGATAAAGAAAGAAATCGAGTGTTGCATAAGCTGTTCGTTTATTACCGCCTACAAAAGGATGATTACGTGCGATACCTTCAGCATAGGCAGCAGTCAATTCAAATCGCTATAAGCATCATAGTTTGAAGGGTGAGTAGGAGCGGATTCAAGTAAACTCATATCACGGATTTTTTGAAGTCCTCCTTGTTATTTGATGGTTTTCTGATGAATATGCAGAACTTTCTCCTTACTTATCCAAATCGGATTGCCGTCAGTATTCGCTTACTTTGCTAGCCATTCAAGAACGGTTTTATGCTTCTCTATGCGCGCGGAAAGATCACGTTCAAAATCATCAGTAACTTTCCCACCATAAACATAATCTGATTTTAAATGCTTTCTATATTTTGTATATTCTGTTGCAGAAATCAGTACAACGCTTTCACGTCTGTTACTGGTAATAGCCGCAGGTTCACGCTGTGCAACCTCTTTAAAAGCACCAAAGTTTTTTTTGGAATTCTGAAGCAGTTACTGTTTTCATTATTTTTAACGAACAGTGAAAAACATGCCAATATTTTTTTATAGGCTTTGTGTTTGCTGTCAAATACTTGGGTTAGGCTACGTTTTTCAAACTGTATATCAATGAATAGATAAATTGTTAGCAATGCCGCTAATGTTAACCGGGTAGCTGACATCAGGGGTTGTCCAGAAGACGATTAGTAGCCACAGCATCATCGGGTGGCGGTTGTATCGGTAGGCCTGTTGTCTTTTAAAATTCACTCACTGGGGTATAGAGTTTATTTATTGCCTATAACCAAGTTTACCGTATGCCCAAAAACTCGGAGTGATTGATTACCGGTGTTGTGACTAAAACATAAGCGACGCCAAAGACAGCCAAACCAAGTGTTGTAAATCGGGCGTTTTCATTTTCAATGGACCAGATAACACTGGGAAACGTTTGCCAATACCACAACATGATTGCCATGAATATTCCCGCAGTCAAAACAAACGTCGACCGTTCCAAATGTCTGGGATAACCTGGCCCTATTTTTGTTGAAAACTTTTTCTGACCATAATCGTGTGCTGTAAGGCAAACAACAACACCAGGAAAGTGTTTATGACCAGCGCGACTAATAAATTGCCTGCTTTGAAGGCTGACTGAAAGTAAGTAAGTAAATAAGCGGCAATGTCGATGGCCGTTGTTTCGCAATTCCTTTTCGGTATGTCGGCACGTTTAGTTGGGCTCTCTTGGTAGATGTTAGTTTTATTTTTTTCGTAATTTTCCAGTAGTTAAAACAGCTTTCCTTTTTCTTGCTCCATTATTCCAAAGGTCATTCTGTCTAATCTCACGCTGCCTTTGTTTTATTTAACAATATCGTAAACTAGTTGCAGTGCGCCATTTCGATAGACTTAGTCATAAAACGCGTAAAACTGAAATTCAGGTTGTGTTGTATGGCTTTTTGATAATGCACTTCTTTGGGGTGCGCTGACAACGGCGTACAAATTTATCCCAATTCAGTTTTTTTTCGCATTTATCGGATGAGCTTATTATTTATGCAATAGTGGCTACTTATGTTCTGTTGTAACAGTCCGATATCACCAGGGCCGTTCTACTGCCGTTTAAAAAAACGAAGCTTTTGTACATATTTATAACTTTTGTAGATTAAATATTGTAATAACTGGAAAAGTCAAAAATTAAGAATTTTGATGAAGCTTTAACAGTGCCTTAACAGTGCTTTAACGAAACTTTTAGTGGCTACTTATGCTCAGTCGTAACAGTCTGGTATCGCCAGCTTGTACCACTGTTATGTACAAGGTCGATGATTTTATATATATTTATTACTCTTATAGACTAGAAGTTGTAATAACTGGAAAAGTTAAAAATTAAGAACCTTAACGAAATTTTAACGAAACTTTAACGAAACTTTGACATTAGCAGGAATATCGTTTGTTCATCAGATTGGCCTTAAAAACCGCAGCATGATCGTTTTTAATGTGCTCCATTCTTGATTTGTTCTGTCACAGTTATTTGTTAAATTGGAGGAATAATTATTCATGAATTCACGAACAGAAAATAGGTCACCCTCAAACAACCAAAATGCGCAGGATACAGGGCCAGTTACGCTACCTGGGTCAGCAGCTTTTCAGGCTCAGTACGCACTCCGTGATACTGCGGCAGGTTTGATAACGGGAGCCATGGCGATTCCATTGTCGATAGGAATCGCGATGATGTCTGATTACCCCATTAAGGTCGGATTAGCGACCGTAGCTTTTGCATGTTTGGTTGGCTGGATTAACGCTTGGTTCAGGCCAGGTAATTTTATTGGCGCGCCAGGAATTGCGGCCGGACTAGCTCCGGTGCTGGCCTTGGGCGTGGCTACCTTCGGGTGGGAAAATATGGCCTTTTGTATTTTCCTGACTGCGGCGATGCAAGGCGTTATATGGAAGTTCAACTGGCAAAAATACCTACTCATAGCCGTTCCAGTTTATCTAGTTGAAGGACTATTAGCAGGTGTAGGGTTGAAGATTTTACTGAAGTTTGCCGAGTTTACTTACGAAATACCCGATGAATCGATTACTGAAGAATTCTGGAATGCCGCACGTTTTCAGATTGTTGCTATTTCCGCAGTCGGTCTCGGAGTCTTTCTATTCCTATTTTCCAAGTTTAAGGATACCCAGCCAGCCATTCCATACTTTGTATTAATTCTCGGCGGTGCGTTACTGGCACAATTCATTACGGTACCAATGATTTTTGTGGAAGATGTTGACCTTCATATAAAACTACCATTACCAGAAGCTGATGTCACTATTTTGATGCTTGTCTATATGGTACTTTTTTGTGCCATGCTGGCGATTGTTGACGTCATTGAGCAAGTTATGAGTAACGCTGCAATTGAGAAAATTGACCCACTAAAACGTAAAACAAACAGTAACAATAGCTTACTTGCTATCTGGATTGCTAATATGGGTTCAAGCTTTTTCCATGGTATGACCAACTTGGATGGCCTGGCTAAGAGCACCACTAATAAGCTGGCTGGTGCAATGACTAAGTTTTCCGTTTTGATTATAGGTTCTGTTGTTTGCTTCTTTACATTTAATACACAGTATCTAGATTACTTGCCAAAATTTGCACTGGCAGCAATTATGATGTTTACTGGTTACAAAATGATTGCCGGGCTGGCACATGTTACTCATCATGGTCCTTATGCTTTAATGTTGGCGGTTTTAACCGCAGCCCTAGTCTTTCAAGTTGGCATTTTTGAAGGTCTACTGATTGCCATGGCGTTACACGGCATCGTTCACTTTTTGGTCTATACCAAACACGATAAAATGCCAGGAAGGTCTGTCGTCAAGCGATACTTTGATAATTTAAAAAATGACAGCAGTAACTTGCAATGATAGCTGTCTCTGCATGACTTTTAAATAAACTATTTGTGTGTCTGAGGGTGGGTATGTCAAAGCCTTGCCCTTGGATAAAATAAATACCCATAAAGGAGTATCTCTATGTACAAAAAAATAATGGTCGCAGTTGATGGTAGCGAAACTGCTAAGCAGGCATTAGCAGAAGCAGAAAATATTGCTAATAGTTATAATGCAACATTATGTATCGTCCATTCCAAAGCCAGCGATACTGAAACTGACGAAAAGAGAGGCGCTGATTTGCTGGAACAAGCAAGCTCTTCAGTTAATACATTGAGTCTGGAGACCCGTCTTTTGAAAGCAGAAATCGAATATGGTTTGAACGGTATTGCAGAAGCTATTGCGGCTGCTGCCCTCGATTGGGGAGCAGACTTGCTGGTAGTAGGAACATCAAACCGTCGAGGATTGGAAAGATTTTTCATTGGATCGGTTGCAGAACAACTGGTCGCAAAAGTCAATACATCAATACTGTTGGTTCGTCCGTCAGAAGAATAAAGAATAACCTTTTAAGTAATAGCTGGTGTATAAAAATACGCCGCCTATTTTATGAAAATGCTGAATTCAAGTCGTAAGTATAGTGCCGACTAAAGTGCTTTGTTTAATACCTATCAGTTTTTTAAAAGCTTCGTAAAGAATTTTATCCCAGATGTTTTCTGGGTCAACTATTAAGCTTATGAGTGGCATCAAAGGCTTATTTTCTAGTGACAACAATCAGCCCCATTGATTTAGAAAAATATTGTCTTAATAAGCGATTAGTATTTTTATTCTGGCCACGCTCCCATGAATGATAAGACTTGGCAAAGTTGGCGTCGCAATTCAGCATACTTGAAATCTTTTCATGATAGGTAAATCCCCTGTTATTGATCGTATCTCCCTCCAAATTACCTTATCGTTTACATTTATTAGTCATTTCTGGTGGGCATCATATCAACCCGACGGGGTGTTTCGCTTCGATTGTGAGCCGTGCCATAGCGTTTCCTTGGTGGTGACAGCTAGCATGTAAATATTTCCTCCAGAACGCTTGTTTGCCAATATGCTCTGATAAATCCTTTAATGATGCAGGCCTTCAATAATTCCTTTTCTTTTTAATCGCTCGCAAACCTGCTCAGGATCTCATTCTTGTTTAATATAATCTGTAATAATCAACTTAACTTCACTCGTCAGTTTTAGAGATTTTGGCTTTGCCTTGTGACGTGCTTTCTGGTCGTCCAAGTGAAGCAGCTATTTCTACCAAGCTAACTTTGCGCTTAATTAAGTGAAATATCGATATAATATCTTTCTTAAAGACTCAGGTTTATATAGCTCATTTACAGTCTCTTTGCATAGGTTATGCACTTATTATACGAATTCAGCAATTTTTACACCTTGTCGATATTCCAATATCTCTCAGTAAAAGCTGTTGATTTATAATCTATTCATTGACTTGTCTTTGGCTTTTTTATCTTATAGGAGCAGTGCATGAGAGTGCCTATCATAGAGGGCAGCCAAGGTATAGTCACCAACACCTGTGATTACTTGGAGGGGTTAGATTCTACGATTGATGCGGCAGGGGATGGAGTAACAGGCCTACATCTTGCGTTCCCCAAAGACTACGACGTAGTTATTCTGGACTTAGACTTGCCAGGAATTGATGGTGTCGACCTTTACCCTCGGCTTCGTCAAGTTAGCACAACAGTCGGTACCAGTGATTATGCTAACTATTAGAGATTTGTTCGAGAATAGATTCGAATGTCTCAAAGTAGGCGCAGACGATTGTTTAAATAAGCCGTTTTCTATCAAAGAGCTGGTCGCGCGCGTTAAAGTATTGTCAAAACGCATCAGCTGTATACCGAGTTCGTGGTTGCTGATTGAGGGTCTGTCACTCGATGTGAACGTGTACGAAGCTTGCGCGGGCAGGCACATTGTTTTTAATCCTACTCTATTTCGGTTATTAACGTTTTTGATGCAAAACCCACATCGTGTCGTCAAACGCGAAGAGCTTGAGTACGTGGTTTGGCAGGACGATCCGCTGGACAGTGATGCTTTACGCACCCATCTCTTCAATCTACGACAGGCTATTAACAAACCATTTGTTCAGCCACTTTTACACACTGTACGTGGTTTTGGGTACAAACTTACAGACAAGAATGCAAACGACTAAACGCCTTAGCCGACGCATCACTATCGCGTTCTTTTTATTTGGAGTGGCATTAGCCCTTATGTTTGGGCTGGGCTTAGTTGTTGCATTGAAATCAATCGAGACAAGCATACTTGATGACATACTATATTCTGAGCTTGTGAAATTACAACTACATGATGAAAACGCCACACAAATATCTGAATCTTCTCGTTCACATGCAACTATCATCACTCATAAAGCACCACTCGATAAAATAACCAACATGCCAGAATATATGCGTAACCTCCCTCAAGGGATACACGAGGTTACGTACAATAATCGAGACTACCGAATACTGATCAAACATGTCGTCAATACCCGTTACGCCGTGCAATTTGACGATACTAGTATTCATGAACGTGAACGTGATTTCATTCGTCTGGTTTGGTTGTTTTCGCTTGCCACCTTAATAATTGCATTCATTATTGGTTGGGGGGTAGCACACCGAGTTATCCGTCCAATCAGGCAGCTTGCTAAACAGATTAAAGAATTCAAAAGTCAACCAGGCGAGTCCCTAGATTTATCAGAATTTAGTGACGATGAAATAGGTGTTTTGGCGCACAAATTACAGCATTACCACGAACAGTTGCAACACTTATTGGTCCGTGAGAAGGAGTTTGCGAGCAACGTGAGTCATGAGTTACGAACACCCCTTACGAGCATAGGTTTGGCCGCCGAAGTATTGGCCACAAGAACGGGTTTTTCTTCCAGAGAATACGCGCAAATTCAGCGGGTTCAACGTGCGGTCGGAGAAATGTCTGAATTAATAGAGACTTTTCTAGTGTTGGCGCAGATCAATGATGAATCGACAAAATACCATGATGCTTGTGAGGTGAGGCCAATTGTCCACAAGGTGATTGAACAGCAACGCGTATGGTTGGGCGACAAGTCTGTTGAAGTGTTGGTTGAGGAAAATGGGCAATTAAAGGTGTCGGCACCTCCAGGAATCCTTGGTGTTCTGGTTAGCAATCTGGTGCGAAATTCATTTCGTTATACCGAACGAGGTACTGTTACGGTGTCATTAGCATCTAATCAGCTAACAGTCATAGATACCGGCGTTGGTATCGACAGGTCTACGCAGTCCCAAATATTTAAAGGGTATGTAAAGAATAATATGGGTGACATAAATAAAATGGGATTGGGCTTGGCTATTGTTCAGCGTATTTGCGAGCGTTATGAATGGATAGTGTCCTTTGAAAGCACGAAAGATCAAGGCTCCCGGTTTACTGTGCTGTTCACCTCCTAAAGCACAGAAGTGTCATGTAATGGTCAACTAAAACCGGATGTTTTATTTGTACTGGTGTCATTACCCAAGGAAACTGGCCTGCTATTTTCTCCCAATCATATGTATCTAACAGGCTTTTTTTGTTCATTCTGGTTGTTATGTTTGGAGGTCAAGTTACCGACGATCTGATATTAAACGGCGCTACTAATAACATCATTCAATTTAATGAAGCCGCGCGCACAGCACACTCTACAGTATATTTGTCAACTGGAGAAATGTCGCTATTTGCGCAAGGCAATGAACCTAGCGTTTCGAATTCAGTAAAAGGTACTATGATTATTAATTTTTAAAATGGTATGGGAGCAAATGTAGATGTTTCCTTTGGTCTGGATACCATTTTAATGCAAAGATTATTGTTGATACAACTAACAGTTCTTTTTATGTTGGAGCATTGCCGTTGCAGTTTTGAGGCAGGTCAGTGGATCATCTTCGGAAATGCGCTTCAGAATGATACAGATGACATTGCGCCGGTTTTCTTTCAATAGATTAGTGGCAATAAGAATAACCCAGTATCAGATATTGTTAATCTTACCATATATGAAAATATAAACAGTAGTAAGAAGTGGGTTCCAATATTTCTAGCTTACTAGGGCTTGGACTGCTGTCCATGCTTATTTTCTTACTAACCTGATAAATTATTTAAATGAGTCATCATTCTAAGTATACAAAATACACTAGCTCGAATCTAATCTAAACGAGAATAGTATACTGTGGTCACAGATCAGGTTTGAGCTAGTGCAAGTTGCAAAAATGAAAAGAGCAATGTGTATCTCTGCACATTGCTCAATCGGGCAAACTGCTTTGTTTGCCTGCTACAAATTAGGGCTCAAATTGATTTGGTTCTTATTTGCTACTGAATTCAACTTTGATTGCTCAGCAGCTAGTTGGTGGTGATAAGCAGCTTTCTCTGCATATTCGGTCGCAGCTTTCTCATATTTGCGAATTTTGTTAGTGACACGCGTTCTTTTTCTTTTGGCATTCCTGCCGAAATAGCTAGAACGTGACTTATGGCTTAATTCATCAACTTTAGCGTGCATTTCTTTGGCTAAGCTTTCAAATTTACTTGCTAAAGCGTCATGTTCTACAGCGTTAGCTGCAAAGGAATTCATTGATACACCAAAGATCAAAAATGTAAGTAATGAAAAAATCACAAAACTTTTTTGCGTTGCTGTTTTCATATGGCTTCTCCTAGTAATGAGACTGGAGACCATTGTAGTTATGTCAATGCAGTAAGTATATTGGGGTAATTATTATTCTTTACTAAGTGAAACTATTAGATTCCTTTCAGGCTGTTAAAGCTAACTGTGGAAATATATGCTTTGTATGTTGCTGAAGTGGTTTCCAAAAACTACACAGGTTGTTAAACTCTGGTGTGGAAACAATGTAGAAAATAATCATGAGCAAGAAACGCAGACAATACCGTATCACCGTATCAATTTTAAAATTAAAAATGGCCTTGGTTGCGACACATGATGATGAAACAGTGTCATAATTGGCAGCTCTACACGGTGTGTATTCAGTTCAAATCAATGCATGAATGTACCATCCTTGCGATACCATGTAAGAAAGTGCTTGGCGTCCCAAACAGAATATCGACTGTGGAATTGCTTGATTGACTTAATTACTTTATCAGAGGGCGCGCAACGACACGAAGCTCGAGTGAGTTGTTTCTTCATCAACACTTCCAGTCCACCTTCGTTATATTTGACTATATAACGCCGAAAAGTACGATTACATACGCTAAGCACTAAAGGCTTCTACCTGCGTGAGATGACCATCTTTACAACCTTCATAGACTTCTTTAAATCTCATCTTCTGTGACTTATGTAGCTGTTCTGTCTGTTCCAACTATAATCCTCCATGGGTTAAGATAATCTGGATAGATCATTTGCTACATACACGGATAGTTTACTTGTTCCTTACCAACGACTCTGAAAAGACAATCCGCAGGGCATTCGCAAGGTATTCCATCACAGTGTTGCAGCACTGCTTGCCAAAAGAACAACCATTGTCTGCGCACTGCGTCTTGTGGCGTAATATCTTGTGAGCGCTGTACCTCAAAAAAATCAAGTTGAAGGAATGCTGGTTTCACGTCGCTCAATCGTATGTAACAACGCGGGCAATATAATCAATACACAAATCAACGTTAATAATACGCCAACCGCGAGTAGTAGCCCCATGCTGGAGGTGCCTTGGTGTGGGGAGAAAGCAAGACTGCCAAAGCCTACCACGGTTGTGAGTGCGCTATAGAAAATGGCGCGCGCGGTACTGGTGTGGAGTAAATTTTTATGGTTGTTATCGGTATTACGACTGCGGTGCACCATGTGGATGCTGGAGTCAATGCCGATACCCAGCAATAATGGTAGAGCGATGATGTTGGCGAAGTTGAACGGTATGCCTAGCCAGACGGTTGCAGCACTTGTAAATAAGGCGGCAAGTAATATTGGAATCAACACCAACGCGGTTGAAGTGACGTTTCTCAGTAAAATAAGCAATGCGAAGACAACACCAATTAGTGCCAGTGAGAAAGCGTGAATAAATGCATCGACGACGGCTTCACCGGCTTCGAAACTGATGACGGGTGGGCCGGTTACATGTGGTGCTTTGAGCTGTATAGCGCGTACAAAACGTCGTAACGCGTTATTATCATTAATATTTTCAGTGGGATAAATGGCGATACGGAAAACACCACCGGAACTAAGCCAGTGAGAATTGAGTGTTTCAGGTATTTCTTGCTGCGTAAACGGTTGTGCTTCAAAAGCGATTTGTAGGCGTCCAAGTGCTTCAGGTAATAAACCAAGCAAGTCGTAACTGACTGCATCGAGTAATTGATTGGTATTATTGGTAGTATTAAGTTGCCCTAACAATTGGCTCAATGATGCACTGAACGCACGAATAGATACGGCGGCAGCATGATTGGGTTGCTCGGTAATGAATTGATTGAGCGCGTGATTCAATGTCTCAAGTGCTAAGCGTTGTTGCGCAACTGTATAATTGCCAGCTCCGATGGAGAAAGTGGAAAGCGCAATGGGGCCAAGTGTTAGTGCCATTTCATTAATTAAGAAATGTTTTGTCTCTTGTTCTTTGGGGACAAGGTCAAAGAGTGTGACGACTTTGTCCACTTCAGGAAGATCGGTGAGTTGTTCAACAACTTGTTTGGCTTCATGTTCGTCATCGGCAAGGGCGATGGCATGCCAGGGTGAATCTTCAGCATCGGCTAGCAATTCACGAAAAGTCAGTACGGATTCTTTGTGAGGGTTGTTTAAATTTAGTAGATTGTAGTCAAACCGCATGTGAGGCAGCGCAAGAATAGCAGCGAGAAACGCCAATGTAGTAAGTGTATAAATTGTTTTATGTTGTTTTGAGGGTAGCGCTATAATGTTGTCTAGCCAGTCTTCTTTAATAGCTGAAGTGCTTTTACGTGTGGGTAAGTAACGCAGTATAGCGGGGGCAATAGTCAGCGTGACGATTAAGCTAATAATCATGCCGGTACCGGAAATGACTCCTAATTCTGCGACGCCCTCATACGTGGTGGGCATAAAAGCGTAGAAACCGATAGCGGTTGTAATGGCACATATCATTAATGCGCTACCCACATCACCGCCTGCGGTATATAGCGTGTCTAATATCGATTTAGTGTTTGTATTTAATTCTTGGTACCTTAGCAGAAAGTGAATCGCATAATCAACACCCAGGCCGATATACAGTACGGCAAAGGCGATGGAGATAAGGTTGAGATGGCCAATGGCAAAAGCGGTGAATGTTGCAGTCAGTATTAGTCCGAGAATTAAACTCAGTAAGACAGCGACAACGGCGCCAGTGGCTCTTAATGCCAAAAATAGAACGATAGCGACCAGGACCAAGGCGAGTATCCCTGCATCTTGTGCGCCATGCATAGCGCTGCTTAATTCATCAAAAGCTAATGCAACACTGCCTGTGATACGTAGTCTCTCAGGCGACTCATCCGTTATGCCTGCAGCGATGGCAGCCTCGCGAACAGCTGCAATGGGTGCTTCGGCGGCAAATAGTTGGGAGAAATCCAGTTTGGGTCGAACCAAAATGAGCTCTTGGTAGGCGTCTTTTTGTATTTCTCCGGTGAACAGAGTTTGCCATGATAAGGCGCGTGGCGTACCTGCAAGCCGTGCATCTAAAGTGGTGTTGACGCCGTCAAGTACCGGTTCTAAATCTAATGTTCGGCCAGTGCGTAGCTCATTGACGGCTTCGGTCAATACGTTTGCAAAGGTATACAGTGTGGGATCATCAGCAATGCGTGCGACCAAAGGTTGTGCGGCGGCTAGACGGTCGGTAATGTTTTCAAGTTCTGGAATGCTTTTATACAGTAAGCCGTTGCGCTCAAGAAAAGGGTCGCTGCTGGAGAAATATGCGTCATAAATATGTGCTCCATCTTTTTGGAGAGCGGCGGTTAGGCGCTTGGCTGTGGTGTAAGTTTGTTCGGGCGTTTGCGTGTCCAGCGCCAGTATCATGGTGTCTTTATATTGGGGAAACTCGACTTTGTAACGTTCATGATTGATGCGAAATGGCAGTTCTTCAGAGAGCATTTCAGTTGTGTCGGTATGTACGCCTAGATTGTTTATCGTGTAGATAGCGCTTGTCAGAGCGATCAGTATTGCGGCGAGTATAACCCATGCCGCGTTTTGGTAAGCAAAAGCAGTCCAGTGCGCAAAGAAATGATAGCTACTGCCGCGTGTTGTTACATCCACCATTATGGATATCCTTCAGGGTTTGTTTTAACGATGAGTTCTGACAGTTGGGTGTTTCTGCAATTATTTAGATTTGTTCAGCTTCAATAATTTTTTCTTTTAGCATTTCAATCAATGCGTGGTAGCCATCTCGTTGCAAGATGGAGCGATATTCTGTGCGTTTAATGGCTAATTCACTGACACCTTTAGCCACAATATTAACAATGCGCCACCCCATGTCTTCTTGTCGCAAGAGGTAGCGCAAATCAACGGAGTTTTTGTCAGATTTAATTAGCTGCGTTCTGACTTCAATATGATTCTGAGGAAAAGGACGGTTTTCCAGAATCTCAAATTGTTCTCCGCTATAGGCTTTGAATTGTGATGCATAGGTTGCAATGCTTAATCGATTGAAAATTTCAGATATTTCACGTTGTTGGTCTTGATTGAACTCGGTCCAGTAGGTCCCTAGTATCGTGCGGATAATAAATTTAAAGTTATGGGATTGGTTGAGTACAGGCGCCAAAAGATCGTAACGACCTTGAAAACCTAGCTCCTCTCCTTCACGCATAGATTGTAATAATATTGACTGTAAATTTCGGATAACTTCATCTGGGCCGTCCGCGGGTGCTGTTTCTTCTGCCCAAGACGGTGACATGCCTTGCAAGAGAGTTGCAATGGCAAGAATAAAAAGTGACGATTTAATGCTGTGTATTGCTTTCATAGTGACGATCCTTCCAGCTAGCGCGTTCACCTTGCCAATAGCGATGTGCTGAGGTCCATGTCATGGCTAAGTATAACGTGCCAATAATGGGCAATGTGAGCCCCCAGAGCAATGAACGGCGATAGTAAATTAGCGTGGGTGTATATGTTAATAGCATGGCGACCCATGCCATAAGGCTAATGACGGTGATTTCTGCGCTTGCGATTATTAAAAACGCAAATGGCGCGGCCCAGAACATGGATACCATTAGTAAGGTGCAAATGAACAGTAATAAGGGAGAATAGTTTAGCTGCGTGTAGGCTGTGCGCGCAACCATGTCCCATATGGGCTTTATCGTGTCATAACCACGTTGGCTTTTGGCTGAATGGGTTAGCCCAACCCAGATCTGAAAGCCAGCTTTTTTGACGTGTGTTGCCAGTGTGCAGTCGTCAATTAGTGCGCCATGGATACTCGTAAATGCGTTTATTTTACGCAATGCTTGAGTCTCTATTAGGATGCAACCACCTGCTGCTGCTGCGACGCGGGATTTGGGATTGTTTGATGACGAGAACGGGTAGAGTAATTTAAAGAAGTAGATGAAAGCCGGCATTAACATGCGTTCAGTGAAATGCTGTAAGGGAAGCTCGGCCATTAAAGACACCAGCGATAGGCTTTCTTTTTGAGCTTTCTCAAGCAATGTGGGTACGATACCCGGAGCTAATTCGATGTCGGCATCAAGTAATAACACGTAGGGTGTATTGACTTCATGTAGGCCTTGCTCAAGTGCCCATAACTTTCCACTCCAGCCTGCTGGTGGAGTCGTTCCGGAGATTACTTGTGCACCGTATTGCATTGCTTTTTCAGCTGTCCCATCTGTGGATTGGTCATCAATGACGATGATACGCAGGCCAGACCCTTGTTTTTTCAATGCCGCTAGGGTTTGCTGGATTAATGGCGCTTCATCACGTGCAGGAATGAGTACGGTAATGCTATTCAATGTGGCATTGTTGATCTGAAAGTCCGCTTCAATTTGTTCCTTAGTGCTCCAAGGGCGCCAAGGAACAAATATCAGCCCCCACCAGCAGATAACACCGGTAATAGCTAGATAAGTCGCCACGGTTATTATCATGCTTTATGAGGGGTTATTTGCTGACAGTTACAGATATGTCAGATAGCTTCACAGGGCTTTTTATTTTTTTTTCTGCTTTTTCAATGATAGGCTCTGAAACCATGGGGCCTGTTGTTTTGGGGCCATTGAATGCAGCTAACATTGCTTTGATTGGATGTTGTAGCGTATCTTCAACTGCTGTTGCTTCGTAACCACAATGTGCCATACATTGTGCACATTTTGGGTTGTTAGCATGACCATATTTCTCCCAAGGTGTGGTTTCGAGAAGCTCTTTGAAAGAGTCTACATAGCCTTCGTCTGATAATAGGTAGCAAGGTTTTTGCCAGCCAAAGACGTTGCGTGTCGGGTTGCCCCATGGGGTGCAATTGTAGTTTTGGTTGCCTGCCAAATAATCCAGATAAAGTGCAGAGTGATTAAGCACCCACTTACGCTTTAGTTTTTTCCCAAGGTCAAAGATGCCGCGAAATAGCTCTTTGGTGTCGCGGCTTTGAATAAAGACATCTTGTTGCGGCGCGTCTTCATAACTAAACCCTGGTGCAATGGTTGCACCTTCAACGCCGAGTTCCATTGCGTAGTCAAGAAATTCAGCCACATCCTTCGGTGTTTCACCTTGGAATAGGGTGCAGTTTACGGTGACTCTAAAACCTTTACTAAGCGCTATTTTAATCGCTTCGACAGCGCGATCAAAAGTACCGTCTTGACATACAGAGGCGTCGTGTCGTTCCTTTAAACCATCCAGATGAACCGAGAAGGTTAAGTAGGGCGATGGGGAGTAATCGCCAATTCTTTTTTTCAATAGCAGTGCATTGGTGCATAAGTAAATGTATTTCTTACGCGCAATAATACCTTTTACAATTTCAGGCATTTCTTTGTGTAGCAGTGGTTCTCCACCGGGGATGGAAACCATGGGCGCACCACATTCATCTACTGCTTGCATACATTCATCATAGGAAAGGCGTTGATCAAGAACGTCTTCCGGGTGGGCAATTTTCCCACAGCCAGCACAGGCCAGGTTACAACGAAATAAAGGCTCTAGCATCAGTACTAAAGGGTACTTCTCTTTGCCCTTTATCTTTTGCATGATTAAATAAGTGCCGACGGCAATCTGTTGGCGTAAAGGAACTCCCATGAGCAAACCTCCAAAAGTGCTTTAATAATCTGATTGATGATCACACATACATTTCACATATGAAATTTAGACGGTCAGGATGTAGCTTTAATTTGTAAAATTAGAGCTAAAAAACATTGTTGTTATTCTGCAACAGAATGGTTTTCTAACTGAGTTGCTCGCTGTTATACGCCGTGTGTTGAAGTTTCATATGTGAAATGTATATAACGATCGCGACTGTGCTTCTATGTATTGAGGGTGACTACCTATGCCGTCAATAGTAAGTTTGCACTACAAAATAATTTAACTGTTGCATCATTAAAATAACGAGTCTGTGAATTTTACGGTATCTTTAGAGGAATCGCCAATAATTCATGAGTCAGCAGTGGAAGCACAAAATTTTTGCGCTGTACTGGATGGCGGGCATTGAACGAGTAATTGGTCTTGAATGAAATCTGGGGCGCAATAAGCGCCCCAGAATAATACTCAATTTTATAGTGTCAGTGATGCTTAAAAATTTACGCCTAGTGCGCGTAATGTTTCCTTGGTCAATTGACCGTCACCGGCTAGATTGTTTTGGTTTTGGAAATCATTAATCGCTGAAACGGTTCTAGGGCCGCTCATGCCATCAGCTGGCCCAGGGTTAAAGCCAGCGTTTGTGAGGCTTTGTTGCACACTACGAATAATGTCTGGAGTTGCTGGAACAATGTCAGTTGCATCATCGTGGGGAACTAATGCCTGAGTCTGAGGCTTTTCGATTGTTTCAATAACTTCTAATGTAGTTTCTTGCGTGTCTTCAATTAGGTTTTCTGTCGCATCCACGCCAGAGTCAACCATCCCAAGCATAGAGTCGACGGTGTTATCGATTGCCGCATCAGCTGTCTCCGTTGCTTCTTCAAGCATATCTGAGATTGATTCAATAGGCTCGTATTCTTCTAAGCCCTCAATGCTGAAAGACTCTTCTTCTATGGCAGCAGTAGATTCGTCAATCATAGGCTCATAAGGCTCATAGGACTCATATGTGGCACCTTCACTTGGAGTTGGTGCAATAACCGCTGGTGCAACTGCATTTTCTTCTTCTTCTGCATCACCACAACCTGATACTAACCCAACTGATAGCAGAAGAACGGTGCTCGAGACTAAGATGCTGATTTTTTTAGATTTCATTGATACCCTCCGTAAGTATGTAAACAAAGTCATTAGTCGTGAAAATCCATAGACATACCATTCACTTCTTAATGATAAAGCGAAACGCGTCCAATATTTTACTAAATTTACACTAAAAATACCTTTAATTTCTATTAAATCGCATTATACAGTCCTTTATAATGCAAAGAAGGCTTGTAGCTTAGCACTTTTCTTCAATAAGTTTAATATAACAATCATTATTCTAGTATAGAAGTGACAATGTTAGTCTAATTTTTGTCCAAACCGTTAAAAAAATAATCTATGAATCATGTCTCGGCCTATAAGAATGATTTGGTATTGATTGGTGGCGGGCACAGCCATGTGGCCGTTGTCAAAGAGCTTGGTATGAAACCATTGGCTGGTCTTAGAGTTACGCTGGTCAGTGAAGATTCTTATACGCCTTATTCAGGCATGCTGCCTGGCTTGATAGCAGGCCATTATTCCTTTGATGATTGTTATATTGATTTACGTAAACTTTGTCAGTGGGCGAATGTGCGTTTTATTCATAACGCGGTTAAATCCCTGGATCCTGTAGCAAGGAAAATTACTTGTCATCAATATCCTCCGTTGAGCTACGATCTGCTTTCTATTAATACGGGTTCTCAGCCTGCGCTTTATACAATCAATGGCGCGGCTAACTGTGGGCATGCGGTTAAGCCGATCAATAAATTCCTTAGTCATTGGCGGCAATGGTTAGATTCGGCCGCAGTCAATACTACAAATCCATTGCAACATATTGTTGTTGTGGGTGGCGGAGCAGCCGGTGTTGAAGTCTTGCTTGCAATGCGTTATTCCCTGCACGGCAATACTCAAATCAATGCAAAATTTACGCTGGTATGTGCGGATGAAGAGCTATTGTCTTCTCATAATGCGCGTGTACAGAAGTTTTTTCATGATCATTTAAACATATTAGGTGTAAAGTTGATTATGGGTCATAAGGTGGCTGCTGCTGCAACAAACCACCTGCTGTTGGATGATGGCAGTTCATTGAAGACAAATTTTGTTACGTGGGCGATCAATGCTGGATCGAAACCATGGACAGCCGATAGCGGGCTGGCATGTGATAAACATGGTTTTGTTCAAGTTGATCAATTCCTTCGTAGTATTTCCCATCGAGATATCTTTGCCGTTGGTGATAGTGCAGCATTTACACCAATGCCCTTACCTAAGGCGGGCGTTTACGCTGTGCGCCAAGGCCCGATCCTTACGCATAATATTGTTGCTACATTTAGACGGCGTACGTTACGCCCTTATAAGCCACAGCATCATTTTCTCAGCTTGTTGACCACTGGCGGGCGCTATGCTGTTGCTTCACGCGGACCCTTTTTTATTAAAGGGAAATGGGTTTGGCAATGGAAAAACTTCGTTGATCGCCGTTTTATGGCGCGTTTCAATCTTAAACCAATGGCAGTTAAGAGTAGTGCGGGCGTTGTTATGTCTGAGACAATGCGATGTGGTGGTTGTGGTGCTAAGGTAAGTAGTAGCGTTTTACAGAATGTGTTGGCTCAGCTTAATATTAAAAGTAATACCGATGTTGTTAGTGAGTTAGGTGATGACGCGGCAATAATTAATCCTCCTGTCGGTATGCAATGGGTTCAATCCGTCGATTTTTTTAGAAGCTTTATTGATGATCCCTACCTATTTGGTCGTGTCGCTGCGAATCATGGTTTAGGAGATATTTACGCAATGGGTGCGAAACCACATTCCGCATTGGTTACAGCTGTTATTCCTTATGGCCATCCGCGCATTATGCAAGAAACATTGTTGCATGTGATGCAGGGTGCATTAAGGGTGCTGGATGAAGAAGAAGCTGTTTTGATAGGTGGGCATAGCGGGGAAGGACCGGAGTTGGCTTTTGGTCTAACTGTCAACGGTTCGCTGAAACCTGGTCAGGCTTTAACTAAGGTAGGTTTGAATCACGGTGATAGTTTGATTCTAACCAAGCCGCTTGGAACGGGCGTGTTGCTAGCAGCTAATATGGCTGCACGTTGTGAAGGGCGATGGCTGGATAATGTGTTGAGTTTTATGTTGCAAAGTAATCGTAATGCGGCAACTATTTTGCAGAAATATGGTGCGCGTAGCTGTACGAATATTACAGGATTTGGTTTATTGGGTCACGCGTGGGAGATGCTAACGGCATCTCAGTGCGGCGCAGTGCTGACATTGAATGCAATCCCTATTATGGATGGTGCGTTGCAATGTAACGCAGCAGACGTGCGAAGTACGCTTTATAATGCAAATAAAGCAACTGACGATTGTCAGGGTGCCGTCAACCAGCATGCTGTTTTTCCTTTGCTATTTGATCCCCAAACGGCAGGCGGTTTATTAGCTGGGATATCTGCCGATCAGACTGAATCCTGTCTTTATGCGTTGATTGAAGCAGGCTATACTGCAGCGAAAATTGGTGTTGTAGATCAGTTTGTCCCTTTAAACTCAATAATATTTAATTAATAATGTATTT
>JAJFJG010000076.1 GCA_021774265.1 Nitrosomonas sp.
TTTAACAATCGCCGGTTATTGGAATCAATAGGAAATATTCCACCGGCAGAATGCGAAATGGCATATTATCGCCAATTGGAAGAGTCAGATGAGGCAGCTTGGCTCAAACTAAAATGTCTCTAGAAAAATCGGGGCGATTCAGTATGGAGGGCACCGCACTTTGCCTATAACCCAAAAAATAAAAAATAGAAACGCAAAACCAGAGGCCAAAATCCTCTGTTTTATTAACTTAAATGGTACACTTTTAACGCGCTATTTGGTAAATTTTTACTCCGTCATTGACAGACTACCGTAGTTAACTTCGGTTTCTTTGTTTTTCCGGCACGAGAAGGGATATTACATAAACCACAGACATGATTGAAATGTATTTCTAATGTGTGCACTAAGAATCTACCTTTACATTTTGTGCATGGAGCCATACACAACACATTACTATCAATAAATCGTACCAAAGTCCATGCACGTGTAATAGTTAAAACACGCTTTAGCTTATTTACTTCGATGTGCTCTAAATAAAGTTTATAACTCTTTATAATTGCATCGATACCTTCCACATCCGTATTATCAACAATGTAATTATACATTCCCATGAACAAAGATGAATGCATATTGGGCTGCCAGCTCATAAACCAATCTTCTGAATATGGCAACATGCCCTTAGGTGGTGAAACACCTGTAATTTCTTTATACAGTTTAACTAATCTTTCTCGACTGAGGTTTGAATATACTTCAAGGACTTGCAACCGAGATCCTAATTTTATTAACTCAGTTGCAAGCTGTATTTGTTTTGCTTCTGTTAAAACGCTTTTATTACGCATGTTATACTCCCACGGCAACCTCTCTTATGCTATATTGCTTCAGCAGGTTGCCCTGCCATCAAAATGGCTGCGTGTGATTGTGATACTGCTTGATCACGACTATGGCTTGATAAAATTTCTGCGATCAAACGGTCATCAAAACGGAACCGACACAATAGCATATTCGAAGAAGCCATTTTTAATAACTGACTCGAAGTGAGTCTTTCTACAATTCCTGCAATTTCTTGACTAATCCCTAACCTGTACATTGCAGCAACTTTATCTTCACGTACCAACTGTTGTGCCAAAAGCATATAACCCAGATTGATTTCTTTAATTTCATTCAGAATTTGATTTGTTTCCATTTTAACAATCCTCTTGAACTAATCGATTTAAGATACGATAAATAAAATACGCGTATCAGTGAATGTATTTTCGATCCAGAGCAGATTTATGTAAATAGACAAGAAACTAAAACAACTGTAAGAGTACCACTTGCTAAGACATAGGGAAATTGCCTACAAAACAACAATATTTATTTACTTTCAGACAGCTAAATAATATAACCAGACTATTCTTATCAAGGCTAACAGAGACAACTAGGCCAAAGTTCCGGTCTTTCTTTGCTCTAGCAAAAGAAGAAAATGTTCTGAGTTAACTGGTTTACTGAATAAGTAACCTTGTGCTCCATCACATTCTTCTTGACACAAAAATTCAAATTGCTCTTTTGATTCAACACCTTCAGCTAATGCAAATAAACTAAAACTTTTTGCCAAAGAAATAATCGCCACAACTATGGCAGAACTATCTGAGTCAGACGCAATTTCCCGTACAAAAGACCTATCAATTTTTAAAATGTCAATCGGAAGCTGTTTAAGATAACTCAAGGATGAGTAACCCGTGCCAAAATCATCTACGGCTATTTTGACACCAATATCTTTAATTTCCTGCAATATTCGTATGTTTGATTCTGCATCTTGCATTAATACAGATTCAGTAATATCCAACTCCAAAGCACCTGGATATAAACCTGTTTGTTCAAGTGCGAAATTAACATGATTTAACAGCTGCGACTGGTCTAACTCTGTTGCTGAAATATTGACTGAAACTACTAACGAATCATAACCCACATCATGCCATTGCTTAGCTTGTGAACAAGCTTGCATTAATACCCACTTGCCCATCTCAATAATAAAACCCGTTTCATCTGCAATTGGAATGAATTGTTCGGGCAAGATCATACCAAATTCCGGATGATTCCAGCGTATAAGTGCTTCTGCACCTATTATACTTCCAGTTCTCATATTAACTATTGGCTGATAATACAAAACTAATTCTCGGTTCTCGATAGATTTTCGCAACGACCCCTCTAATTTCAACCGTCTAGAATTTGTCTCACCAACGGCTTTCTCATAATACCGACATTGGCTACGCCACAAGCCTCGATTAAGTAATATCGTACTCTCTGCATTCGCTAGCAACATTGATATATCTTCGCCATCTTTAGGATAAGCACAAATTCCAACATTAAGTGTGACATAGAACTCTAGACTGTTAATTACAAATGGCGTCGCAACCAATCTCAATATCTTATTTGCAAACAGCTGAACATCCTCAGAGCTCTTTACATCACAATTAAAAAAAACAAACTTACTACCTTCAATACGTGTTAATAAACAACTTCTTCTTACATATACTGATAATCGATATGAGAGTTGCTGAATCAATATATCGCCAACACCATATCCATATGTACTATTTATGCGCGGCATGCGCTCCAAATCTATAAAATATATAGCTGCTGTTTTAGCATCATTCCGCTCAGACAAAATTTTCAGCACTTTCTCGCAAAACAAGTTGCGCTTTGGAAGGCCTGTTAGCTGATCATAATAAGATAGGCGATAAATTTGACTTTCTGCCTGTAATTTTGCACGACGAACAAGCATATCTCTTAATTCACGCTGAATGGAAAGAATAAGGCGGGATGCATTACCTTTCATTAAGTAATCACTTGCGCCACGGCGCATTACTGAAACTGCAACGTCTTCATCTACATAGTCAGAGTAAACGATAAATGGAGTATTTTTCCCACACCTATTTAACAAGTCTAATGCCTCTATCGCATCAAATGATGTCTTAGTATGATTAGACACAATGACATCCCAGTCTGACTCTGATATGGCAGCCTGTATACCCTGAACATGCATCACACATTCAGAAACAAGATCAAATCCATCGTCAGCAAGCACAGAGCAAAGACAGCCAGAGTCTTCTTCAGAGTAACCAACTATAAGTAATTTTAAACTTTTCCGAAGCATCAGTGATGTTTACCTACATTTAACATCTTCTTCTATACGACGGGATCTATTAAAACTTTAGCCAGATAGGAAATACAATAATATAAAATTGTTGATTGTTGAAACAATAGCCCTACAGATCATCAATACACCACCATAACAATTAATTCTCCAATGCAGGAAATTTGGCTACTACATCAATCGTCTTATCACCTCGTTTCACTTCTAAAGGTAACCAAGTACCAGGCGCATGGCGTTTAATGACATTAATAACATCACCGATGTCTTTGATTTCCAATCCTGCAATTTTCATAATGACATCAGCTTCTTTAAGTCCAGCTGTTTCTGCAATACTATCCTTCTCAACCTGAAGCACATGCCCACCACCATGAGCAAATTCAAAGCGAATGCCTAGTCGTTGGCGCATGGGTTGGCTGACTTGTGATACGTAAGGTACAACACCAAACACGGCATCTGCAAAACCTGAAACAAAGCGCTTACATGAACGACCAGCATCCCAAGGCAATAAAGAGATAATGTCATTAACACCAAGGTCACGCAGTTGGTGCGGCACACCGTAACCATGCAAAATATGCCCAGAACCCATTACGCCGACAACTAATGGTTGATCAGCTTCATCAGAATCATCGATCGCCGCATAAATCACTTCAGCCATGGCACGATCCCAAAGCTGTTGGCCAGATATAAAGCGTCTAAAATCAGGGTCATCATGGTTTACTTCACCCTTTGTCTTATATTCTCGATCATGTTGCTTGTAGATTGGCAACAAGAAGTCCAGATATTCGACGCTGGGTTCAGCGGGACGCGTTAAGCCTTCACGATCTTCTACCGGCACGCCATAAAAACCCTTTTCAGAAACTTTACGTCTTAGGCTTGTTTCAACATTCAATGCACGCATCGGAATATGGTTCATACGTGCAAAATGAAATAACGGCAAATATAAATCTGCATCAGTGCTCCAAACCAAGCCCCATTGCGCATCTCGGAGAAATTCTTTTTCTGTAAGTTCGCCCGCCACCCATTGATCAAGTACAGATTGCACGCGACGCGGAAACATTTCAAAGCCTATCACCATATCTGGTCGAACAGCATGCAAGGCCGCCAAAGTCTGTAACTGCCAGCGATGATGTTCTTTGTTGACATGTGTTTCGCCCAGTAACACAACATCGCTCTTTGCGGCACGTGAGATGATCTCTGTATTAGTTACTTCCTCGCCACCAGGCACCATCCAGCTACCCACGGGCACACACTCAGTTTGTAGTGGTTTTTTCACTGGATTAACTAGTGTTCCAGCTGCATCCACGTGATAGCTAATAAAGAGCAATACAACACCAAGCACAAATAATTGAGTTCTAGATAAATTCATTTTTTCTCATTCCTAAATTTATGGAACAGTTAATTTCACCAATAACAATTGATCACCCGACCCATTTTCTGGCATTCCTAAATAGTCGCATCCACGGACCATCTTCACACGGTTCGGATGAATCCAATGACACAGGCGGATACCATGAATGCTGGGCTATCCGAAAAACACGTTCTGGGTGAGGCATAAGGATATTAAACCGACCGTCAGGAGTCGTAATGCCAGTAATTCCTTGAGACGAACCATTGGGGTTAAGTGGATACGCCTCGGTTGGTTGTCCTTTATTATCTACAAAACGCATGGCGGTTAGTGAAGAAATAGTCGAGCAATCTGTGTTCTCAGAAAACTCAGCAAAACCCTCTCCATGGGCAACCGTTATTGGCATGCGGCTACCTGCCATACCGTCAAATAGAATTGAAGGATTCGGTGGAATCTCAACCATGGCAAATCTCGCTTCAAACTGTTCTGACTGGTTCCTTACAAAATGCGGCCATTGCTCTGCCCCGGGAATAATTTCATGTAAATTACTCATCATCTGACAACCATTGCACACACCTAAGGCAAATGTATCCCTGCGCTGAAAAAACACCTCAAATTCATCACGTGAGCGCGCATTGAAAAGAATAGACTTAGCCCAACCTTCACCAGCCCCCAGTACATCACCATACGAAAATCCGCCGCACGCGGCAAAGCCTTTAAAATTATTGAGTGATACACGCCCAGTAATAATGTCACTCATATGAACATCTACTGCGGCAAACCCAGCTCGATCAAATGCTGCTGCCATTTCAACATGGCCATTCACTCCTTGCTCACGCAAAATAGCGATTTTTGGTCGAACACCTGTTTGAATGAAGGGTGCCGCAATATCTTCATTAATGTCAAAGCTTAATTGCACATGTAGGCCTGGGTCTGTGGCATCCAAAATACGGTCATATTCCTGCTTTGCACAACTTGAATTATCACGCAACTGTTGCATCTGGTAAGTTGTTTGCGACCAAGCACGATGCAAATCAATCCTTTTCTCTGAGAAAATCGATTGGCCGCCCACGGTAAATTGCACCTCATCCGTGTCGCTTACGCTTCCAATCATTGTGCTTATTTCGGCCAAGCCTACCTCAGATAGCTTGTTAAAAACATCATCATGATGCACAGTCTTTATTTGAATAACAGCACCCAATTCTTCATTAAATAATGCAGAAATAATAGCTGCATTAGTTTCCGAACTAACACCAAGTGAGTCCAGTTGAACAGATATACCCGTATGCCCAGCAAAAGCCATTTCACTGACAGTCACAAACAAGCCGCCATCTGAACGATCATGATAAGCAAGTAGCTTATGCTCACAATTTAACCGCTGTATGACCGAAAAAAACGCTTTTAGTTTCTTTGCACCTGTTTGAGCAGATATGTCTGGTGCCACATTACCAACCTGCTTATATACCTGTGCTAAAGCTGAGCCACCCAAACGATTATTACCCATGCCCAAATCAATAAGAATCAATTCCGTGCCGCCACAATCCGTGCGTAGTTCCGGTGTCAATGTTTTGCGTGTATCTGTTACTCGCGCAAAGGCTGAAATGATGAGTGATAGTGGAGAGATGACTTCTTTTTTACCTTTTGAATCATCGTAAGCATCCCAAGCAGTTTTCATGGACATGGAATCTTTTCCGACAGGAATGCTAATACCGAGTTGTGGGCAGAATTCCATACCTACTGCATAAACAGCATCATACAAACTCGCATCTTCACCAGCATGACCCGCTGCAGCCATCCAGTTGGCTGACAGTTTAATATCACTGATACGTTCAATCGAAGCCGCCGCAATATTGGTAATCGACTCACCCACCGCCATTCGCGCCGCAGCTGCTGCGTCAAGCAATGCAATCGGCGTCCGCTCTCCCACTGCAAAGGCCTCGCCTAAATAGGTTTGATAGCCCATCAATGTCACAGCTACATCGGCTACGGGAATTTGCCATGGGCCAACCATTTGGTCCCGCGCCGTCATACCGCCCACGCTGCGGTCACCAATGCTAATCAGAAAAGTCTTATCTGCCACCGCCGGCAATTTCAGAACGCGATAGGCCGCTTCTTTCAGGCTTAATGCATCGATATTAAAGACAGGTATAAACCTCTTAGTATGCGACACATCGCGTGTCATTTTGGGCGGTTTACCTAATAAAACAGATAAAGCCATATCGACCGGTTGGTCACCTAAGACTTGATCAGTCACAACCAATTGCTCTTCACTCGTTGCCTCTCCCACCACCGAGAATGGACAACGTTCACGCTCACAAATTTGTTGAAATAACGCCAATGATTCTGGCTCAATAGCTAATACATATCGTTCTTGCGCTTCATTACTCCAAATTTGCATGGGTGACATACCAGACTCCTCCGATGGAATATCTCGCAAATTAAACCTCCCACCACGTCCTGAATCATGCACCAACTCAGGAAAAGCATTAGACAGGCCGCCCGCACCGACATCGTGAATAAATAAAATTGGATTCGGTCTACCTTGTCGCTCTAATTGCCAGCAACGATCAATCACCTCCTGCACTCGACGCTCCATTTCAGGGTTGCCACGTTGTACGGAATCAAAATCTAATTTTTCTATGTTTGATCCCGTATCCATACTTGAAGCTGCGCCGCCACCTAAACCAATCAACATACCGGGACCACCCAATTGAACCAACAACGAACCGGCCGGAAATTTTTCTTTTTCGACATGCTGCGCAGCAATTTGTCCTAAACCACCGACCAACATAATCGGTTTGTGATAGCCGCGCATTTCGCCATCAACGAGTTCTTCAAATGTGCGGAAATAACCGGCAAGATTCGGGCGCCCAAATTCATTATTAAAGGCTGCGCCACCAATTGGGCCTTCCAACATGACTTGCAACGATGAAACAATACGTGCAGGCTTGCCATAGCTTTGTTTGCCAACCGCTGGTTGTTGATAAATTTCCCATGGTTGAATATTCCCAGGAATATTTAAATTTGAAACAGAAAAACCAGTTAACCCTGCTTTTGGTTTTGCGCCCCGACCCGTCGCACCTTCATCACGAATCTCTCCTCCCACGCCGGTTGCCGAACCGGGAAAAGGCGAAATAGCGGTCGGATGATTATGTGTCTCGACCTTCATAAGCAGATGAGTCAATTCCTGCGCATAGCCATAAATCTGATGCTCACCTGAATAGAACCGCTCAATACTAGCGCCCTCAATGACAGAGGA
>JAJFJG010000077.1 GCA_021774265.1 Nitrosomonas sp.
AGCAAGCGGCACATATTCCTCGATCGGTGCCATCAGATACTCAATATCTGGCGTTTCACCCGTCTGACCGAACAAGTACTTCCCTTTCAGATTGATGCTCTGCCAGGCTACCGGTGAAGCTCGCTTGATGTTTTCCGCTAGCTTGTCTTTGCCTTGATGTTCAAAGCTTTGCAACAGATTGCTCAGAACCTTAGAGTTGAAGTAGATAATGGCGTTGGCCATTAGTCTTGCGCATTCGTTCCACAGCTCTATCTCCTCATCGCTGTTGCCACGGAACCGATCGCCATTGACCTGGCTGATCGCCCGTCGTAGCTGATGGTACGCTTCACCTCGGTTCAGTGCCTTTTGCACGTGGCTGCGCAGCTCAGGGTCATCGATGTAGCTCAGTAGATATCGAGCTTTTACCAGCCGGTTGTATTCAGTAAACGCTTCAAGTAAGGGGTGGTTACTTATATAAGCAGATAGCTTTCGCACTAGAGTTGATTGATCCGTTTTACGCTGCGCTAGTGAGGCCGCGATGCGCTGGATGGTATCCCAGTGCTCCATGATGCGTTTGGTGTTAATGGGCTTTTTCAAGTTCAGCTGGATGCGGTCGTCTTTGTCGGTGGTGATATTAAACATCTTCTCAATCACGGTACCCACCTTGGCGTAACGGGGCGCAAACTGGTAGCCAAACAAGTCCAGCAGTGCAAAGTTAACGTGGTTAACCCCATGGGTGTCGGTCGACACAATGTCCGGGATTATTTCCGTACTGTTGTTCATCAGCAGGTCAAATAGGTAATGGCTTTCATGCTCGTTGGAGCCAATGATCCGGTTGTTAATCCCCATATGATGGGCATTGAGGCTCACGTTCGAGATCCCTTTAGCCGTACCGAAGTATTTAGAGGAGTACCTGGTGCGAAACGTTTCCCGTTTGGCTTCGAATTTCTGACCATCAGCACTGACATGCACGATGCCTTCCTGGATGTAGTAGTGTCTAAAGATCGGTAATTTAGCCGCTGTGTTATTGATGTGGTCGTTAGCGTTATTCAGGGTTTCCAGTCTCAAGTAATTGGCCTGAATGGTGCGTAGCTGCTCATAGCTGCGATCAGAGATCTCCGCAATGCCATAGATGCCCTGGTTGGTCGCATTGGCAATCAGGATCGCCACTAAATCCACTTCGAACAGCCGACTTTTAGAACTCATACCCAGGACATGTTCGAAGTCATTAATAAATCCGGTATCCCGGTCGACAACACGCAGCACATCGGCGATTTCTACTGAACGCATCTGTTCAAAGAAGGGGTTATTTACCAGGTGTTTCTTGCTCGCCGTGGGCAGCCTCCAGTGTCGTTTGCCACCTTTATGCTTCAGGATGACGTTTCGGTTGTCAGTTTTCTCCAGATAGTGACTAACCTCGTGCTGGCGCAGATTAAGTTCAGTGACCATATTGGGTATGAGCGATGTTGGATCGGCCATCAATTTCGTCTGCGCGGTAGATTCCAACAAGCGTTGCTTATCTTGTTTCCAGCGTTGGGTCTTAACCAGATCCGCATCCAAAGCCCGGTATTTAATAACGTCTGGCATCAACAGCTGACCTTGCAATCGATCGGGAATTTGCAGATAGAGGTACCATTCATAGCGTGCTTTGTTGAGGCTGCCGTCTTTATTCAGCAACAGTGGGCATAGGTGTTTTTGTGGCAAGCGCCGATCCAGGCTGGCATCACTGAGCTCCTTCTGAGTCATCAGATCCAACCGAGCTTGATCCAGCACTATTGGCAGTCGCTGTGTTTGATCTGCACCCTCAATGCATAAACAGCAGAACAATGATCGTAGCAAGCCAGTGCGTAGCGTGGGCTCTGCATCCAGATGCTGCCAGTAGGACTCGTCAGCAGACTGCTTTTGATTGCTCAAGTAGCGGCAGACAGAGGTGAGATCTTTGGCATTTATGACTTTGAACGCTTGCTCTTGAACCGACTGGAAGTGAGCATCTGGCGAAATTTCATCATTCAAAAACAGCTGCAGCACATCTGCGGCTTTGCCTACATTGCGAGCGGCTTTCTGCCAATCTTGATAGACCAGCTCTTTGGCCATCGCCTTGGCGCGAGTTTTGACTTGCCGCACATGATGGATGAAGCCATCGGCGATCCTTTCCAAACATTGCTGCTGACGGTTTTGCAGGTAGCTCAGGAGGTACAACTGCTGATTGAGAGTTGCTTGCCGTTTGAGTTTGGCACCGTAATAATCCACGCGCCCAGCGTAATAGTGCTGGTTCATCTGCGATAGTCCCAAACTCGCCTGGACTTGGGCTACTTCGGCTATCCAGGGCTGAAGGTGGTGATAAACTTGCAGTTCTTTTTCCAGTTCGGTACCGGTGAAGTTGCGAGCGCTCTGGCGTAAGTGCTGTAAGGTAAAGGCATGCTCGCCGGACAACAGCTCAGCGAGCATATCTTTCAGGCCTAGAGTGCAAGCGGCTTTGACTTGCTCGTGTAGAGCTTTCTGATGCTGTACCAGCACCTGGCTGATGATCTTCTGTAGTGTGCTGTAGGCGGGAATGGCGACCTTGTTGTGAGCCAGGTATTCGATCGCCGCATCAAAAAGAGCTCGTGGTGCCGCCCAGCTATTTGCCTTTTCAAGTAGATAGGTAAACAGCCTTGGCTGATGTTCAATATCATTCCAATTAGAAACCCCAAGTAACAACAGTACACGCTCGTATAATCGAGATTTCTGGTCAGCTTTCAGGCTAAATCGACGGTATTTCAGGTCCTTAAAATAGAGCTCAGAAATAAATGATAGGTCAGCCTGCATGGATTTGAAGTTGGGATTTAGCAGGATGGGCTTAGATTTGAAATATCCCAGTAAGGCGATGGCAACAACTCGATGCTTACGATCTCGAATCCGGTTGATTACTTCAAATTCTCGGTCGTTAAGAGCAAAGAAAAAACGCTGGTCGGAAGCGGAGAATACAGGAGGCGAATACAATTCTTCAATTTCTGCCTTTGTCAGTATCGATAGGCGTTTACCTTTGCTCATTCCTTGACCTAAAAAGCCAAGAAGGATACCGCTAATCGAGGTAAATTAAAACTAATAGCCTTCTACAGACTAGGAACGGCGGACTCTACAGAGTGAATTGCAATCTATGGCGGGAAAATCCCCAGAACCCCAATGAACAAGTTCTGCAAGGACGATATGGATCAGCTAGTGAAGTAATTCGAGCGAGTTTGCGTCTTCTTGAAGAACGAGAGCAAGAAAAAGTATTGCGACAAGCATTAATCGAAGGCGAACAAAGCGGGGATGCTGGGGAGTTGAATATAGAAGTTATCAATCGGAAAATTAAGAAAAAAGAAGGGTTAACACTCAAACAAGAACAAAAAATTAAAACCCCCCCTCATCCTGGAAAGTCTGTTCGTGTTGACTGTTTAGAACCGTTTGACTTATCAATTACAGCTTGTACAAGAGTTCTCGGCGTAACTCGACAAACGCTTAATAATTTATTAAATGAAAATTCTGACATTACTGTAGATATGGCGGTACGTCTCGCTAAAGTTTTTGGGAGCACTCCAGAATATTGGTTACGAATGCAACTTGCTTATGATCTTGCTCAAGCGTTAGAGAATGAAGATAAAGTCAAAGTGAAATGCTTGTAAACAGCCAAAAAACTGAACACTTTGAGATAATTCTGTTCAGTCAGTATTTAATGATATTCTAATCAATCGCATAAATACAACAACCTTGCGTATCATTATCAGATTATGCCAAGGTGAAGCAATGATAGATAGCGCAACATTGAAATGCTTAGAAACTCTACAAACAACCGTTGATAATCTGAAAGCGGAAGGTGTTGACCCGTTGTTTATTTTTGCAGCACTCGCTCAAGTACAGAATAACCTACAACATGAATACGGCGAAACCTTTGCAAAGTGATAACAGGTAGTATGAAAATTATACTTAATCATGGTCATACTCTTTTTACCCAACTATGAGTTATTGCTCAGAAGTAAGCCACTTACGCAAGCTATGAAGGAGTAAGCAAGAATTTTTTGCCTTTGATGTTTCTTCATAAATCCGATCAGGTTAATAGCCAATAAGGTTAGAATATTCAAACATTCGACATTCTTTTATGGGATTAGACCCTTTGTGAGAATTATCACAGTTAGCGTCGAGAATTTTACGCTAAACTTAATTTAACACTTAGTTTATGCATTTTAGTAAAAAAGGATCTTATTCTATGATACCATTTTTATAACATGGTTAATTTTATCATGTTGAAAGTTATTCAAAACTAGTGTTGATGTTTCTCATGATTACTTTCTAATATAATTGTGGAGGATACAAAATGGCTGATACTCCGTTAGTAATGCCAGAAGCTGTTCAAAAGGCTTTGAATGAAAATCCAGAGCTATTAAAGGCACTTGCAAACCCAGAGTTTATCAACAGTATCAATAGTCAATTAAGCAAGGTGGCTGGGGCTGGCCTTGCAGATTGGTGTGTTGCATGCGGGGCAAGTGCATCTGCTGCTATTCCTGGCACAAATGTGACAAACCCACCATCAATTGATGAAATTAGGGAAATAGGTCGCCGTTTAACATTTATAAAATAACTACATGAGGTAAACCCCCGACTTTGTCGGGGGTCATTGAACTGTTCTAGAGACATTAATCCTCAATAGGAGAGATTGGTCATGGAAGACAAAGGACAAAAATTACATACGCTTCACTTCAATGTAACAAATACTTGCAATTTATCTTGTTCTTTTTGCTATATAAGCGCGGTCAAAGAAAAGACGATTGATGTTCCTTTAGAGCGGATTTATACTTTAGCGGAAGAGGCCAAATCCGTAGGCTGTGAAAAAGTTATTATTTCAGGTGGAGAGCTTTTTGCCCGTAAAGATTGGTTTGATATCTGTCATGCATTTGACCAAAAAAACATAGCAATTTCCTTGGTTACGAATGGCACTTTAATTGATAGCTCTCGTGTCAAAAAATTGAAATCATTACAGCATTTATCTATGCTTATTTCAATTGATGGAGCAAGTAATAATCACGATAGAATCCGTGGACAGAAAGGAGCATACGAGAAAACAGTTTCTGCACTTGATCATTGTGTCAAAGCTGGACTAGATGTGCAAGTTAATGCAACGGTTATAAAGAGTAACAAGGAAGATGTTGTACATTTAGCAGTCTTGTCGAGTGAATATAATGTGCCAGTTAGACTGTCCTTACTGAACCCTTACAATGGACGAGGCCCAGATCTTGCCCCAGAAGCTCTTGATGTTGTTGAGATCCTTGAACTGAGAAATTTTTGCCACAAACTTCGAGAGCGTGGCAGCAAAGTATTTCTTAATTTACCCCCACTTCTACTTCATCCTGAGGATGTTATTCCAATAAGGAGCCCAGCTTGCGGTTGGACTGAATCATATTGTGGTATAACTCATGATGGCAATGTGACTATTTGTGGGGTAGCCGGTGCAGATAAAACACTTCATCAAGGTAATATTATGGAGCGATCTTTCGATGATATATGGATAAATTCGGAACTATTTAAAACATTACGTAGTTATAAAACAAGTGAATTGAAAGGTATTTGCGGGCGTTGTAAATTAAGCGAAATGTGTGGCGGAGCGTGCCGTTTATCGGCATATAAGCGTGCCGGTGATTTTAAAGCATCTTATCAGATGTGTCAGACATTTTATGATTTTGGTCTTATACCGGAAGAATCACTGCATCCGGTAATAAATAAGGTAGAAAGTCTAGTCGGTTAGATAAGGCTTAGAGGTTATCTGGAGAGCGTTCTGGATGCCCATTTAGAAGCAAGATTGGGTGTTTTCATTGGAGAAAGCACCTTTAGTTTTGGTAAGCTTCCGACGTTGGTGTACGGCATCGATGACATAGCCATTATAATTGTCGCCGAACAGAAAACAATATTATTTCAGCGGAAATTCATGCTATGAATGACGCATTACGTACCTTTATCGGGACTTACCTAGCTAAGGATAAATAACCATGCCTGAATTATAGGCAGACAGCCCGTTAGAAATTTAATATACAACCTTAAAAGTCGGACTATCCTCTGGCCGCGTCTTGCGATGATCATAAATCCGCGTAGTCGCAATATTGGCATGCCACAACCATTCCTGCACCTTGGCAATATCGGCTTGATGATCGAGCGCATTGGTTGCTGCTGTTGCCCTGAGCGAATGCGCCCCGATCTTAAAACCAAGCTGCTCGGAATATTCCTGCACCATTTTATAAACCCCATCGGGCGTAATCGCTTTTTGTGAACCTTCAATACGGTTATTGCTGATTGAGCGGAACAACGCGCCATTCTTGGGTTCTAGGGATTTTCCCGCCATAGATTGCAATTCGCTCTGAAGGCCCCGGCGCTCTTAACCTGTAGAGGTGTATTACTTTTCAGCAAGCGGCACATATTCCTCGATCGGTGCCATCAGATACTCAATATCTGGCGTTTCACCCGTCTGACCGAACAAGTACTTCCCTTTCAGATTGATGCTCTGCCAGGCTACCGGTGAAGCTCGCTTGATGTTTTCCGCTAG
>JAJFJG010000078.1 GCA_021774265.1 Nitrosomonas sp.
TGAACTGAAAACACTTCTTCAAAATGATGCCAGGGTATGACTACAGATAATTTGAGGAGAGGATCGTTTGGATCAAGTTGTAAAAGTAGATCCGTACCAAATAAATTTGTTTGATGGAAAGAGCTGCTTTGTATGAGCATTCTATCAACCATTTCGACCAGAAAATATGGTGTTATTTTACCATTTCCGGTCGAAGTGAGAGCTAAAAATACACTCGTTTTTTACATCATCAATGAGTTGGATTGTTATTCAGGATCGACAAGTAATCAAGACTGTTGAGCAATAGGTGATACTGTCAGTGTGTCGTGCCAGCAAGGTTTGGTAAAAGCGCAAATTGCACAAACAAACTAGATACGCAAATTTTTTAATCCCCAAATACCATATACAAATATAGCCCTTTTTGACCTGCTCTGTCTTGATTTCATCAACTAGTGAAATGTTCAGGCTCGTTGTGCAAAACGCCTAGAATAGTTAAGTGAAGTGAAGAAAGTGTGCCTCAACCACCGGTTTTTGCTTTATCATTTGATCTTGTAGGCTTGAAGACAAGTCTAACAGACCTGTACCAGCAGATAAAGCAGCAGTATGTCTAGGCATGAGTTGTTTGCCAGAAGTTTTTGACTTAAAGGAGTTGCTGCAAGTTTGTGGAGTTCAGGGTAGAATGTCGTCACTTTAACTATGTATAAGGAAAAAGTATATGAGAGCAGCTTTAATTGGAGTAGTCGCGGCATCTGCGTTGATGTTCGTTGGTAATGCACAAGCAGACGCAGCATTGGCAACAAGCAGTGGTTGCTTAAACTGTCATCAGGTTGAAGTCAAGACTGTTGGCCCTGCTTTGAAAGCAGTTGCAGAAAAGTATGCAGGGCAAGATGGTGCTGCTGATTACTTAGCTGGTAAAATCAAGGGTGGTAGCAATGGAGTTTGGGGTCCAATCCCAATGCCACCAAATGCTCAAGTGAGTGATGACAATGCTAAAGTTTTAGCTGAGTTTATCTTGTCACTAAACTGAGCTTAGCTTCGTTTAGAAAAGCCGACGTTTTAAAGCGTCGGCTTTTTATTTGCCAAACCTATTGGAACAAAAATGAAGACTCGAATTGAGTGGAAAGGAGATGTGCGTTTTCTGAGTGAATCTGGAAGTGGCCATAAAGTTTTGATGGATGGTGCACCAGAGGCGGGGGGGGAGAATTTAGGGCCACGTCCAATGGAAATGTTACTAATGGGGCTGGGTGGTTGCACTACATTTGATGTAGTGATGATCCTAAAAAAGAGCCGCCAGGATATTAATGATTGCGTTGTTGAAATTGAGGCTAAGCGTGCAGAGACTGACCCCAAAGTGTTCACGCACATTCACTTACATTTTATTTTGACCGGTAAAAATCTAAAACAGCAGCAAGTTGAACGTGCGATTAATTTGTCTGCAAAGAAATATTGTTCTGCTTCTATTATGCTGAAGGACTCAGTTGAGATAACCCATGACTATGAAATAGTTGCTTAATCGTATATTTATCCTCTATTTTTTATGTCTTTACACCAGCTTCTTCAGCTTGCAAGTCAGCATGGTAGCTAGAACGGACCATTGGCCCACAGGCGGCATTGGTGAATCCCATTTTCGTTGCAGCACGTTCAAATTCTTTAAACCCTTCTGGTGTTACGTAGCGTAAGACGGGAAGGTGGCCGATACTGGGTTGTAAATATTGTCCAATAGTGAGCATTTCAACGTCATTTGTACGTAAGTCACGCAACACGTCTAAAATTTCTTCGTCTGTTTCACCTAATCCCAACATTAAACCTGATTTGGTCGGCGTTTCAGGAAATCTTTGCTTGAAGTCCTTTAGCAGTTTCAATGAATGCGCATAATCTGCGCCAGGGCGACATTGCTTATAAAGCCGTGGCACGGTTTCAAGATTATGGTTCAAGACATCGGGTGGACATGATGCCAATTTTTCTAGCGCAACTTCTAGTCGACCTCTAAAATCGGGCACGAGAATTTCAATTTTAGTGCTGGGCGAATGTTTGCGTATTTCACGAATACAGTCAGCAAAATGTTGTGCGCCGCCATCACGCAGATCATCACGGTCAACGCTGGTAATTACTACATATTTTAATTTCATAGCAGCAACAGATTGAGCCAGATGTAGGGGTTCTTCAGTATCGGGTGGTTTGGGTCGACCATGTGCCACATCACAGAATGGGCAACGCCGCGTGCATAAATCACCGAGAATCATAAAGGTGGCAGTTCCCTTGCCGAAGCATTCGCCAATATTGGGGCAAGAGGCCTCTTCACAAACGGTAAATAGCTTTTGTTCGCGCAAAATACGTTTTACTTCATAGAATGCTTGGCTGTTTGCTGAACGTGCGCGTATCCACGAAGGCTTGCGTAGAAGGTCACTTTTTGCCTGTGGTGCAATTTTGATGGGATTGCGCGCGGTTTTTGCGGCACCTTTCTGATGAGTTTCAGACGTCATAATGGTGATTGTTATCTCCTGTAAATTTGTTCTGTCAATTGTTCAATGAGTTTATTACTTATTGTTTCTATTGAATCAGTAATACCCAAATTTTTAGTTTGTGTGACTTGTAAATTCTCATAACCGCAAGGGTTAATGTTAGAAAATGGCGCTAAATCCATGCCAACATTGAGCGCGATACCGTGGTAACAATAACCTTTTTTGATTTTAAGACCGAGTGCGGCGATTTTTGCATTTTCCACATACACGCCTGGTGCATCGGCTCGACTTTCAGCTTGAATATGATAGCCTTTCAATAAGTCTATCACGGCATTTTCCATTCTTGTGACCAATTCCCGCACATCTAGCTTTAGGCGCCGCATGTCTAGCAATAAATAGATTATAGATTGTCCAGGCCCATGATAGGTTATTTGTCCACCCCTATCTGTTTTTATCACTTCAATACCATTACTTTGTAATAAATGCTCTGGTTTTCCCGCAAGTCCTTGCGTATAAATAGGTGGGTGTTGCAGCGACCACATTTCATCTTGCGTAATGGCTGTTCGTTCGCTGGTGAAATTTTTCATGGCTTGCCATGTCGTGAGATAGTCCACCACACCCAGTCGCCTAATTTTTACACTTGTGTCACCAATCGCTAGCTCGTCCATTGCGGATTATAGAACAATTGACACCATAGGTTCATCGCAAAGTGCTTGGTATATTGTGTCTAATTGAGTACGTGAAGTTGCCCATATCGTGCAGGTAACACTTATATAATTGCCTTCTTTGCTGACTTTTGTTTCCATTGAGGTGTCGTTAAATTCAGGCGCATGTAGTCTGACTATTGTGACAACTGTTTCGACAAAACCCACGTGTGATTTTCCCACGATTTTTATCGGAAAATCGCAGGGATATTCAATTAATGAGGGTTTTTCTATCATGTGGAAAATGGTGAGCTATTAGTGCGTAATTATGATGAAGCTGAGTTGCCCCGCATTATTGTTGCTTTACAGTGTTGATAAAGTTGGTGCAACTGCTTGAACATCGAACCTGGTTTGCCATCACCAACTTGTATATCGTCTAAACGAGTGATTGCCATAACTTCTTTGGTCGAAGAGGTTAATAAAACTTCATCTGCATTTCGTAATTCAGCCTCAGAGATATCTCTGACTTCATGTGAAATATTATTTTCGGCTGCAAGCTCAAGAATCACGTCATAGGTAATGCCGGGTAGCATTAAATGATTTTTTGGTGGCGCTAAGAGCACGTTATTTTTAACGATAAAAATATTGCTGGCAGACGCCTCGGTCAGAAACCCATCTCTTATAAGGACAGTTTCTACAGCGCCTACATCAATAGCTTCTTGGCGCAGAAGTACATTCGGTAATAATGAGATTGCTTTTATGTCGCAGCGTATCCAACGATTATCTACTGCAGTAATGGCAGAAATCCCTGTTGTAAATAGCGCTTTTGGTGGCGCTAATAATGGGCTGCTCATCATGAATACGGTCGGTTCAATATTTTCTGGAAAGGCATGGTCTCGTTTTGCAACACCACGAGTTATGTGTAGATAGACGGACTGATCATCACCATCATTATTCTCAATTAGCTGTGCTAACAGTTGGCGCCATTGTTCATTACTGTTAGGATTATTTAATCGGATGCCGTCTAGACTATGTTGTAAGCGTAGTAGATGGTTATCCAACCTAAAAGGTTTACTTGAATAAACGGGTATGACCTCATAAACCCCATCACCAAAGATAAAGCCTCTATCCAGTACTGAGATACAGGCTTCTTCAATCGGCATTAATTTGCCATTAAGATATATTGTGCTCATTTTGAGAAATTAGTTCGGCTTAAGGAACGTAGATACGATTGGACACATTGTACATGCAGAAATGAGAAATATTAGCATATCTTCCGTTATACTCGCTGCGGCATGAATGACAGTTAAATCAATAATAGATTAATTAAAAAGTAATTGTATGCTATCCCAGGTACGCCCAAAAATATTGGTTGTGCCAATATTCTCTAATGCAACTAATGGATAAGTTGCCATTGGTTTCCCATCCAGTGTGAATATTACAGTGCCTACATTATCCCCGACATTAACAGGAGCAATAAGGGGCTGCTTGTATTCCATGGTGGCTTTTAACTTGTCAGCCTGCCCTTTAAGTAAGGTGAAGTAAACATCGTGACTAAAACCTGCTTTTAACTGATTTTGATTGCCTTTCCAGAGCTGGATGGTAGTGACTTCTTGGCTTTTATTATATAAATGCACTGTATCATAAAACTGAAACCCGTAATTGAGCAGACGTTGGCTTTCAATGCTTCGCGTTTTGGCTGAATCTGAGCCGATAATTACTGAAATTAATCGTTGGTTGTCACGTTTGGCTGAAGTAATAAGGCAGTACCCAGCAGTTTTAGTCCACCCGGTTTTTAGCCCATCAACATGAGGGTCTAACCATAATAAACGGTTACGGTTGGGTTGAGTAATGTCATTGTAGGTATATTCTTTTAATGAATAAAGTGGGTAAAACTCTGGAAAATCTCGAATGATGGCTGCCGCTAATATGGCGAGATCATGCGCAGTACTAAAATGATTAGTGTCAGGTAATCCTGTCGTATTAGTGAAGTGTGTGTTGAGCATTCCCAAACGCGCGGCTTCTTTGTTCATCATTTGCACAAAAATTTCTTCTGACCCGGCGATGATTTCCGCCAAAGCAATACAAGCATCATTGCCTGATTGAACAATCATTCCCCGTATTAACTCACCAACAGTAACTTTCTTATTAGGCTCAATAAACATGCGCGAACCAATCATGCGCCAGGCTCGTTCGGACACATGAACATTCTGTGAAAGAGAGATATGTTTCTGTTTTAGAGCAGAGAAGACGACATAGGCTGTCATTAGTTTGGTTAATGAGGCAGGTTCAATTTGCACGTGTGCATTTTCACTGGCTAAAGTTTGCCCAGTTTGGAAATCAGCAAGTAAATAAGATTTTGCCGCAATGGTTAAAGACGGCTGCTGTGCAGAGGCGGGTAAACCAACCAAACATAAGCATACTAATAATGGAAATAGATACTTCATGGGAAATTGGGAAAAAAATAGCATTATAGCCTGCTTACTATGTTTCTTAAACTGATGATTCTCAATTAGTCTAAATCATATGATTTGAAATTTAATCAAACTTATATCCTTTGATGCCGTTGAACTAAGTGGAATTGGACGAATAAATAATTAAAATTCTATACGACTAAATATAAGCGTCTAATTTAGTAGGAATCAATGGCAATTATATTTAGAAATAAATTTGTGCTTAAAGGATAAAAAATTGTTGTTTGCTAAGCTTCTTAAAATCATATGAAACGTCTAAAAATTAATTACAAAAATGTTGCGGTGCAGCCAGAAATTGTTTCAAAGATTATTAAAATTGATATTGACTCACATCGTTGTTTTAGGGAATTAGATCAATTACTACGATCAGATCAAGGAGCAGCGTCACTTGTATTAAGAGTGGCTAATTCATCGATTTACAATCGTGGTAAAAAGATAAATACATTACCTGTAGCGATCAGTATTTTGGGTATTAATATCATACGATCTTTGGCTGTTCTAGCGTTGACACGCTCTATTTTTACTCAGAGTGATAATGGTTTGATTCGACTACATGTCTGGCATCATTCTTTGCTAACAGCAATTGCCAGCCAGAACATATGTAATGAATTGGGTGCTGGAAATCAATCTGAAGAGGCTTTTATTGCCGGATTGCTGCATGATATAGGCAAAATATTACTCTTTTCCCATTACACCGAAGAATATGTCGATACTGTAGAATATTCTTTAAAATATAACTGCACGTCCTTTGAAGCAGAACAAAAAATATTAGGTGTTGATCACCTTGAGGTTGGTCAGCAAGCGGTAAAAGAGTGGAAGCTGCCAGACCATTTTGTCAACTATATGGGGATGAATCTTGAAAAACCGATATGTGATCAAGTAGAAGGCACAGTGCAGCTTAGTCTAATGGCTGCAAACAGCTTGTTAAAGGGAGCTGGTATAGGTGCAAGCTCAATAGAGTCGAGTATTAGAAAAGATAAGCTGATGAACATTGGTTTGAATGAAAGATTGAGTGATAATTTGCTTGAAGATGATTATATGCAGGGATTAATGAAAAATGAACTCTACCAGCAATGTACAAATGTCTGAGGTCAAATGCTCCACAAAGCTATCCGACACTCAAAGTCAATTAGCGCCAGCTATTTTGCTATCCTCACTAGAACAAAATATTGGTAATAAACTTAAAACCAATTTAACGCTATCGCTCAATCGTTTGCAGTTAACACAGTTATACGAGCCAACTATTCTTTTGCTTAATGAGTTTATTGCAAACGTAATAAGATCAATGCATTATATCGTTTACAAAGAAATTGTAGATAATGAATTTTGCATTGATACGACCGAAAGTTATGCTGCATTTGATAACCTTTATAAAAATGAGCTTGTAGAACATGGTGATCTCAATATCGCAAAATATTGTAAAGATAATGAATTGCAGGTTACATTAACTTTTCCTCGTGAGGATAATGTTGTTGTTGTTATGAGTTATCCGAACATTTGTAAACATGCCTTCTGTTTAGAAAATAAATTAGCAAAAGCGCTAGGCTATCGATTACTCAGAAAAGAAACGAGTGATCAATCTAGTCAGTGTGTTGTTTCTTTGGTTAAACAAGCTAACATTCAATCGCATACACCAGCACCTATATTGCTCGAGCCGCAAAATGAATCAAAGAATCTAAAAGTAATTTTCTCGCAGCTAGGTTATGGTGTTGTGCGCTTCTCTAGTGCTGGAAAAATCATTGAAGTGTCTCCCTCCATTCTCAATAATCTAAACCTAGAGTCAACGATATCTTCAATTCAAGTGCTTGCTAAATCCATCCCGACGCATTTTTATACAGATGTTATTTGGCGACTATCGCTGGAAGCTCCCTCTGGGCAGTTTGAAAATTACAGAATACGCATTAAAACATTGAAAGAAAATGAATCATCATTGCTTTACAACGTCAGTGGGTATCGACATAAAGATTCAACTATTCATACCTTGTGGCAGGCTGTTTCATTCGATGAAAAGGGTAGTAATAATCTGTCTGAAGGTTCTATTCTGAATGAAGCTAGAATTCATAATATTACACGTAATTATGTGCCGCAGTTAGTAGAAGAAAGAGCCAGAGAAATTGTCAGATTAGGTGGTGATAAATTAATCAATGAAGAATGCTTCATGGCTGTTTTGTTTTGTGACATTGTTGGCTTCACAGCCTATGTGGAAAATAACGAAAGTGAAGAGTCTGTTATTCATACATTGAATGCTATTTTGCGTAAGCTTTCAAAGGCGGTGAAAAGTTGTAATGGGCTAATTGATAAGTTTATGGGTGATTGTATTATGGTGCTTTTTAGAGATCCACATGATGCTGTCATAGCGGCACTAGAAATGCAAGATCACTCCATTGATATTAATAATTTACGTGCTCGCGCAGGACAGGAGGTTTTACAATTACGTATTGGAATCAATTGGGGAAAAGTTATTATCGGTAACGTTGGTACACCTGAAAGACTAGATTGGACGACTATCGGCGATGTAGTTAACACCGCTTCGCGTATTGAAAAACACTGTCAGCCGGGTGCCGTATTAGTTAGTGAAACGATTAGTGATGAGATTGCCAGAAGAGGTTATTCAGATATTAACTGCGGTGAGGTTTTTTACTTGCAAGTCAAAGGTAAGCAAAAACAGTTGCCGGTATGTTACACCTATCATACTTAAATTGACTGTCTTTTACGTATGATGGCTCCGGTCAATCACACCCATATGGAAGCCCAGATTGCCTTTTTTTCGTTCTTCAAAATACTGCTTTAATGGGTCGTAAATAACGCGGAATGCCATTTCGCCCCAAGGAATATCTTTTTCTTCAAATAATGCCACTTCTAAACTTTCAATGCCGGGTTTGAAATTCAAATCAAGTAACGTTGCGCGAAATAATACATAAACCTGGCTAATATGCGGCAAGCTGTAAACTGCATAAAGGTCATCAATCTCAACACGTGCATTGGCTTCTTCTAAAGTTTCACGCGCTGCTCCTTGTGCCAGGGTTTCCTTATTTTCCATAAAACCTGCGGGTAATGTCCATAGACCACTACGTGGCTCAATGGCGCGGCGACAAAGTAGGATCTTGTCCTCCCATTCAGGAATGCAACCAACTATCATTTTTGGGTTTTGATAAAAAACAATATCGCATGTGGCACAAATATATCGTGGTAATGTGTCGCCATCAGGAATACGCAAATCAACTGCGCTACTACAGTTACTACAAAATTTCATGGAGATACCTTAATCTTCTTTGATGAGAAATCGTATTAGGGGTTGCTACTGACGGTGAAGTCTCTTTGAGCCAATAGATTACCTGATGCATCTTGTAGTTCGACATGCCACTGACCTGGTCTTGTTTTTGGTAATAGTTTGTTAGCATGGGTACGCCATTGTTCGTTGTTACCAATCGGAAGCTTTATTTGCGCCACCTCCTTATTTTGGTAAAACCAGCGTACGCTAACCTGTTGCCCATCTAAATCACGCAATCTCATAAAAAAATGTATGCGTTCACTAGTGCCCTGATTTAATTCAATATGGTCGATCTCGTCAATTGGTTCTCTTTGTTGAATAGCACTAGTTAATTGAGCTTGAATAACTTGTGGTTGGTCGTCAGAATAGGTGTTAATCAATGGCTCTAAAATTTCAAGTGCGGGTTTATTAGTTTCAGTTATTTCAATGATTGATGCTGCCGGTTCTGGATTGTTTGCTTTTTCTACAACAGCAGGGGGTTCGAGTGATTCATTCTCAATAGATTGTGGGCTCACAATAGTCAATACGTCGTCTTCAACTAGTACAGGTTGACTTAGGCTTTCAACTTTTTCAATGGGTGCTTCCAACATGATTTCATCAGAAGCTGGTAATACACTTTCATTGGTAATTGTAGGTCGCTCTGTTAAGGTCGATGATAGTTTTGATTCATCAATAAAGACGAGATAAACAAAAGAACTTATAGTTAAAAAGATTACAAATAGAGTGATAAATATTTTTTGCATATCAAAAGGAGCTTTCCCAATATCTTTCTGCCCCTCAGGTATATCTGGTATAGAATGATGCCTAGCATCATCTTTAGGCTGAGAAGATTGGGGAATCTGAATGCGAATCTTGAGTTGGCTATCGGTCATAATGAATTTTTGGTTGAAAACTTTTAAACGCTTAGTATAAAGTTTCTGAAGCAGAACAGAAACAAGATGTTTAGCAGTCTAACATTAAGCAATTTCTAATACGTCTATTAACCACACCTGAAAATTATGAAACGAGTTCTATGAACGATGTGAGTGCCGCCATTCAGCAGCAATATCAACAATTGTGTCAAACAATAGAACAGCATAATTATAATTATCATGCGCTAAATGATCCGACGATTTCAGATGCTGAGTTCGATAAGTTTTTCCATGAATTGCAACAAATTGAACAGCGCTATCCTCAGCTTATAACGTCTGAGTCGCCGACGCAACGTGTGGGTGCTGCACCTGTGAAATCGTTTTCACAAGTGATTCATTCGACTCCTATGCTTTCTTTGGGAAATGCATTCGATGAGGAAGAAGTGGCAGCATTTGATCGGCGGGTTCGTGAGGGATTGGAGGTTGAGTGTGTTGATTATACGGTTGAACCAAAATTTGATGGACTTGCAGTGAGTCTTCGTTATGAAAAGGGGGTATTCGTCAATGGAGCAACGCGTGGTGACGGTAATGCCGGAGAAGATATCACACATAACTTGCGCACCATTAAGAGCATTCCTTTGCGTTTGTCTGCTAAAAATGTTCCCTCTTTGCTTGAAGTACGTGGTGAGGTGTTAATGCTTAAAGCTGATTTTATAAATCTAAACCAACAGCAACGTGAGAACAATGAAAAGGAGTTTGTTAATCCACGAAATGCAGCAGCTGGGTCGTTACGTCAGCTTGACCCGCGAATTACAGCAACGCGTCGATTAGCATTTTTTGCCTATGGCGTGGGTGTGCATGATGATAAGAACATACCCAATGATAAACATAGCCATGTCATGAAATACCTGGCGTCATTATATTTTCCAGTGGCACATGAATGTAAAACCGTCAAAGGATTAACGTCATTGCTTGGTTATTACCAAGAAATAGGGGCGTTACGTGAGCAGTTGCCGTATGACATAGACGGCGTGGTTTATAAGGTTGATTCGTTAACGCAACAAGAAAATTTAGGTTTTGTGGCACGCGCGCCACGATTTGCTATTGCCCATAAATTTCCAGCGCAAGAAGCCATTACTGAGGTGTTAGAAATTGATGTGCAAGTTGGGCGGACGGGGGCATTAACACCGGTGGCGCGTTTAAGGCCAGTGTTTGTTGGAGGCGTAACAGTTACTAATGCAACACTGCATAATGCCGATGAAATAAAGCGCAAAGATGTCATGATTGGCGATACCGTAATTGTGCGACGAGCGGGTGATGTGATTCCTGAAGTGGTGTCGGTGGTTATGGCGCAGCGGAGTGAGCATGTTAAGTCATTCGTTATGCCAGAGCATTGTCCTGTTTGTGGTGCTAGAGCAGTTAGGTTGTTGGGAGAGACGGTTGCGCGTTGCACCGGTGGTCTTTTTTGTCCTGCGCAACAAAAGCATGCCATTATGCATTTTGCTTCCCGACGTGCATTAGATATCGAGGGGTTGGGCGATAAATTAATTGCGCAATTGGTCGATCATGCCATTATCAAAACTCCCGCCGATCTTTATAAATTGGGTTTAACCGCGCTAGCTAATTTAGATCGTATGGCAGAAAAATCCGCCAATAATGTTGTGGCAGCAATTGAGAAAAGTAAAAACACCACTTTAGCGCGTTTTATTTATGCATTGGGCATTCGTAATGTGGGTGAAACAACGGCAAAAGAACTGGCGCGATATTTTGGTCGTATTGATCATCTCATGAATACAAATATTGAGGATTTGCAACAAGTGTCCGATGTTGGCCCCACCGTTGCAAAAAGTATTACGGACTTTTTTGCTGAGCCGCATAATCGTGAAGTGATTGAGCAATTACGTGCCAGTGGGGTACAGTGGGAAGAAAACGATGGTGTACAGATGCTGCTAGCACATGACTCTGAAGTTAATGGTAAAACATTTGTCCTGACGGGTACGTTACCCAATATGACGCGGGATGAAGCCAAGCAGAAAATTGAAGACCAAGGTGGAAAAGTAACGGGTAGTGTGTCGTCTAAAACAGATTATATTGTGGCTGGCGCTGATCCAGGCGGAAAGTATGACAAAGCTGTTAAGTTAGGCGTTAATATTCTTGATGAAGCGGGTTTGCTATCACTATTACATTGAGTTTCAATCGATGACAACAATACTTTCAACCGAAGAAGCAAATAATATTTTAGATGGCGCAGAAGAAATTTATTCTGCAGCAGATATTACCGAGGTGTTGAATCAGCTAGCAACAGACATTACGGCGGTTTTGTCTGATCAAAACCCTGTTGTGCTGTGTATCATGAATGGAGCCGTTATTTTTTCTGGGCAGTTATTGCCATTATTAAAATTTCCGTTAAGCTTCGATTATCTGCATGCCACTCGTTATAACAATACAACACAAGGGGGACAAATAAGTTGGAAAATGGCGCCGCAGCAGAATTTTGAAGGACGAGTTGTATTGGTGCTAGATGATGTGCTTGATGAAGGTATTACGCTGGCAGCTATCCGAGAGAAAGTGATGGGCGATGATGGTGCGAAAGCTTTTTATAGCGCGGTGCTGGTTGATAAAGCTATTGGTAAGCGCAAGCCATTTCAAGCGGATTTCGTTGGTCTAACCATACCGAATCGTTATGTATTTGGCTTTGGCATGGATATTCATGGAGCTTGGCGAAATTTGCCCGCGATTTATGCAATTAAAAATCAAATTTAAAAAATATGCTTGCAATCATTGGTGGTAGCGGGATGGCTCAATTGTCCTGCCTCGAGATTTCTCGTCGTGAAGTGATTAGAACGCCCTACGGTGAACCGTCTGGCCCTCTGACCTTTGGTAAGATTAACGGTCATGATATTGTTTTTTTAGCGCGGCATGGTCCTGGTCATACCATACCACCGCATTCAGTAAATTATCGCGCTAATCTGTGGGCGTTAAATTCCATTAAACCAACGCGAGTTGTCGCTGTTGCGGCAGTGGGTGGTATTCGAGAGAATTTAAAGCCAGGGATGATGGTGGTTCCTGATCAGATTATTGATTACACATATAGTCGCGAGTTTACTTATTTTGATGACATGAAACAGCCTGTCACGCATATTGACTTCACACACCCTTATGACCAGATAACACGTCGACAACTTCTGGAAGCTGCTCGGAAGGCTAATGAGAATATAATCGACGGGGGTGTCTATGCAGCAATGCAGGGCCCACGCCTGGAAACAGCTGCAGAGATCAATCGTTTAGAACGAGAAGGGGCCGACATGGTGGGCATGACAGGAATGCCAGAATCCGCATTGGCCCGAGAGCTAGAACTCAAATATGCGACAATTGCAGTTGTGGCCAATTATGCGGCAGGACGAGGAACGAATAAACAGAGCATTCCACTTAAGGAAATCTTTGCGGTTTTAGATAGTGCAATGGTTAGCGTCAGAAATGTACTTCAACACATGGTGAAATATAATGGCGATTAAGCCGATTCTAAAAATGGGCAATCCAATTTTGCTGGAAATTGCCGAGAAAGTCCAAGAATTTAACTCTCCCGAGCTTGAAGGCTTGATAGAAGATATGCAAGATACCATGGTATCACTCAATGGTGCGGGTTTGGCTGCACCGCAAATAGGCATTAGCTTGCAACTTGTTATTTTCGGTGTTGAAGTAAATACACGGTACCCTGAAGCAGAAGAAATTCCATTTACTATCTTAATTAATCCTGAAATTACACCATTATCCGACGAAGTTGAGGATGGCTGGGAAGGTTGCTTAAGCGTACCTGGGCTGCGTGGCATAGTCCCACGTTTCACAAAATTACGTTATCAGGGGTACGACCAATATGGCAATGCTATTGATCGTATAGTTGAAGGTTTTCATGCTCGTGTTGTGCAGCATGAATGTGACCATTTGGAAGGAATACTTTATCCGATGCGCATTGAAGATTTCAGTGCATTTGGTTATACCGAGGCACTGTTTCCCGACCAAGAATACACGGATTGAAAACAGCACCTAGGCAAGACATAAGACTAATTAGAATAAATCAGGTTTGACAACGACGAGTATCACGACGGCAAACAAAATTAAAACTGGGAACTCGTTAAACCAGCGGTAAAACACATGACCGTGTTGGTTGTTGTCGTTTTTAAATGCCGCCACATATTTGCCACAATAAAAGTGATAGATCACCAACACCCCAACCAACGCTAGCTTAGCATACAACCAATCGCCCGCAAACCCATAACCTAACCATAGCCATGTGCCAAAGAAAATGGTCAACACCGCACTCGGCGTCATGATGCCTCGATATAGTTTGCGTTCCATCACTTTAAAGCGTTCATTACCTGGTTGGTCATCACAAGCAGCATGATAAACAAACAATCGCGGTAAATAAAACAACGCAGAGAACCAGGTAACCATAAAAATAATGTGTAGTGATTTAATCCAGAGCATAGTCGTATTAAATATGAGTTAATAGTTAAGCGAAGCATCATAACACTGTCGGTATGAATGCAGCTATTTTGAATTTACGTTTGGGTCTTTAATTTAACCCATGATTTTAATTCTAAATAATTTGTCTTGCCGGTAGGTAATACTGGCATTGTATGGATAATTAGGATTGTTTTAGGTATGTTTATTTCGCCAATTTGATGAATTTTGACATATTGTACGATGTCGGAGCGACTAGCATTCGGGTAGGTGGTAACTAGAACCAGTTGCTCACCTTTTTTTGGATCGTGTATTTCTATGACGGCATGGGTGTGATGTGCCCATACTTTGTTTATAAACGCCTCCACCGCTGTTAAAGAAACCATTTCGCCGCCAATTTTTGCAAATCGTTTAACGCGACCGCGTATGGTGATATAGCCAGCCCCATCAATGGAGACAATATCACCCGTGTCGTACCAACCATTTCTCGGCGGCACAATCATGCCGGGTTGCTCAGGTAAATAATAACCCTGCATAATATTAGGACCGGAAACCAGTAATTTGCCACCAACTTTAATTCCAGGAACTGGGTTTAGTAGATAAGTGATTCCGGGCATCAAGCGACCAACAGAACCTGGATGGTAATGCATGGGTGTGTTCATACTAAGAATAGGGGAGGTTTCCGTTGCACCGTAGCCCTCGAAAATACGTAGCCCAAAATTTTCTGCCCATTTGATACGGGTACTATCATGAAGTTTTTCTGCACCAGCAAAAACATAACGCACGCTTTGAAAATCATAGGGGTGTGCAAAACGTGCATAACCATTTAAAAAGGTATCTGTTCCAAATAGCAAGGTTGCATTGGTGTCATAAACTAGTTCTGGGACAATTCGATAGTGTAGCGGAGAAGGGTAAAAGAACGTTCTTAACCCTGATAATAAGGGAAGCAGTGTTGCTCCGGTTAATCCAAATGCGTGGAACATGGGTAGTGAGTTAAAGACAATGTCCGTAGGGCCAAAATCAACGCGTGATGTCACTTGATGTCTGTTTGCTTGGATATTAGTATGGCTGAGTACAACACCCTTAGGCTTACCTTCGGAGCCTGAAGTAAATAAAATGACAGCGGGCGCTCCAGGGTTTCTTTCTTTATTGACGAATGAGTAATAAGTTCGTGGTGCGAATGCTGCGATTTGGCCTTTTAATTTATCATTTGTTGTTATCTCATGACCTAAATCTTCAAGATAAATAATAGATATATATTGGGATTCTAATGTTTCAACGAGGTTAAATAATTTACCTGTCGCAATGAATTTTCTAGCAGTAATTACTACTTGAATACGGGCTACTTGGCATGCGCTGAGTAGGTTATGTTTGTTTGTTGAATAATTAAGCATGGCCGGTATGCGACCAAATACTTGCAAGCTAAAAAAACAGGCTAACGTACTAATCATATTAGGTAGTAATATGCCAATATTTTCATTTTTGGTTGTATGTTTCTGTAATGCAGCGCCTAAAATAAACGTACGTGCAATCAATTGATTATATGATAGCGGTTTACGTTCAATATCTTCCACAATGATGTGCCTGCCGCCATGAACGGTCTTTGCATCTAAAATCGAATCAAATAGTGTCTGTTGAAGATTGTTGCTTTGGAACACCATGTTTGTCATCACATCGTAGAGTTTTACGCCGCCAGATTGGCGGCGCTTTCTCCCGCGAATATGAGGAGGAATAATAAACTGTATGGGTTCCATAAAGGTCAGCGTAATCTTGGGGAAAAGACGTGTACGTACTTTACCGCGTAGTCTTGAAAATGGTGTGTATTGTGCACCAGAGATCACTATTGGTAATAATTGAGCAGCGGTTTTGTCAGCAATCATGGCTGGACCTTCATAAACCTTCATCAAAGACCCCGTAATGGTTAACCGACCTTCAGGAAAAATAACGACTATATGTCCTCGATTGACACGATCAATTACCGACCTTATCGACATTGGGTTAGATGGGTTTAACGCAATGGTGTCTGTAACCAACAAGAAAGGTCGTATCCACCATTGTTTGGCAATTCGGCTATTGATCGCGAAACTGACTCGCTCAGGAAGTGCAACACCAATGAGTGCAGCATCTAAGAATGAGAGGTGATTTGCAATAATGATAGACTTGCCTTTTAATTTGTAGAGATTTTCTTGCCCTTTAATATCTAAGCGATAAATGGTATGAAAAAGCCATTGCAAAACAGATTTAACGACGGCCTCAGGTAGTAAGCTGGAAATATAAATAGCCACTATTCCATTCAGAATTGCTAGCGTGAAAAACACCTCGGTGACTGAGAAACCGCTTGCTAACATAACACTGGTTCCAAGAGCTGAAATCACCATGAACAAGGCATTCATAATATTGTTCCCTGCAATGGTACGTGACCGATAAGATGCATCAGTTTGATTTTGAACCATGGCGTAAAGTGGCACAATATAGATGCCTCCACAGACAGCGATACCCAGTAAATCAATCAATATTCGCCAATGAGTGAATGATCTCAAGAATGTGCTAACACTCATTAAAATTGATTCATTAGTAGCGCCGATATTGCTGCTGGCGAAGTATAAATCCAGCGCAAATAGGGTCATGCCCAAAATTCCTAACGGAACATAAGTGGCTGCAATTTCGCCTTTGAGTAATTTGTTACAGAATAAGGAACCAATTCCAATACCAATAGAAAAAATGGCTAAGAACAAGGTGACGACCTGCTCATTTCCGCCAATAATATCTCTGGTGAATGTGGGTAACTGAGATAGAAATGTTGCACCAAATAACCAAAACCATGAAATACCCAATATGGCGCGAAAAACGATTGGATTTTTCTGAATATGTTGAATAATTGCCTGTGTTTCGGTAAAAAAATTGTATTTTATCGTGAGTTCAGGTGCTGCAGCTTGGGTAGGCAGAATAAACAAGCTGCTAATCCAACCAATGAACGCAATTGAAATAACCAATACTGAAATAATGGTGACGCCATGACTAGTTAAAATCAATAAGCCGCCCAAAATGGTTCCAACGAGAATTGACACAAAAGTGCCTGTTTGAATCAATGCATTACCACTGACCAGCTCCTTTTCAACCAGCTGATCAGGGAGAATGCCGTACTTTATCGGTCCAAAAAAAGCCGATTGTGTGCCCATCAAAAATAGAATTAATAACAGAAAGTATACGTTACCCATAAAAAAACCAATAGAAGCACCCGCCATTAAAAAAACTTCAAAAAATTTAACAATGCGAATAAGTTTAGCCTTATCGTACCTGTCTGAAAGTTGGCCTGCCAAGGCAGAAAATAAGAAAAAAGGCAGGATAAATATTCCTGCTGCCATCGTCACCATAATTTGTGAGCTTAGGGCGGAATTATTAATAGTGGTATAAGTAATTAGGATGATCAATGCATTTTTAAAAATGTTGTCATTAAATGCTCCCAAAAATTGGGTAATAAAGAGTGGCAGGAAACGCCTGCTTTTAAGTAAATGCCATTGATCTGGGTGCATGGTGCTAATCTGTTTATTAGTGGTGGAGAGTGAGTTTAGCTGATTTTAGAAGGGAAAATTTAAGTAATCTTATTGCTGTGCAGTATTGGTCGGTTATGAGTTAATTAAGTTAGTTGGCTTTAGTCATAACATCCTGCCTCACGTTTTGAGCAGGCTTTTGTTGATGAATGCACTGTGTGTAATAAATCCCAAGAGGATATAATCTACAATTATGTCAAATATATAGTTTATGAAGAATTTATTCATTTTTTTATTATTGATAAGTGTCATGTTCTGGCTTTCTGCCTGTTCCGTTGACGATGACGGCACTTCTTCCCTTGCGCCTGTACCCTGGGTTAAGACAATGCAGGTTCACGTTGATAATCAATCAATACTGGAGTTGTCAGGGGTTGTACGAGCGCGATTTGAAACGCCAGTGGCTTTTCAGTTAGATGGACGCATTGCATCACGGCACATTAATGCCGGACAACACGTGGAGAAAGGCCAAGCTTTGTTTGGGTTAGACACGCGTGATTTGAAACAAACTATTCATGCGGCTGAAGCAGGGGTTATCGCCGCACAAGCGGCCTTAGCTACAGCAAATACCGATGTGGTGCGAGACCAACAATTAGTGGCAGAAAACTTTGTTAGTCGACAAGCTTTGGAGCGCACGGAGTTGGTTGAACGAGAAGCTAGAACAAGACTCAATGCTGCGCAAGCACAGTTGCAACAAGCACGAAATGCTTTAAATTATGCTGATTTGCGTGCCGAAGAAAGCGGTGTGTTGATTGAAGTGAGTGGTGAACCTAATCAAGTTGTCACCTTTGGGCAAGCGATAGCGGTATTGGCTCGCGATGGTGAGCGAGAAGTTGAAGTGTTTTTCCCTGAAAATATCCGGCCACGTGAAACAGGAAGTGTTCTTCTCATCGGAGGCCTCATGCATGCCATAGAACTACGTGAATCTGCTGGCGCAGCCAATCCGAGTAGCCGCACGTGGCGCGCTCGATATCGGATTATGCAAGACGAACCTACTTTGTCACTAGGTGAGGTCGTGCGCACGCGTTTTACAAAAGATACCGGTGCTGCTAATACCATAAAAGTGCCACTGGGTGCATTGGATGAGCGTGGCGAGGGTGTCCATGTTTGGCAGTTACGTAATAATCAAGCGTTTCCTATTTCGGCGCAAATTATTGCACTAGACAATGAACATGCATGGGTCTTTGCTGATTTGCAGGAGTCTAGTCATATCATCACACTGGGTACCAATCAGCTTAAAGCCGGCATGGCCGTGCAGAAACTTAAGCCATGAGTTTTCCTAATCTTTCTGCGCTTGCCGTGCGCGAGCGTTCAGTTACTCTGTTTTTTATTCTATTTTCAATGATTGCTGGTATTTATGCATTTTTCTCGCTAGGTCGTGCCGAAGATCCTGCTTTTACCGTTCCGATAATGGTGGTATCAGTGCTCTGGCCGGGAGCTACCGCGGAGGAGATGCAAGACCAGGTAGTTGATCGACTGGAAAAACGCATTCAGGAGGTTGAGCATCTTTATCGCATTGAGACCAGTATCCGTCCTGGTCGCGTTGATTTACAGGTGGAGTTTCATGATTATGTGACCAGCGTCATGATTCCCGAGTTGTTCTATCAAGTTCGTAAGCGCATGCTAGATGAAACACCTCATTTGCCGCGAGAGGTAGTGGGACCGATCATCAATGAAGATTTTTCTGATGTTTACTTTACACTCATTGCGCTCACTGCGTCTGATATGCCCATGTGGAAACTCACCCGCGATGCGGAGGCAATGCGCGATCGATTACAGCGGGTTGAAGGTGTACACAAAGCCTTGGTGCTTGGCGAGCGTAGCGAGCGTGTTTATGTGGAATTCGATAATGCAAAGCTGATTAATCTGGGCATTTCACCGCTGCAAATCTTTGACGCCATCGATGCACATAATCGTATGGTTCCTGCAGGACATTTGGAAACTGTCGGGCCACGTGTTTACCTACGGTTGGATACGGACCTCTCGGACCCTGAA
>JAJFJG010000079.1 GCA_021774265.1 Nitrosomonas sp.
TGAATAAGAAGCAATAGATTGCTCGTCACGATTACATAAGTCCGACAGGCTCCTAGTTCATTTCTTTTATTGTTCTAATTTTTGACGAATTAATGTTTCTTAACCATTCTTCTAGTTGTCGCGTTGCCATTACATCGTCACGGTTATAACTGAGTATTTCATTTTTTAGCTTTAATTTTGCGTGTGGGTCTGTTGCGGCCAGGAAACGGCTGAACTGTACGACTGACCATTGCGAACCTGAATCTTCATCTTGCCACTGAAAATTCACCAAATCTTTATGCTTACAGATATCTTTTAAACCATAGCCCTTCAGTGGCAGGACCAAGTTATCTACGACAGCTTTTTGCATGTCAAATAAAGGGCTGTTATTACCTAGTAACCATACGACTGTAGCGTGATCTTTCATAGCATAACGTTCAGCATATTTTCTGATGGTGGTTCTTTCATGGTTGGAATAATGGGCGAGCACAAATGTGGAGTACTGTGTGCGATAGTTGTCAATTTTTTCTAAGAAATTAATCCAACCTTGATAATCTTGCGTTTCATCATCCGTCCATACATAATCAAAATCATTAAATGAATAGGGTGTAGCAAGTAACCCCCATAAGTAGACATGCCTTTCATGCGTAGTTGTGAGGGGGTTATCTTCAATATCAAAATGTATCCACATGCCTTCGGGTAGGGTGATATCGTTAAGCTGATAGATTTCGCCCGTTTGATAAGCTTTTGCTTGCAAAATAGCATGGTGTTTCTTTTTGTAACCCTTGAGATGAGGTACATCTGGAATGGCTTCAGCACAGCTGTTAGCGAGTTGTGTGATGGTTGAGAGCCCCATTGATGCAAGATGATTTGCTGAGTTGCCATGGATGCCATAAATTAGGGAAACATCTTCATTGGCTTCAAATTCGGGCGTGCATCGTTCAAAATAGGGGCAGATACGACATTTGCTGTGGCTGTAACGCACAGTGGGCTGCTCGTCCATGGCAAGTAATGCCTCCATATCAGTAATGAACCTGTCGACAAGTGGCTTAGTTTCGTCGCCTAATGTGGCAGTATTGCCATCACCTAAAAATACCAGCGCGGGTAGTTGGTTATTCAGGATTCGACGATAGAGCCCCAATTGTATCTGTATGCTTTTCTTGTTGGCGCTATGCGAAAGTTTAACATCAGCCGCTTGATAGTGACCACTTTCATGAAGGATGAGAAAATCGGGGTAGCCAATTAAACTTTGCTGCTCATCTAGCAATCGGCCTTGATAAATCACCGGCACGTGTTGTTGCATGAGTTCACGTGTGTGTTTGATCGAATAAGCCTTGTGTACAATGTATTGCTGTTGTAATTTCGTTAAAACAGCTGTTTCATACTCAAGTCCGCTATCCCGCAAAAGTTGGTCAAAATCACTGACTCCAATATTAACTTGACCGGCTTGGTGTTTGTCTAGCCATACACGACGAATGCATGAGGCCCATACAGAAGCATCACTGGGTTTAATCATCGTCTGAGTTGCTTTCTTGTCGGTGGTCAATAGTTGTTGCCTTGATTCGTGTAGCATAACAATATGACCATATCCTAAAAATCTAGACAGTTTACTTGTTCTCTATAAAGCTTGATTTGTTGGCATGAGTTCAGTGATCGGGTTGTTCAGATAAAGGCGACCACTTCAGGATCAAAGAGCAAGTAAATTGAGTATCATGCACTGTCTAAATTTCTACAATGGAAAACGATAACACTTAAAAACAGGTTACCAATCGTCGTTGGAATTTAGGCGTGTTCTTTATAGAAAGCCAAATTAAATGTGATCGGTTTTAGTTGGCCGTTACGCTGCCGATATGCTAAGCAGCTTTGTCTTTCTTTTTAACGGATGGTACAGCATCTAATCGTTCTATCACTTCAAACTTTCTCGTGTCCAAGTCAGAGAATCCAGTCAGTATCTGTAAGTGAGGCACTAAATTCGGCACTCTTTCCTTGATAATATCATGAGTAAATTTGCGCAGAAACAACGCCTTCTCTCTGGCTAACTGATATTCTGGGCCTGCCTCGTCTCTATATACTGCTGAAGTCATCAATACCACTCCATTCGGATCGATTCGACCTTCATCAATATTACTTAGAAGTAGTTTCGCAGCAGTTTCAATAGTGGCTGACAGGTTTGGATCGAAGGGTCCGACAATAAAAGCCGTATTAATCTCATGCAGCCAGTCAAAACCACGTCCTACTCCTAGCACCCATTCCTTGTGCTCTACGTCAGCAACAGGCCGGTTGGTCGCGCGAATTTCTGCAATATGAGAAATATTGCCAAGAAGTAAAGGAATCATATCTCGAATAATTCTCTCTGGCATTGACGGGTACAACGAATTTAACATTTCCTCAAGTAGTAGTTGGGAAGATTGCTTAATGTTTGCCAAATCAACAACCGATAGATCATCTTCGCCATGTAAAATTAAGGCGTCCAAATCAGTCTCAATTCCACAAACAATTGGGACAACCGCGCCTTTACCGTAAACACGATCAAATTGATTCTTTAGTCTAAACGCTGCATCTTTAGCATCGTCTGTTTCATAATTAAATCCTCTACATCCGCGATGGTTATCACCTCTAGCATAGTGATAAGTTACGAAAACCAAGCAATGTCTGCCGCGACTTATAGAATATTGAACCCATTGATCTAATATGGATTGAAAGAATGGCCAACCCAAATCAAATTTACCGCCCAGATTGCGGAATGGTTGAATGATTCCAAGCGCTGTCTGTGTTATAACTGGCAAATGTAGCCTACCGTCCATACATTTTAGTGCTGCTATTTCAGTAGGATGTTCGCCTCTGTACCTGCGACGTTCTGAAGACACATCCATGAAAGCTCGTGAATGCCGCGTATTTAATTCAAGAAGGTAGTCAATGCCAGTAGGGTTATTCATTTTTTCTCTCTAAATAAAATGGTTATTGTCACTGAATTGTTAATCTTAATAATCTACGCCCGTAGGCTGTGAATTATGTAAAGTATATTTTTAGTTGAAAAACCAACTTTCAGTATTAGAAGCACAAAAACAGCAATAAAATTAATTTTGTGGATGCAAAATATGCGTCAGATGACCTCATTATAAATAGCCGTTTGGCATTGCCAGCCTGTCCTATTGTCATGTAGGATAGCAAAGTTTTGTCCAAAACTATTCCTGCTTACTTCCGATATGCAGTTGCAAAAAGAGGAGTCTCGGCTTAGGTGGTTGCGAAGTATCGTTTGTATTGAGCGAAATGATACTTCCCTAAACTTTCAAAACTAAGAATATCCAGTTTTCTTTATTCTCTTACTGCGAAAAATACTAAAATTTTGATACTTTGTAATTTATTGAATGGTTTTTTCATATTAAGCGTAGTCTTATGGTGGTAATCAGGCCCTGGCTTGAGTCGATAATAGCTTATTTAGGTACTCATATTCACTTTTGTATAATTTATCAGCCAGTTTTTCAGCCTCGTAAATTGGTCTTAGCAGGCGTTTTTCTTCTGATTCTTTCTGCGAATTTTTAATTTCATTTTGGTTATTCGGAAATTCCATCACATGTATTGCAGCCCAACTTACGATTCGTAAACTCACGGTTAAAAGGATGAGATAGTGCCACCAAGCATCGGATAATCCGTAAAAAACCCATATTAATGAAATAATTGGCGCTAAAACCAGAGATGTGTACCCAACTTCAATACCCTTTTTCGTACTCTTTTTATTCAAAAGGTTTTCGGTTCGTTGCATCCGAGCAGACTTTAAAAGCTCATACTTATTGGTTAATTCATCTTGCGCAATACGGAGTAGCTGAGGCAGTAAACGCTTGCGAAGAGCTTCCAATGCTTCTACGGTCAGGTTAGATAAATCTTTTTCGAGTACATCAAGTTTTTTGTAAGCCTGAATTTCAATTGCGCTACATAAGATTTCACCAGTTTTGTGCAAATTATCCAACCGGGAACGGAGTGCGATATTTTGGAAATCAGCTTTTAAATCTGAAATCAACTCGCGTCGGTAACATTCAATTTCTGCAATGACCAGTTCTTTATGCAGCATGAGATCGGAATCTCCTGCTGCGCGCTTGCCATATTCCGAGTTTAATCTGAGTGCTTCGCCAAATGCCTTTATTCCATCGTCAACGCGACACGTTTGAATCAAAGCCTTGGAGTAATGAAAATGAATATCAGCTTGATTTTTATCTGCTACAACAGCTGAACCAAGCCAATGTGCCGCTTCTTCCATTTCACCACGGCAATAGTGCGTCCAACCTACGAGACCAAGTGCCTTTGCGTGAAGTGCATTATCCACTTCTTTCGCATATCTTGCGGCGTGATTGAAGTCAGAGCGTGCTTTAATCAAATCAACTAAGCCTAGATTGATATGATCGAGATTGCCCAAAAAAATAGAGCCCCGTAACATATAGAAGCGTGCTTCATCATTTAATCCTGAGTGGTTTTCGTGACCATTAATGGCGCTATTGATATGGACTAAGGCCTCTTCGACATTCCCATGATTGAATAATAAGTTACGAGCAACATTGAATTGTTCGAAAGCCCAAGCTTGATTAAGTGTTTTCGAGATATTGATAAGTTCATTTAAATTTTGATTAATTGCATTATGCTGGCTAATTGTCTCAGTGAAACCCCATTCGAGTAGTGCATTCGTTCTTGCAGTGTAACGTTTTATATCATTAAGCTGCAGGGTAACAGTCTCTACTTTTTGTTGAATCTCAGAAAGTTCACCAACAACATCTTTTAGGGCAATATCAATCGCTTCAGAATTCGCAGATGTTATTGGTGAAAGAGAAGCCAAGTCATTTTTCGTGTGACCTATCAATCTATCAACTGAGGAGTCAAGCTTTAACTCAATTCTGTCGAAATGACTCTTTGCTTCGAGATACGAAAGATAAGCAAAATCTTCACGGAAGGAAAAGAAACTAGCAATTTTTTGGCTTAGGGGATCAAACATAATTAATTCCTGAATAATAAGTTTTAACAACACGACATTCAAAGATCGCATGTATCGGCAGGCATCAACATGCTTTTCTCTTTATTTCAATTTTATAAAGAAGGTCGCTATTATCTATGCTGGTGTCGGTGCTTTCAGAATTAGCAATTTCTTCTGTATGCGCTGTTACAATAATAGTGTGCTCTGCTTTGTTAAAAAATCTACTAGGCACGGCATAAAATAATCTAACCTTTGGTATTTTTATTGACAGACAGCGTATTTCTGCGGCCGATGGTGGTTTATCGGATAGTTGGTAATATTGCACCCTTTGCTTTTAAGATATAACCATTACGTGCTGCTTGTTATTAAGTGTGCAATATTATTATCATAAGTAACAATCAATATTATCTAATATGAGTATAGATAATAATCTATGTATCTTGAGTTGAAGCATGTGTTACAGTGCTTTTCGACAGCTATAAGTATTTGAAATATTAATGTCTATGGGGTTTTACGCACGAAGCGGTGGGGCTATGTAGGTAAGTAGCGCCAATATGATTTGGAGAGAGGCTAGTTTGCGATTTTCACTGGGAACAACCCAAATATCTTAGAGTGCTGACCTGCTCTGCCAGTAGGGTAAGCTGCTCCAGAAATTTCTTGAATAGTTATAAGTAGTAAGGCATTAACGGCTAGGCTTGTGAAGAATAAATAGCTCGTATATGGCTTGTTATCATGCGCCATAATTCTTATTTGATGGTAAAGGAGAGTTTGTGGTGTCTATGTGGTTGTGAGACATTTCAGCTAAAAATTTTGGAGCTTGCTGCAAATAACCTAAAAATGCCTGCGCGACAATAGATAACTGTTTTCCAGGTGGGTATGCGTAGTACCACTGGCGATTTATAGGGAAGCCTTGTACATCAAGGATAGCGAAATGTGTCATGGGTGCATCCAACGTCAAAATATGTTGTGACAACACGGATATACCCAGACCACCCATAATGGCATGCTTGATTGCTTCGTTACTACCCAGCTCCATGCGAATTTTTAACTTTAATCCGCGTTGTGAAAAGAAACGTTCAGAAGCAATGCGCGTTCCAGAACCAAATTCGCGTGATAAAAACGGTTCCTCAGCGATATATCTAGGTATTATTGCTTTCTTATTGGCGAGTGGGTGGTCAATTGGTGCAAGAACTACCAGTGGGTTTTTAAGAAATGTTATAGCGATGGCATTCACTTCTTTCGGTGGTTGACCCAAGATGTAAAGATCATCCTGATTGTTGGCTAGGCGCTCTAATACACTCTCACGGTTGGTGACTTTTAGTGAGACATCAACACCAGGATATTGTCGGCAAAACATACCCAGCAGTTGCGGTGCAAAATACTTGGCCGTTGTGACTACCGCGAGTCGGAGTTTACCAGCCTTTAATCCCTGCATATCTGCCGTCTTCATTTCAAAACGTGCAAATTGTTCAAAAATACCTTGACAGGTAAGCTGCAGTTCTCGCCCCACATCGGTAAGGTAAATTTTTTTACCGACTTGCTCAAATAGCGGAAAGCCCACCTCGTCGGTTAGTTTCTTGATTTGCATAGACACGGTGGGTTGTGTCAAGAAGAGTTCTTCGGCAGCGCGTGTAAAACTTCCAAGACGTGCAATAGTTTCAAATACTTCTAGTTGGCGTAAGGTGCTATGGCGCATAAGTGAACCCTTTAATGCATAGACTTTAATCTATAAGCACAGTAAAAATATTGATTGTTATTTATGATAATTATATTGCATGATAAATACAACCTGTTTTAAGCGCTTCCTTTGCGCTTGTATCACTCAATGTTTAATTTTTATAAATAGACAAGGTGAATGTAAGTGGCTCTAGTAAATATTTGATAAATATGACTTTCAAATCAACTCAAAAATATCAAGATATAACAAAACATATTATTATTCCTGAAAGAAAAAAGCTGGGCATTTAAGGTTCGACGATCAACCGGAAATGACACCAATCATATCAGGGGGCTTAATCAGATGTAGATCGGCTGCCTGGTCGGCTCAAGATTAAGAATATGAGATATGGATGGCCAAATACAAGTCTTTATTTGCATTTGGTTATCTCTTATAGCTTTAGTGAATTGGGATACTTAATAATACCTATCTATCAGATAGGTATTTTTTCAAAGATCCGAGAAGTCTATAGTACACAGAGAAAAACGATATCAGTCAATCACGCCTTTAATGAGTGGTTGCCTCAGAATTATAATATTGCTGTTCGCTGAATATCGGCCAGAATTATGAATCATTACTTGAGAATACTATTTGCACTGTTTTTTTTTGTAAATAAATTTGCAAATGCGAATAATTTTGAAGAAACTGTCTATTTCAATTTAAGTGTTTCAGAAAAGCATGGATTTATCAGATGTCGGCCTGGCGGCAATAAACTAAAGGCGGATTATCATTTAAAAGTCATTAGAAATGAACCCAATTATACGATCTTGGGGAATTTAGTTCTAAATGGAGATATTTTAGGAAATGTTGCAGGAGTTGGCTATTGTAATGAAGGAAAGTTTATCCTAAGAAAATCAATCAGAAATAGAGAATATTCTATTAATTTATCTACTTACTTGGTAGAAACATATCTAATCAAAGGTAACATATATAATGTTGTTAAAGTTGAGTTGCCCACCACCGAAAATTATCTTATGAAAAGCAAGTTTGTTAATGAAGCAGGTCAGGTGATTATAAAAAAAGGTACACTGAGGGAGAGCGGTTAGTTCTAAAGAAGCCGATCCTATTAATGATAATAGCGACCTACTTTATCGAGTCAAAGTAAAGAGAAAATGATTTTTATGCTGCCCTATTAATTCAACGACAAAACTTACAATAATTGGTTTAATATAGCGGTCGATCTGATCGTTATAAATAAAAAAATTTCAAAATTCTCAGTAACAATTCAAGAGTCGTATGCAATTCTTTATATTAAAATATTTATTACCCAATTTGTTTTTCGTGGTGTCATTTAATTTGAATAATTTATGCTAGCTTCTATTGTCCGTACAATGATCAATCAGCGGTTGATCGTCGTGGTGATATCACTGATATTGATCGGCATAGGATTACGTGCCACAACGCAATTATCGGTTGATGCGTTCCCTGATGTAACTAATGTTCAAGTGATGGTTGCGACAGAAGCAATAGGTCGTAGCCCTGAGGAAATTGAACGTTTGGTAACGATTCCATTGGAAATTTCGATGACTGGTTTACCTGGCTTGGTCGACATGCGCTCGTTGAATAAGAGCGGCATTTCGTTGATTACGCTGGTATTCAATGATGATACGGATGTCTACTTCGCGCGTCAATTAGTAATGGAACGGCTAATTAGCGTTAGCAATAATATGCCTGATGATGTTACCCCAGAACTCGGTCCGGTATCCACTGGCTTAGGTGAAGTTTATCAATATACGCTGGAACATCCAAGTGATGGCAAGCGCGAACTCACTGTAGAAGAATTAACCGAGCGACGTACCATACAAGATTGGGTTGTACGGCCCCTGCTGCGTTCAGTTCAAGGTGTAGCAGAGACAAATTCTATCGGTGGTCATGCTAAGCAATACCATGTACTTGTTAACCCTGAGCGCCTGCGTCATTACGATTTAACGTTGTCGCAAGTGGATATGTCCATCGCCAACAATAATACCAACGCTAGCGGAAACATACTGGCACTCCACGCTGAGCAATACTTAATTCGTGGTGTCGGGTTGATTCAAACAATTGAAGATATTGGGAATATCGTACTTAAAGAGATCGGCGGTGTGCCCGTATTTGTCCGTGATGTAGCTGAAGTAAAGATTGGTACTGCTGTGCGTCAGGGTGCCAATATCAAAGGGGGTTATACAGAAGCTGCTGGTGGTATTGTGATGATGCTGCGCGCCGGTAACGCCAAGGAAATAGTGACGCGAATTAAAGCACGAGTTGACGAGATCAATGAGCAGGGTTTGCTACCAGATGGCTTGCAGATTGTCCCTTTTTATGATCGCACCGACTTGGTCGATGCTGCGTTATGGACGGTAACCTCCGTATTGATCGAAGGCATCATACTGGTCATTATCATTTTGTTTGTATTTTTGGGAGATGTACGTTCTAGCTTGATTGTTGTGGCAACGCTGATCATTACACCGTTGATTACCTTTATGATTATGAATAATCAGGGTATTTCTGCGAACCTGATGTCATTGGGAGGGCTGGCTGTTGCCATTGGCCTCATGGTAGATTCGACCGTGGTGGTGGTGGAGAACGTTCATCATCGTCTAGGACATTGTGCAGACAACATGAAAGCCAAATTTAGTACTATTATTGATGCGGTCTCAGAAGTGGGTGTGCCA
>JAJFJG010000080.1 GCA_021774265.1 Nitrosomonas sp.
GTCTTCTTACTTCAGCAATAATATCCATACTTAACACTCCAGAGTTCTCCGACAAAATGTCGGATATTAATCAATCTGGGGTGGAAACTTTTCAACGCTGTTTTCCCCAGAACTCTGGTAAGTTTTGCACGCTGATTAACACTCTTGAACTGAAAGTAGAGGCAGATCGCGGAGAAGAAGTAGAGACAGATCCCGGAGAAGAAGAAGGAGAAGGTAAGTCCAATAAGTTCAAAGTGGTTCTATCCGTAAAAATAGTGGCAAAGCCTGTTGAACCAACACCCGAAGCCGCATATGCATTACTCAGAGCATACAACTCACAACCGAGTAATGTTGAGTGCGCTCGTTTCGCCTGGGGTCCAGAACCAAGTCGTATAGAACTATTCTGTCCAATGGATCTTCGCGGTGATTTGGTGCGTCGAAGAGCAGTGTTTCACTGGATCGATTCAACCCGTTCAGCCAACACCTCTATCTACAAGATTCAAAAGATAACCAAGACCGGTTCTACCCATTTTCCGGAATTTTCTAGCGATGTATAAGAGCTGAACATCGATTTCGTTCAACATGCGTTCGCTTGAAATACCCCCAGCCATGAGGCATGAAGCGAGAAAGGTTTTTCACTGTTCTCAATGCCGATGTTAACCTCACATTTATTCCGGCATAGCTAACTACGGGCTTGACAAAATATCCGAATAATATTTCTTAAAAAACATCTTAGCTGCACCCGTCGGCGCTCTAAGGATAGCACCATCAGCATCGTAAGCGTCATGCAAAGAAATTGCTTACGGTTATTGCTGTAGTCGTTTGAATCGCTAATATCGATGAACTCGCATCGCCCCAATTAGGAATATCAATATCTTTTTTGAAACTTACGAGAAAAGCAGCAAGATCCTTTCCATTTTTTATAGTTGTGCTCAATAACGCAGTTGCTGCTGAAGCACCAGCAATCAATATTACGAAACCTTTTAACGAATCATGCTTATCTGCTTGATGCTTAAAAAAGTTCTATCATCATCACTGAACTCAACTTCATTAATAATAGGATAGCTAGGTATTGGCATAATTATCTCCTAATTTGCCGAGTAAGCGGTTGTTCTGCAGCTCGTCACAGGATTATTCTGTATCTATTTCTGAGGATTTAGACAACTTTACAGAAAATTTAATAGCAAGTATCTCTAAATAGACAAATTTTAGACATAAAGCGTTTCACTTAAGTATCCTGGGTTCGCATAACACTATGACAACCGTGTGAGAGAAGCAAAACACAGTCGTCATCGTCATAGTGTTATGTGATTAACTCCTTGGGCGCCATGATGAAGCACCAAAATACGCTGCTACAATTGAAGTTAGGAAGCCTCCAATCCAATTTATAATCATCTGTTGCCCTGTTATTTTATCCAGAATATGAGTGTTTTGCTCTCCCGTACCATCAATAATAGCAGCCACGAAAATAAATACGAAAGATGCTACTAAAGTAAGAAGTGAGATATATGCCATTAGTCTTCTATTTTTAAAACGTGAATTAGAATAAAGAATCAGGGCTGTTTTATCTTCATCAGAAATATCGTTGTCTTTGGCAATCTCAATCATTAGTCGTACCGGATCTTTTGCTGTATCAGGAACAGGATCACCAGCTTTTGGCATTATGGTTTGGGCAATTGACATAAATATCTTTCCTTATTTTTTCATTACATAACTAGGAAATGCCAGTTTATTCTTACTTTATGAATAAAGCCAGTTTGTACAGTCAAATCAGTTCAACTACAGTATTTAGATTGTCTGTTAACACCAAGGGAATTGGTCGGACCTTAACTTCCAAGCGATTTTGTCGCATTTAATTATCAAGGGAAATTGTATAATTTAAAGTCTAGAATTATTTATAATCAAGTCTGTGTGAAATTTAATCAATACTATACATTGAATTGGCCTGACTTTTCCGGAGACTTTTTAGTTTGAGTCTAGCCAGCCTCCTCGCAGTGAGTTGATAAGCTGACTGCTCCGACAACGATGAGGAGACTGACATGCAACATTACTGCGGAATTGATTTGCATTCAAATAATCATGTAGTGGTTGTGATAGATGAAGAGGACAAACGAGTGTTTGAAAAGCGGTTAAACAATGATTTATCGCTGACACTTAGCGCATTATGTCCGTACCGGGAAACGCTGTATGGCGTTGCCGTAGAGTCAACGTTCAATTGGTATTGGCTGGTCGATGGTTTGCAAGCAAAAGGCTACCGTATGCAGTTAGTCAACACAACGGCAGTCACGCAATACGATGATTTAAAATATAGTGGCGACTATCATGATGCCTTTCATCTTGCACACCTCATGCGATTGGGTGTATCTTGCTAACAGGATACATTTACCCCAAGGCCCAACGAGCGATCAGGGATCTACTGCGGCGCAGACTATCACTGGTCAGATCGGGCAGTGCTCAATTGATTATCGTTCAAAGTCAGATATGGCGCTCGTCGGGGGTTCGGGTTAAATCAGACACGTTACGCAAGCCTGACTTTAAGCTGTCATTGTTGGATGGTTACACACTTCAAGCAGCCAATGCTGGGTTGACTGTATATGCGGCCATCCATAAAGAAATCGATGCACTTGAACAATCCGCCTATCAAGCGGTAAAGCTAACAAAGGATTTTGAAATACTGCAAACAATTAAAGGAATCGGGAAGATTCTTGGACTAACGATTATGTTGGAAACGGGCGATATTCATCGTTTTTCCAGTGCAGGAAATTTTGCATCCTATTGTCGTTGCGTCGACAGTACACGCACCAGCAATGGCAAGAAGAAAGGCGCCGGTAATGTCAAAGCGGGCAACAAATATCTTTCTTGGGCTTTTTCAGAAGCCGCGCATTTTGCAGTACGTTTTGAACCGCTGGCACAACGTTTCTATGAACGAAAGAAGGCCAAAACAAATGACATCATCGCCATCCGTGCGGTCGCTCGGAAACTGGCAAGAGCGAGCTGGATGATGCTCAAACATCAACAACCTTATAATGCCAAATTGATGTTTCCGGGCTAAGTTTGGGCGACTGAGATGAACCAGGAAGGAGTCTGGAAAAACCATCACGCTGATTGGACATCTCAGTCGACCATCGTTATTTACGTTTCGCCCAAGCCGTGAGCTACATCGGGTCTGGACAGCAAAGGCTGAGCCATAGATGCTGTAAAAATATTTTGGACACGACTTGGCACCGAAGATTATGTGGGGTACCGAGGTACTAAGGGCTAGTATGCAGCAAATGATATTTTCCTAAACCCAGATGGGTGACTGGTGCGAAGCGTTTTGCTTCTGACACCAAAGAAAAATGTCAATCAGCGTTGAAAACTTTCCAGTGTCAGCGTCGAAAAGTTTCCACTTTATTCGGTAGGCAAATCAATATTTATACTCTTTTTCCGATGCTTGAATCGGTAAGAATCATTACCTGTTTCTAGGATGTCACAATG
>JAJFJG010000009.1 GCA_021774265.1 Nitrosomonas sp.
TTATTCGCCGCGTGTTAATTGCATAATCTCTTCGGTGCTCATGGCAACGGTACTTTTTCCTGCCATCGACTCGATGATTTTTTTACCCCGGACAACCTGCTTTGCCTTTTTGATACGCAGTTCATCCCCGATGCATTCAAATTCAATATGGGTATGTGGCAACAGACCCAATGATTCTCTATATTTTTTAGGTATGGTGATTTGACCTTTAGATGTAATAAGCATTAATTAATTTCCTTAATAGTAAGACTGTTTCAGGCATTACTTTTAATTTATATTAATGTGATTAAGGTATCAAGCTTACGTAAGATGGGCGCAACCCATCAACTACCGAATTTAAGTTTCTATTACATTCAGTTTTGATGGGTTGTAACCATCTACACGCTATTTAAGTTAGTAATCTAAGCGTAAGGATCCGAGAACAGTACGTGGCGCACCTGGTGTAATAAAAGTATCCCCATTGGTTCCTGCGTAATATCTTTCATTAGATACATTAATAACATTGAGTTGAGCCGTTACACGCATTAACCCAATCTTATATTGATAGCTGGCCATTAAGTTTCCGATGACAAATGTGGGTAATTGAAAGGAATTGCCTGTATTACCCTGACGTTTGCTTACCGCCTGAATTCCACCGCCTATTTTTAGTCCGCGCAATAATTCATTCTGAAACTCATAGGTATTCCATAAATTACCTGTATGTTTTGCCGCTAAAAATAATCGGTTTCCTTGATTACCTAAATCATCGGGTTCACCACTAGAACCAACATCCTTGGTAATCTTAGCAAACGGTAAATAGCTATACGTAGCAATCACATTCCAACCGGGTAAAATCTCACCGGCTACATCCAATTCAATTCCTCGGGTTTCCGCTTCTCCAATGGCTTTTTTAAATAACGGATTAAGTGGATCGGTTACGGCAATATTGTTTTTAATCAATTCAAAATAAGAGAAAGTTGTCCTCAATCTGCCACCGAAAAGTTCAGTTTTTACACCGGTTTCCCACTGCTGCGCACTCTGGGGCGGTAACGCTCTACGATCCGAGTTCAATCCGTTTGATACACCAAAATTCTCGGTGTAGCTACCATACAGGGAAAGCCATGGCATGGGTTGCCACAGTAGCCCACCACGTGGAGAAAAACGATCATCCTGCCCCGTCTTTAGGTTGTTTATGGTATCTCTACTGCTTGCATTGTCATAACGAAAACCTCCCAAGACATGCAGGTTATACGGCAGCTTGATCTGATCTTGAAAATAGGCACCATGCCATGATTGGGACGATCTGGCTTTAGCAGATATAAATTCCGAACCAAAAACAGGACGTTCAATCAAATAGGTGGGATTAAAGATATTAATAGTATCCGCTGGACAGCAAATACCATCACGTGTATTACCTTCATTACTATGAAAATAATCGTACCCAAAGAGCAAAGTGTGCTCAAGTAATCCAGTTGTTATCTTGCCAACCAGATTCAGCGAACTTTGGTATCTAGTATTATCGACTGGTGCATCAAATGCAAATCGCTCAACAGTGCCATTTGCTGCTGCAGTGCCAAAGGGGACGATTCCACTGTTTTTTGTGACATTAGTGTGTTGTATGAAAAGTCGATGGCTTATGTTCCAATTATCATTAAGTATATGTGACCAGTTTATGCCACCAAAGATTCGTTCGTTTGAATTTCCACTATAAACGGGTTCATCCAAGCTACGACTGATAGGAATCGGTGCGGGCCGATTTCCCTGTGGAGCAAGGCCACCATCTGCTCTGGCATTAGTTTTTTGATATTCAAACTCAGCAGTAATCTGCGTTTTTGGACTGATATTCCACGTCACTACTGGCGCAATGAAAACCGATTCCCGTTTAACAAAATCACGAAACGAACCTGAATTTTCATAGGATAAATTAAGCCGATAAAGCAGCGTATTATCTTTGGTCAAAGGGCCGGTGGCATCAACTGCCGTGCGATAAAAATCAAAGCTGCCAGCTTGTTGTTGCAGCGAATAATAAGGCGTCGCCAGCGGTTGTTTGGTGACGGTATTAATTACTCCTCCTGGGTCAGCTCGACCAAACAGGATAGAGGCCGGTCCTTTTAGCACTTCAACTTGTTGAATATTGGCCATTTCGACATTCATGTTGTTTGGTGCTAAAACACCATTACGGTAATAAGTGTCTGTTTGGAAACCACGAATCATGAATGAATCCGTTCCACCAATGGCACTTGGAAATAAAGTTACGCCGCTCACGTTTTGCAAAGCCGTTTCCAATCTGACTGCTTGCCGATCTTGCAATACTTGTCGTGGAATTATTTGAACAGAAAAAGGAGTCTGCATGATTGGGGTATCGGTACGAGTTGCGGTAACGGATTGAGTGCGTTGATAATTTTTATTGTAAGGAGAATTAGGGTCCGTCATGCTCGTTACGTTGATCTCCGGTAAATGCACCGGATCAGCTACCTTATTTTCTGTTTCCTTAATCACATAAGTATCTTTTCCACTAGTTTGATAGGTGTACGATGTTCCTTTCAACAGGTGTGCAAGCGCTTCTTCTGCATTCATCGAACCACTGATAGCTTTGCTGTGAATACCTTTTAGTTTCTCAGCAGAGAATAATAGTTGAATACCGGTCTGAGCCGATAAACTGTGTAGCGCGTCAGATAAATTCTGCGCCGGGATATCAATGGCTTTACTTTGCGCTTGGGCAAAACTTGCGGACATCACTATCAATCCAATGATCCATACAACTCTATGCATTTCTTTTCCCTTTTTTCTTTTGATAGGTGCCAATAATTGGCTACTAATTCATAAGACGAAAAAGAAAGGAAACACCTGACATGCGGGGGGAAATTATAAAGTGGTTATTTAGCCGAATGAAGCACCGTAACGTCATTCTGCTCACTGCTACGTAATGAAAGTAAAGTTTTTAGCGCCTGGACGAGTCCTGCGCGATCAGTCGAATTGAATTCTCCACTGACTTTAAGCTGACTTAGCTGCTGATCGCCAAGCCTGATCGGGCGCACGTGATAACGGTTAATCTGTTGAACGACTTCATCAAGTGGTAATTCACGGAAGATGAGTCGGTCTTTATGCCAGGCAACGGTTGCCTCGGCATTCACGGGAGAAATGCTGGATATATCATAGTTTGAATAGGTCAGCTGTTGCCCACCATACAATAGTTTTGTAGCTTGGCTTTGATTATCTAATGTGACCTCGACCGCCCCTTCAAGCACTGAAACGGTGGTTTTATCCGTTTCTTTGGTGACGTTAAACTCAGTGCCAATATCCCTCAGCGTGCCGTTTCCGGAGAAGACGACAAAGGATCGGAAGCGTTCATCCCCTATTTTAAATGAGGCCTCACCCCGTTCTAGTGTCACCTTGCGGCTGTAGCCCCATAACGCGACTCTAATCACGGTGTCGGTATTCATGTCGATTGTTGTTCCATCCGCGAGCGTGATTTGATGGCGGTCACCCACCGCCGTTGTATGAATTTGTTCATAATCGGAAAGCCATTGCAGCGAGCCGAACATAAGCATCAGCATCATAACGGAGGTGATCGCTAAGTAAGCTTTTTTACTTGGTGATTGCTTTGGTTTTCGTTCGAGTTGATCCAGGTTTTGCCAAAGCTGAGTGTATTGTTGATACTCGGCACGATTTGCCTCACTAGCCGCCAGCCAGACCTCAAAAGCCTTTTGGTCAGCATCGCTGCAATCACTTTGTTGTATGCGTAAAAACCAAGTGGCTGCCTGCTCGGTCAACGTATTTTCCTCGGGAGATTGTTGCGTCTGCTGTTGTTTCATTAGTTCAACACATGCCGCAATTGGACAAGTGCGCGAATCAGCAACTTTTCGACGGCATTACGGGTGATGCCCATTTTCTCGGCAATATCGGTATGCGAATAGCCATCAAATTTGTGCAGCACGAAAGCATGGTTACATCGCGGTGGTAGTTCTTCAATTGCAGCGCATAATTTCTCAAGTATCTGGCGTGCACATAGCACTCTGGATGGGTCGGCTATATCTGTTGCCGGTAGCTCATGTAGCGGGAGATCTTCTATGCAAACACGCACGGGTTGTTTCACACGGACACGATGATAGTCAATTGCCAGATGCCCTGCGATACGATATAGCAGGGCACGACCATTCTGTATTGAATCGTTGGGGTAGCTTATAAAACGAATAAAGGTTTCTTGCGTTAACTCTGCCGCAATCTCACGACAACCAACACGCCTTTGCAAGAAAGCGCGTAATTCACCGAAATGACGCAGATAAAGGTTGGAAAGAAATATACCGGAGTTCATGAGATTGGCTGTATTCGGACAGCCTTTTAGACTTTTATTTAATGCTGACGGATTATGCGCGATAGGGCGATTTTTTGGAATGTGACAAAATGCCGCATGTGGTTCGTGTAGGAGGGGTGCAGCCCACCAATCAATATGTGATTCAATATCCGACACATAATCTGAAGGCCAGCTACGGTAGACATAAAGCGTCAGAATGGTTTGTTTTTGTTTTCGAGCGTAGTCGCGATATGCGGCCAGAAAGTTGTGTCGGTTCAGTTTCACCGCAGTAGGTGTCGATTATGAACTGAGTATAGCCACACGAATATTAATATTAAAATGCCTTTCGATCAGCCAGGTGGTTAGACGGCACCATACGTTTGTGCAATATGCCGAATACGACCAATTGTTGCTCATGAACAACGTAATAAATAACATGGCTAGAGCAAGGAAAGCTCAATATATTTGACCCAACGTCTGGTCTTGATTTGCCGAGGGAAGGTGTTTCAGCTAGCAATCGAATCGTTTGTTGGAGTTCTGACAAATATTTTTGCGATTGAGCGCTGCTCCATTGCTTGATCGTAAAACGGCGTATTTCAATCAGGTCGGACTGAGCATCTGGAGTTAAACGAAAATTAGGCATTAGGGAAGCACCGATTAATTCTGGGCCAAATGGATGATGAGATAAAATCTTTCAAATTGAGGCGCAAGTCGCAGGTAATAGCTAGCTATTGTCAAGATTTGTAACAATAATGTGGATAATTTTAGCTGTCAGACATTGGTTCATGAATTATTCGGTGCTTCCTTAGTCATGCTGGCCGGTTTCTAATGCCTCAAAAAAAGAATCACCATCAACGGTGTTGCATGCATTAATATCCACTTTGGCCTGTGCAGCTCTCGATTGCAAAAGCCGAAGCTTGAGAGTCTCAATACTTTCGTATTCATCCATCGAGATGACAACGGCAACCGGCTTCCCATTTTTGTTAATTTGAATGGGAGCACGCTGTGCTTTTAACAACAGGTCGCCAAATTGAGTTTTGGCTTCATTGGCAGAAAGTGCGTCCATGATTGTGTCCTCATTATTATCGATCGATTCGATTATTATAATCGAATCGTGCTGAATAGGTCAAAACCTGTATCTATCATTAAGTTCGCGTAGGATGAGTGCAACCCATCAACTATCGGATTTAAATTTCTAAGATCAGCGGAGGAGCGTGGTTGATATTATTCTAAGCCCGGCAGTTTTTTCCGCAGCCGGTCTTATCATTCGGTTTTATTATTTTGAGAACTGGAATGTAAAATTCATTTTGCTATGTAAAATGCGCACAAGATATATGGTTTTATCTTCCACGCGATAAATCATCACATGTTCGCGCACAGTTGATGCTTGATAGCCACTTGGAATGTCATCCCGCGTGTTGCCAGAAAAAGGATGCGCCAATATATGAGCCATGCCTTTATCCAAATCCGTGCCATGCTCACGCCACGTTCTTTCACCGTGCTGAGCATAGGTGTGATTTTGGATATTGATAAGATCGTCATAGGCTTCATCGGAAAGCGCTAAAACATATTCATGGTTTGACTGCGCTTTTTACAGGCTTTCCAGCTAATGCAGCCTGTTTGCCTTTTTCAGAAATTTCAGTCATTAGATTGGGTGTGTAACGTACTGTCCGGCCAGCCTGAATATCAGTTTCACCTTTTGCAATGGCCGCGCTGATAGAGACAAAGCGCAGATTTTTATCTTCAATCATCTGTTTATGAATAGCATTTTCTGCAGCGGCTGTCACTGACCTGAAAAGACCAGCATCAACCAAGCTTTTAAGATATCCTTCGTAAAGATCGTTAATATCAATTCGTGCCATTGTCTTATCTCCTTTTTTACAGAAGGCACCTTATACTACCGTATAAGTACAGCATTACTGTAGTTCGTGTAGATGAGTTACACGAGATTTCTTTGTGCGCGGTTTAAAATAACGAAACTGACAGGCACCAAAAACAACGTCACAAAGAAAGCAAACAGTACCCCAAATGCAATAGTAACGGCCATGGGCATGATTTTTTCTGCGTCGTAGCCTTGGGTAATAATGAGCGGCAACAAGCCGACGAAAGTCGTCACAGTCGTTAGGAATATGGCACGAAAGCGGGATTTTCCAGCAAGAATCGTGGCTTCCATAACCGCCATCTTTTGCTGTAGGTTCTTATTGATCTGCGCAATCAAAATTAGACTGTCATTAATCACGATACCACCCACGGCAAACAGCGCAAAATAAGATTCTAACGATAGCGGGATTTGCAGCAACAGATGGCCTGCAACGGCACCGATAAAACCAAACGGAATGACCAACATGATGATCATCGGTTGTGTATACGAACGTAGCGGCACGGCCAGTAGTGCATAAATGCCAAGAAAAGCCATGGCGCCATAAAGCCATAGATCGGACATAGCTTTCTCTTGCTGCTGCCGAGATTGACCCGATTTAATTTCTAATCCGGGAAACTGTGCTTCCAGTTGCGGGATAACAGTGGTGCGCATGTCGGCTAGAATGGCTTCAACATCGGCTTTATCCTGATAGACTTCGGCGCCAATCAATTGAATGCGTTCGCGATTATGCCGGTTGATACTGGCAAAGCCTGCGGCAAACTCCATCTCGGCGACCGTGCCAAATGGCACACTGTGACCATTCGCCAACTTGATCGGTAGTTTGTGCAAACTATCCAGCGTTCGCCTGTCATCCGGCGGGAAACGCAGCATGACACGAATTTCATCACGTCCCTGGTAATAGCGCTGCACTTCCAGTCCGAAAAAACCATGGCGTACTTGCTCTCCCAAGCTGAGCATGGTCAGACCGTGATACGCGGCAGCCGGTTTTAATTTAAGGTGCAATTCAGGCTTGCCGGCTTGCATCGAGCCGGAGATACTATGCACACCGTCATAAGCGGATAGTTTATTTTTCAGTATTTCACCGGCAGCACTTTGCTGTGCGGTATCCGCCGCAATCAGCATCCATTCGATCGCTTTCGGGGGTTCTTCGGGAGAAACGCCGAGTTTGCGCGGCCAGACACTCTGAATTGTTAGTGTCGTATCGGCTGGTAGTGCACCAAAACGTTCCCGCCATTGTTTTTTGATGTCTTCCATACGGGTACGTATCCGCTCGTCAACGGCCATTTCAAGATTAACAAAGCCCCAGTTGTCATTACTCAATGTTAGTGTATGGCGGATACTATCATCAGTCGTTTGGGATGAATCGCCATACAATTCCGTATTCAGCTCCGCGCGGATGTTATTGGCAACTCGTTCCAGACGTAAAACCTGCCGATCAACTTCTTCGTAAGCCGTGCCGGCTGGGAGCTTGAGTGTCGCATGTAAATAGTAGTCGTCTACTGGTGCATCCAGAACGCTAGCAATACGTCCAGACAAAGCTAAAGCAATGACAAGTAGCAGCAATACCGCAAATCCTGCCAAGGCGATGTAACGTAAACGCAGAAAATCTCGTAATGCCCTTGTGTAAACGACATCGATCAACCACTGTAAGCCAGCGTCTACCCGCGTTTGCAGTGATGAAACCCATGAAAAAGCGGTTAAGCGTTGCTTGGTCTGCGTATCACTGTAAGCCAGATGTGCCGGTAGAATTAACAACGCTTCCACAATAGAAAAAAGCAGAGTTAGTATCACCACCGCGGACACGTTATACAGCAGGTTTCCCGTTAACCCCGGCAACAACAAGCCTGGTATAAACGCAATCATCGTAGATAACACCATCAACACGACTAATGGTGCCATTTCGCGTGTGGCGTTAATCGCACCGGACAAACCAGGATTGCCCTGTTGTTGATGGGTATGAATGTGCTCGCCTATAATAATGGCGTCATCGACGACCACGCCCAGGATCAGGATCAACGCGGCGATGGTATAAGTATTCAGCGAAATACTCAATATCGGCATCATCCAAAAGGCGCCGAAGATTGCAATGAGAATGCCGCCACTGACCCATAGCGCGAGCCGGAAATGTAGCGTTAACGTCAATATGATAAATACCAGAATAAAACCAGAAAAGGCATTGCTCATCAGCATTGACATACTCTGATCATAATATTTCGACCAATCGTCCCAAGTGATGACCTCGACACCGGTAGGTAGGTCGGCGCGAAAGGTGTTAACGATCTCATGAACCGCGTCCACCGTTTGCCCGATTTGATTTTTTGGCCAGATAATAATTTCCATGGCCGGCTTGCCGTCAGACCTTAGCCGCATATCTCTATCGCGTACCGTCTCATGGATTTGCGCTATTTCACCGATCTGAAGGTATTCCCCTTGCTGGCCAGGACGTAACACTATGGCGGCATAATCATCTACCGTCATGGCTTGTTCCTGGCTTCTGATCAGCAATTTGCCGTCGACACTTTTTAACTCGCCCGCAGGGATATTCTTAGAAGCGGCACGGATTGATGCAGCGATTTCATCGAGACTGAGTGCATAACGTTGCAAATCTGATTCTGAAATTTCAATGGATATTTCGTAAGGAAACTGTGGGTAGGCCAATAGTGGACCAATATGCGGATGTGTGCTTAATTTGGCCTGTAGTTGATCGCGGTAATGTTGCAACGTGCGCATATCTGCAGCGCCACGCAGTACGACAATAACGGCTTGAACCCCTGTTTTTAATTCCTTGATAAGCGGTTTTTCGGCTTCCTGTGGAAATACAGTCACAGCTTCTATACGTGCTTGTAACTCAGCTTGAAGACGGGCGGCGTCTAGTGCTGGATCAAAATCAACGGTGACATAACAAAATGCTTGCTGGGCGATGGTATAAACATGTTTGACACCGATCAGATCATGCAATGCTTCCTCAATTGGAATGCACACCGCTTGCTCTACTTCACCCGGGCCGGAACCGTCATAGACGGCATTAATCATGAATTGGTGTTGTGGCTCGGGTGGGTAGACATAACGTTGCGCATTGGAAAGACCCAATATCCCACCGGCGATAATTAATACCATGAGCAGATTGGCCGCAACCGGATTCTTAGCAAACCAGATAATTAGCTTCATAAGTGTTTACTATCTGCCTTGTCGTTTTCGCGCAATAATTCCGGCGTGACTTGCATGCCTTCCATTGGTTGTAATAAGCCCGATACCAGCACCCGTTCGTCTGTTTTGAGTCCGGCTTGAATGATGACTTGGTTGCGCTCACGTTTAAGCACCTGAACCGCGCGGATGCGCAATTGATTGTTTTGATCCAAAACGGCGACATGATTATTCTTGATGAGTGCGCTCGTTGGCAAAATGACCAGCTGATTAAATCGACGCCCTTGTATCACGGCCTCTACAAACAGGCCTAAGGGTAACGCAACCGTATTGGCTGATTTGGCGTGAGCCGTTTCATCGGTCGGTAGTCGGTTAAAAGGGTCGGAAATCTTCGCAACAAGCATCAACATACCGGTATCACGATCAATCATGCCTTCATTGCGGTTAATTTGACCAAGCCAGATTTGTTTTTTACCTTGGTAATCTGCAGTCAATACAACTTTCGGCATTTTTTCCGGGTTTGCAGAATCGACCTCATCCGGCAAATCTAAAAAGGCTAGATCTTGTGTATTGACTGCTATCCGGATTTCGGCAAAGTCGCTGCTGTACAGTGCACCCAGAATGGTGCCGCCGGTCACATACTGCCCGATACCGGTGTTTCTACTACGTACCCGTCCATCGAATGGCGCACGAATTTGAGTGCGCTGCCTGAGTCGCTTGGCTTGTTTGAGCATCGCCTCTGCGGCAGCCAGTTTTGCACGCATTTCCTGCAACTGCGGTATGCGTTGGTTGAGCGGACTGGGGTCGCCCTGGCCCAGATGCTGCCATTCATCACGTGCTTGAATCGCTTCCGCTTCTTCACGGGCTAGCATGTGACGTGCTTCTTTGACTTGTGCTTGTGCCTGCGCGACACGCAGATCATAATCCGCCGGGTCAATGGTGACCAACACATCGCCTTGTCGAAAAAAGCCGCCACTGACAAAAGCCGGTGAAATGTTAATGATATGCCCTGATACTTCCGTTACCAGGTCAATTTCCGTATGCGCTGTAACCCGTCCCTGTGAGTGGACATGCAAACGCTTTGTTTGCAGTTTAACTTGAGCGACCTTAACCACAGGCGGTGGTGGTGTTTCTTCCCGCTGATCACTTTTCGGGGGGAACTGAATTAGCATGAATGACGCCAGTCCGCCAATGATTAGCAGCAGGGTGGCGATAAAAATTTGGCGACGTGGTTGCATGCTTATAGTGGGTATTGTGGTAAAAGATGAAACAACATCAGACACCGCCCCCTAACGCTAGGTACAAATTGACCCGGTTGTTGAGCAGCTGTCGCTTGACGGCTAGGTGAGCACTTTGTGCGTTAAAGGTACTGCGATAGCTATCAAGTAACGTCAGAATCTGAATGAAGCCATGACGATAGGAATAAAGTGCCAGCTCCTGACTAGCTTCTGTTTGCTGCACGGCTTCTCGTAATACTTCTTCCTGCTCACGTAGCCATTCTTCGGCAGCCAACGCCTGTTCAACTTCCCTGAAAGCATTCAACGCAACCGCTTGATAGCGATTGAGCGCTTCTTCCACGCGTGCCTCGTTTAAATGAATGCTGCCGCGGATGCGTCCGCCGGTAAACAGGGGTTGCGCCATGCCGGCAAATATATTCCAGACCACTGCACGTGGATCAATTAAATCCGTCAATGCGCTGTCGCGTGTACCGCCTGCCGCTGTCAGAGCGATGCGTGGTAGTAGTAGTTTCTTTGTGCTTTTTAGGCGTGCATCGGCAGCGTGTAATCGTGTGAAAGCGGCGATCAGGTCTGGGCGTCTGCCCAATAACTCAGCGGGTAATCCGGCAGCAAGCACCCTTGGTGGCGCAGGGAGTGCTGGTTGGTTGACAGTCACGGTTGAATCCGCCGATGCTGTATTGGCAAGCGCATTATTTAGAGATGAGGTGTCGGGATAACGCCCCAGTAGGATTTCCAGTTGCCGAGTGACAAGTTGTGTTTGGTTTCTAGCTTGGGCAAGCTGTGATCTAGCGTTGGCCAGATCGGTCAGTGCCAGCCGCACATCAAGGCCGCGTGCCAGGCCGCGCTTAAAACGCCCTTGCACTAGCTGTGCAATAGCACCGCGATCCTCAACCGATTGCACAGCAACCTGAGTTTGAAGTTTTGCTTCCTGCAAGGCAAAATAATTTTGTGCAATGCGTGCAGCCAGAGAAAGCCGTGCGGCTTGAAAGTCGGTATGTGCTGCCTCTGCTTCCTGAGCGGCGGCTTGTCTAAAATCGCGGACACGGCCCCAGACATCCAGTTCCCAGCTCACATTAAACAATCCCTCAAACACGCTAAATTGTGCCGAACCAAAGCCCGCGCTACGAACTTGGGTATGTTGATACCCTGGTGCAAACGATAACTGTGGCCATAGACCAGACCCATCAATTCGCGCCTGGGCAATGGCGGCTTCTACACGTGCGGCAGTCGATTTTAGATCGAAATTGTTCGCTATTGCTGCTCCGACTAGTTTACTTAAAACAGGGTCATCAAATGAATCAATCCAGTTGTGCCCGACAGGTTGATCTGAATCGGGCAGACTGCTCCATTCGGATGGGACGTGCACATCGAGATCATTTTCTTGACGATCCGCTAGCGTATTGCATCCACCGCCAAAAATCAGTAAGCATAACAACACCCACCACTTGGTATGATTCAACCTAAAACCCTCGTGGCTTGGCTCATCCAGTAGGAGTGTATGCCAAACGAATAATCTATTTTATTTTCATAGGGGTGACTGAGGCTTTTGGGTTCAACATCACTCAAGTGTTGGGTCGGTAATAAATCCGATCTTTGTTATGCCCGTTCTCGCCGCCATACTCATAACGCGTGCCACATGCTCATAATGCGCCATTTTGTCGGCACTGATATGCAACTCAGTCTGAGGCGAGTCTGCTACTAGCTGGGAAAAACGTGGCACCAGTTGTTCACGAGCCACGATTTCTCCATCCCAAAAAAAACTGCCATCTGCACGAATAGCAAACTCGATGTGTTCAGATTGACTCGTATCGGGACTACTGGATGCTTTAGGCAAATCGATTTTTACAGAATGGGTAAGCAGTGGGGCGGTAATAATGAAAATAATCAATAAAACGAGCATCACGTCCACTAAAGGGACGACATTGATTTCAGACATGGTTTTCTGTCCTAGATCGCCGTCTGCGCCGCCGAAAGCCATTATGCTCTTCCTTCCAACGCTGCGGGTGTTTCTACAGGCGACATTAAAGGTTGTTGATGGCTTGCTACTGTCGGTTTTTCGGCGCTATCTTCAATTTTGCTGCCAACCGTGATGATGGTAAATAATTCAAGCGCAAAGGCGTCTAATTTTGCCATCCATAGTCGGTTCCATCTAACAAAGGCGTTATAAGCTAATACGGCCGGAATCGCAACGGCTAATCCAAGTGCAGTCATAATCAGAGCTTCACCGACCGGGCCGGCAACTTTATCCAGCGTCCCTTGGCCTGAAAGACCAATTTGTATCAAGGCATGGTAAATTCCCCAGACAGTGCCTAATAATCCGATGTAAGGTGCTGCAGATCCAGCGGTTGCCATGATAGTAAGGCCATTTTCGACACGCGTTGCTTCTTGCCCGATACCATTACGCAGTGTGCGTGTTAGCAATTCTCCTTCTTCCCCAGTCACAGTCAGTTTTTTAAGTCCGCGTTTTTGAGAATTATCCACGACATTGACCGCCAATTTTGCTAGGTGTGCAAACGCGTTGTCAGTAGCGGTGTCTTTCATTTTGACCTTTAACGCCTGCAGAGAGTCAATTTCCCAGAATAATGCTAGAAAAGCTTGTGCGCGCCGGGCGGCAATAAAGTTATTAATGCTTTTGGTAATAATGAGATACCAACTGGCGATAGACAATAAAAGTAATAAAATGGCAACACTCATTCCTACATGATCGATATGATCTAGAAAATAAGCTAAGCCAAGATGGTCTTCCATAATATTAATATCCTTGAATAATGAAATTAAAAGGTTGCAATGCGATTGCCCGCACAGGTTGGCCGTCGCGTACGGCTGGTCTGCAGCGCCAGGTTTTTACTGCATCTAGCGCGGCGTTATCAAGACGTGAATAACCACTGCTATTGACGACGCTCATTTCACTCACATGGCCTGATTCATCCAGCTCAACTTGCAGCATCAGTCGGCCTTCTTCACCTGATCGGCGCGAATACTCGGGATAGCTTGGCGCATTTAATTCTGGGCAAGAGACGGACAATTCAGAAGATAAGGTAACGGGGCCTGTCTGCATTTGTGCTGGACGAGCCTCAGCGACAGGTTTTATCTCCTCCATTTCCTCCACTTCAGGTTCGTGGTCCGGTTCCGGTATTGGCGGGGGAGGCGCTACATACTCTTCCTTTGGTGCAGCGGGCGCATTGGAAACTAATTGACGATTTTTGGGCTCCGGTTGTATTTTTTTAACAACTTTGGGCTTCTTCGGAGGCTCTGGCTTGGGTTCAGACTTTAAATCAACCTTGGTCGCTTCGGGTACTTCACTGATGGGTTGTGGTGGCGCAATCATTTCCGCAGACAGTGTCATCGTTTGCGTGTCCTCGGTGGAGAAACGATGCTGCCACATACCATAAAGCAAGGCAGCATGCGTCACGAGTACAAAGAATAAGCTGCCAATAGAAACCATTGAAAAGATTGAATGGTGTCTTGCAAAAATCATTCTGTTAATGCCTTTTGTCCATCAAATGGGAGATGTTGAGTAATCAAGTTTTTTCTTTGAAAGATAAAAATTAGTCATACCTGCCTTGTTGAGTAATAACAAAGCAGACCGAAAAATTTGGTGTTATGCAAGGCATACAATGCGCTTTCCGATAGTGACGCAAAGCTCAAAAGCTATTTTTTCCGTTTTAATTTTTCGTCCTATATCTATATGACGATTGAGCAACCAAAAACCGGACATTTTTTTTCAAATAATTTTCAATGACAGGTGTCAGACATCAGAAAATACTTATCAAAGGGATATGAAAATCACTATAAAAACTGGGAAGGTGAGTGGAATGGGACTGAGCAATTTATCAATAAAGATGCGCAGAACTGTTTAACCGTTCACCTTGCCGGGTTTATGAATTTAGATGACTACATTGCATAATTAATCGAACCAACAAAGGTGCGCGGGATACCGACGTTTATAGAATTTCGATTCCCTACCGTACCGCCAAAGAGGTCGTCATTGGTCAGATTATAGGCATTCAATTGCAATGCCACTCGTGACTTCATGAGTTTTGGTCGGTAACGCACCATGGCATCGACGCGCGCTTGTGACGGCAATAAATAGGTATTTGTAGTATCACCTGGCCGCTTACCCTGTACAAAGACACCGGCACCGA